>CAWVWU010000163.1:0-8477 GCA_963933925.1 uncultured Puniceicoccaceae bacterium
ATCAGCCCCCGTTTGGCTGCTGAGCTCGATATCGTTGCTCCAAACTCCGCGATCCAAGTTGCTCGCAAAAACCCGAACGTCGTTCGCGATGGTCGTGTTTATGCAAAGATTGCTCAGATTAAGATCGGCAATCGCGAAATCACGGGTGCGATTCAAATTTTGCCCGGACTCGACAACTACACAGTTATCTTGCCGCTCGGCTACGGACGACCTGACAGTGGTAACATTGGCAAGGAAAGTGGTTTCAGTGCTTACGCGATTCGTAGTTCCGACTCACAGACGTTTGCCTCTGGGGCTAGCATCCACCTAACCGGTGAAGAGTTTCAGCTCGCGAGTACTCAAGAGCATTGGTCAATGGAAGGCCGCGCGATCATCCGCGAAGCCAACGTTGAAACGTATGCGAAGGATTCTGGTTGGGTACACAAGATGGGTGCCGAGTCTCACTCGCCAGCGATTTACGGTGCCTCGGTCGATATGTCGACCCAGGACAAAGTCACTACAACACCGCGTGGTGGATCTCTCTACGAGCATCCTGATCTTGAAGGGACGCACCAGTGGGGGATGAATATCGACCTCAACGTGTGTACCGGTTGTAACGCCTGCGTTATTGCCTGCCAAAGCGAGAACAACATTCCAATCGTAGGTCGTGACCAAGTACGTCGCGGTCGCGAAATGCACTGGATTCGTCTCGATCGTTATTTCTCTTCCGGTTTGGCCAACGAAGTGATCCCCGAGGATCCTCAGGTCAACATCCAGCCTTTGGGTTGTATGCACTGTGAAACGGCACCGTGTGAAACCGTTTGTCCGGTTAATGCGACGGTTCACGATGATGAAGGACTGAATACAATGGCCTATAACCGTTGTATCGGAACACGTTACTGTGCGAACAATTGTCCGTATAAGGTACGTCGTTTCAACTTCTTCGATTACCAACAACGCAGCATCGATGACCTTTATCTCGGACCATTGACTCCGAAGGGAATGCCCGAGCTCGTACAAATGGCGCAAAACCCAGATGTATCGGTTCGTATGCGTGGTGTGATGGAAAAGTGTACTTATTGTACACAACGCATCACTCAAGGTAAGATCGATCAGAAGGTTAAAGCTAAGGATAGCAGCGATGTTAAGGTCCCAGACGGAACGATCCAAACTGCTTGTTCTCAAGTTTGTCCTACCGACGCCATCGTATTTGGTGATTTGAGCGATCCAAAGAGTGAAGTATCCGTACTTCGTGAAAACGATCGTAACTACTCGGTACTTGGCTACTTGAACACACGTCCACGTACGACTTATCTCGCAAAACTTCGTAATCCTAATCCAAAGATGCCTGACTATACCAGTCAGCCGTTATCTAAGGTAGAATATGATTCAGCATCAGGTCACTCTGACCACGGAGCTGATCATGGTGATCACGGGCATGGCGATGCTCATGGACACGAGGATTCGCACGGCCATGAGGCCGCAACGACTCACGACGCACACTCTGATGCTAAGCAAGACGATGGAGGACACCACTAATGTCTAACGCTCACTCTAATAACGAAGTGACGCCCGCAATTCTTGACGAGGTAAATCCCGTCAGTATTCCACGTGCAGCGATGGTCAATAATGACCGTAGCTTCAATTGGATTACCGAGAAAATCTGCGGCATCATCGAAGAGAAGACACCTACTTGGTGGTGGGTTCTTTTTTCTGTTGCTTGCTGTACTGCGAGTTTTACTGCAGTCGGTTTGATCTACCTCATCTCTACAGGAGTAGGGGTATGGGGATTGGCCAATCCAGTTAACTGGGGTTGGGCGATTGTTAATTTCGTATTCTGGATTGGTATTGGCCACGCCGGTACCTTGATCTCTGCGATTCTCTGTTTGTTAAGACAGAAGTGGCGTACTTCGATCAATCGAGCTGCGGAAGCGATGACCATCTTTGCGGTTGTGTGTGCCGGGATTTTCCCAGTCGTTCACGTTGGACGTGTTTGGTTTGCCTGGTTCCTCTTCCCAATTCCTAACTCGAATTTCCTCTGGCCTAACTTTCGTTCGGCACTCCTTTGGGATGTATTTGCGGTATCCACCTACGCTTCGGTATCAATCGCATTTTGGTACGTTGGTTTGATTCCTGATTTGGCAACCGTTCGTGACCGTGCGACCTCTAAGGTTCGTCAATTCCTCTATGGCTTATTCGCCATGGGGTGGCGCGGATCTAATCGTCACTGGAGCAACTACGAAATGGCATACTTGCTCTTGGCAGGTCTTTCCACTCCGCTCGTTCTTTCAGTACACACGATCGTATCTTTTGACTTCGCGATCTCGTTGGTTCCAGGGTGGCACACTACGATCTTCCCTCCTTACTTCGTTGCAGGTGCGATTTTCTCCGGTTTCGGGATGGTATTGACGCTTATGCTACCACTGCGTGCCGTCTACCGTTTGGAAGATTTGGTAACTCAGTACCACATCGACTGTATGACCAAGATCGTCTTGGCTACGGGAACTATGGTTGGTTACGCCTACGGGATGGAGTTCTTCATCGCGGCTTATGGTGCGAATGACTTCGAAATCTTTGCCTTCGTGAATCGTGCTTTTGGTAACTACGCATGGGCTTACTGGATCATGGTATCCTGTAACGTTATCACACCTCAGTTCTTCTGGTTTAAGAAGATTCGCGAAAACACGACTCTCGTTTGGGTGATCTCTCTTTTCGTGAACGTGGGAATGTGGTTTGAGCGTTTCGTTATTACCGTTACGTCACTCTCTCGCGATTTCATTCCATCAAGCTGGGGTTACTATTCTCCAACAGTTGTGGACATCTTTACCTATCTCGGAACGTTCGGACTTTTCTCCGTACTCTTCCTCCTCTTCTTACGCTTCCTGCCTCTAATGGCCATGGCTGAAATCAAAGCCGTGACGCCTCAAGCAGATGCGCACCACCATTAATCGCTAAGGTCAATCAACTAGAACAATGGCGAAAAAATTCGGACTCCTCGCAAAATTCGACACTCCTGCGGACATCATGCATGCCGCAGAGAAGGTTCGTGATGAAGGCTTTAAGCAATGGGATGTTATCACCCCATTTCCCATCCACGGAATGGATCCGGCGATGGGCTTAAAACGTTCCATCATACCGCGTTTCACGATCATCGGCGGCACCTTTGGCTTCACAGCTGGTATGCTCATGATCTTTTTCACTAATGCGGTCGATTATAAGATCTTGATTGGTGGTAAGCCGCTCTTTAGTCCCCTCGCTGCCTTTCCGGTGGCTTATGAGATGACTATCTTCTGTGCTGCTTTTATCAGTATCATTGGCATGTTCATCGTGAATGGTCTTCCACGTCATAACCATCCGGTTTTGGCTTACGACGACATTAAGGAAGGGTCGGACGACAAGTTCTTCCTTTATATTGAAAAGGACGATCCACAATTTGATGACGTGAAGACACGATCACTTTTGGAAAGCCTTCACCCCGTTAAAATCGACGAATTGGACGACTAGGAACATGCGTTACGTATACCTTATATTCTTTTTCATCGTCGCGGCAGCGATTTCCATTTTGGGATTCCGCGGCGACAAGAGCACTAAACCGCCACTGGAAATATTTCCAGATATGGACCGCATGCCCAAATACATGCCTCAGTCCGAGAGCTCGTTTTTTGCTGACGGTCGTACTGACCGACTACCCATTTCTGGTACGGTTGCCCAAGGCAGCTACTACGAGGATGACTACACTGCGACAGGCAAGAAGGGGGCTGATTTCGGATCTGGTTTCCCCGTTGCTGTAAGCAATGAGTTGATGGAGCGTGGTCAGAATCGTTTTAATATCTACTGTGCGGTTTGTCACGGTGCAGCTGGCGACGGTGATAGCATGACCAAGAAGTATGGCATGTTGACTGTGGCTGATCTCACTGCCGACCGCCTCGTTCAGTACACCGAAGGAAACCTCTACGATGTCATCAAAAACGGACGTAACACAATGAAGGGTTACGCCGACAAACTTTCAGTTGAAGACCGTTGGGCAGTGGTTGCCTACGTTCGTGCTTTGCAGCGTGCGGCCAATGGTTCCGCTAAAGACTTAACACCTTCTCAAAGAGAGGATCTTGGACTATGAGCGCAGAATTGCCCAATCCTAAAAAAATCCTAATCGTGGGCGTCGCCGCTCTCGCTATTTCGCTGTTTGGCGTCTTCACAACTGACCGTATTGGTGCGTTTGCGTATTTGATCGGTTTGATATTTGTGACGTCAATCGCGATTGGGATGCTCTTTCTCGTATTGATCCACCACATCTTCGATGCGGGCTGGTCAGTCGTTGTCCGTCGTCAGTCTGAGAATTACTTGGCGGCACTTCCATATCTCGCACTGCTTTTTATCCCACTCTTTCTCGTAACTTACTTGAAGAGCGAATCCACCTTGTGGATCTGGATGGACCCTGACTTCGAGTTGCCGGGTCACGGTACAGTAGGGGAGGACATTCTCTATCAGAAGAAAACCTGGTGGTTGTCCGAATGGTTCTTCTGGGCTCGTGCTGTTGGTTGTTTCGCAGTGTGGACTTGGTTTGCGAGTTCATTGCGCAAGCACTCATTCGCTCAAGACTCTGATGGTGAAGCGTCTCACACTTACGCTTGCCGTAAGCTTGCAGCAGCGGGATTGATCGCGGTTGCCTTCACATGGACGATGGCTGGTTTTGACTGGATCATGAGTTTGGAGTACCACTGGTTCTCTACCATGTTCGGTGTCTGGATTTTCGCCAACGCAATGCGTGCCGCACTTTCTGTTCTCATTATCACCTGTGCTTACTTAGTCACGAAGGGACCACTCAAGGGACTCTTTAATACGAAGCACTTGCACGATCTGACGACCTTGGCTTTCGCCTTCACAGTATTCTGGGCGTATATTAGTTTCTCCCAGTACTTCTTGATCTGGAATGGTAATTTGCCGGAAGAAACCTTTTGGTACAACTTCCGTGAAGAAGGTATGTGGTCCGTCATTGGAATGTTCCTCGTTTTTGGTCACTTCCTCGTTCCTTTTCTTTTGCTCCTTCAGTTCCCATTCAAAACGAATGCGGGTCCTGCTTCGGCGATTGCTGTCTGGATTTTGATCATGCAACTCTTCGATGTTTTCTACAACGTACTTCCTTCATTGAAGGATGCTAACGGTGTTCCTTATCAAATGTTTTCAGAGTGGACGTCGATTATCTGGTACATCGCAGGTATCGTTGCACCTGGGTGCTTCATGCTCTGGGCATACTGGAACAGCTTTAATAAGGTCAAAATCATTCCTATTCGCGATCCTCGTATCCTCGAGTCGTTGAACCACAGCCACTAATTCTAAATTCGAGCAAAGATGGCTAACACACCTACACGTAGTTCATTTCCAACCGTAATCGCATTTGTCGGAGCGTTTCTCGTTTTCGCAATTCTGCTCAAGTTCCAGTTCTCTGGAAACGAAGCAGAAGAAGTTGCGGTTGAACGTCCGTCACTCGCCGAATACAAAGCGGGTGCAGCGGAGAAGCTTAATGAAGTTTCCGTTAACGCGGCAACGGGCAAGGTTCGCTTGGATATCGAGCGTGCTAAGGAGCTCGTTATCGCGGAGAACGCTAAGTAATCTGAAACGATCGCTAAACGAGAGAATCGAAATCACTCTATGAGCCTGATTAACAACATATGCTCCACGTTTTGTCCTTGTTCGGTTGAGCAATCACCGGCCCGCGAAACGGAGAGTTCTATTGACGCCTCGATGCGTTGGCCTGCTTTGGTAATGATCAAGGCGAGTGCTTTCTGGTTCATTCTAGCAATAGCACTCGGATTGGCGACTTCTGTAAAACTGCACTCACCGAGTTTTCTCGGTGATTCTGCGTTGCTCACCTACGGTAAGGTAAAGCCAGCGTTTTGGAATGCTTTGGTTTATGGATTTGTATTTAATGCATCCTTGGCCTCCGTAACATGGATCCTCGCGCGCTTGAGCGGTCAAGCCATGCGTAACAATGTACTCCTTACAGTTTCCGTATCAGCATGGAATGTTGGTTTGTTGATCGGTCTTGTTGGCATTTTCATCGGTGACCAAACACCATTCGCACTATTAGAGCTTCCGAACTATATCACGCCTTTTCTCTTCGTTTCCTTTCTTGGAATTGGTTTGTGGGGCTTGTTGACTTTTAAGGCTCGTACATTCCGTAGCAGCTTCGCTTCTCAATGGTATGTCTTGATGGCTTTGTTCTGCTTTGCGTGGATCTTTACTGCCGCTCAAATAATGCTTTTCTGCTCACCGGTACAGGGAGCGTTTCAAGCACTCGTTAACGGCTGGTACGTTGATAACTTGTTTGGACTCGTTTTGGCTCCGCTCGCGTTTGCGACTATTTATTATCTCATTCCAAAATCATTCGGTAAGCCTGTCGTAGGGTACCGTTATGCGGGAATCGCGTTTTGGACCTGGGCTTTGTTTTCCGCTTTCCGTGGTTCGGCAGAAATGTTGAACGGACCCATTCCATCTTGGGTGGCTATCGTTGGTGTGATCGCGAGCTTTGCACTGTTATTGCCGCTTAGCACTCTTGCGATGCAGTTCCTTTCGAGTTTATTCGGAAACTTCAACCAGATCTGGGATAGCGTTTCAATGCGCTTCATTTTCGCCGGAGTGATCTCCTTCGTGCTCTACGGTATTTTCGATGTGTACGGGAGTCTCATTGGTGTGAACGAAACGATTCAGTTCTCTCTATTCGATTCGGGCGTAAAGCTTCTTGCGCTTCTCGGCTTTGTGGGAATGACGGCATTCGGTGGGATCTATTTTATCCTACCACGTGTTTTGAATAAGAATTTGCCCTCATCATTAATCGAAATGCAATTCTGGGCACATGCTATGGGTGTAATGCTCATTGCTGGCGGCCTCATTTATGGCGGCCATTCACAGGGAGTACTCCTCAATGATAGTACAACGTCCTTGCTGTCTATCGCTAAGATTTCCCAATCATTCCTTTTCCTTTCAACATTGGGTATGGCGTTTCTGCTTTTTTCTGCAGTGGCCTTCCTTGTAACCTTTTTCTGGATGATCGTTGCACCACGTAGCGCATCCGAGAAGTCTGCTTTGTTTGTTAAAGCGGCACCAGACATGGAGTGCAGTGCATCATGAATCGGGGACCATTTATATTTTTAGGCCTATTCTTCATCCTCGCGGCATCGTGGGCAGTCACGCTCAACTACCCGCAAGGTAAAAGTGGGCAATTGACCGCTATTGGATCGGGAGCAGATCGTTTGCCACACCAGAGCCTAGGCCTTGTCCCCAAGGGACGTGAGGTTTACCAAGAGCTCGGTTGTGTGGCGTGTCATACACAGCAAGTACGGTTTTCAGCTGGTAACGATGTCGATCGTGGCTGGGGTGAACGCCAGACTGTTGCTCGCGACTATATTGATCAAAATCCAGTATTCGTAGGGACGCAACGTATTGGTCCAGATCTGACCAGCGTGGGAACACGCTTGAACGATGCAGAATGGTTGCATCGTCATTTCTATAATCCGCAGATCGATTCAGCGGGATCGACTATGCCTCCGTTTGCTTTTCTTTACGAGGAGAGCAAAATCATCGGTGAGGCTTCGAACAATGCACTCGTACTTCCTGAGAAGTTCGCACCAAAGGCTGGTAAGGAAATTACACCCACTCGTAAGGCTGAGGCACTCGTTGCCTACATGTTGAGCTTGAAGCTCGATTACGATCTCCCTGAAGCACCCAACGCAGAGAAAGTTAATTACTAGTGAGTCAGAATAATCAGCAAGAAGAGGGGCTTCCCAAAGTAGACCAAGCACTGGCTAACGATGCCAGTATAGTAAAGGGTCACGCTCGCGAGCGTCGTGTCTCTATCGCCGGTTCGCCGATCGCGTTTTTCATGCTCAGCATTTTAACGGTTATCGTGTTCTATACGTTCATCGTCGCACGTCGTAACCTTGATCAAGATAATGGTCAGCAGTACCTTTATGAACGTGACCAGATCGTGGCGTTTAATTCTCGTCCGATTGGCCCAGTGATCGAAGTAGCCGTTGATGGTGGGAAGCTATACGCTCAGCAGTGTGTCGCATGTCACCAAGCGACAGGACTCGGTGTTCCGGGAGCGTTTCCTCCACTCGCAGGTTCGGAGTGGGTTAAGGATGGCGACGGTAACGTAGCGATTCGTGTTCTACTCGCTGGTTTGACAGGACCTGTTACTGTGATGGGCGAATCCTATAACGGAGCGATGCCCGCATTTGGTGCAGTTTGGAACGATAAGGAAATTGCAGCAGTCATTTCTCATATCCGTGTATCATGGGACAATGGAGCAGCGGAGGTAAGTCCTGAGCAAGTTGCTGAGATTCGTGCCGAAATCGGTACTCGTGGAAATTGGACAGAAGCAGAAATCAAGTCCTTCTTCTAAGCTGATCTCCGACAATTCATTTTCTAAAAAAGCCACTGAGGAGTAAGCGTCACGCGAAGCACCGTACCGTTTAGCTTGACTGAAGGTTTGTTTTTAA
>CAWVWU010000164.1:0-8443 GCA_963933925.1 uncultured Puniceicoccaceae bacterium
TGTTTGGCTGAACCACCCGCAGAGTCCCCTTCCACTATATAGAGTTCGCTGTCTTCCGGTCTACGGGAGGAGCAATCGGCAAGCTTGCCTGGGAGACCCCCGCCGAAGAGAGCACTTTTTCGTACGGTTTCGCGGGCTTTTCTAGCGGCTTCACGTGCGCGTGCTGCATTGAGGCACTTGTCGATGAGGCGCCTTGCGAGTTTAGGGTCGGTCTCGAATTGGTATTTGAGACGTTCACCCACGATTCTTTGCACGATACCGTCGACTTCCGAGTTGGAGAGTTTGGTTTTGGTTTGTCCTTCGAAGCGAGGTTCGGGGACCTTTACCGAGACTACGGCTACGAGACCTTCGCGGGCATCATCACCCGTGATTGCGGGGTCTTTGTCCTTGAGGAGGTTGTTGGCTCGAGCGAATTGGTTGACCACGCGTGTGAGTGCGGTGCGGAAACCAGAAAGATGAGTCCCGCCTTCGATATTGTAGATCGAATTGGCGTAGGCGAAAATTTGCTCGTTGTAGGAGTCGTTGTACTGCATCGCCACATCGACCACGATGGCTGGGGCGTCTGGGTCGCCTTTGGGATCCTTAACGTTGTCGCTGAAAGTGATGGGGTCTTCGTGGAGGGGGGTCTTCGAGCGATTGAGGAATCGGATGTATTCTGCGATCCCGTCGTTGAATTGGAAGGTCTCGGTCTTGTTGTCGCGTTCGTCGGAAATCGTTATTTTGATTCCTGGGTTGAGGAAGGCGAGTTCTCGGAGGCGTTTCGCGAGGATTTCGTAATTAAAATCGAGGGTTGTTTCGAATATTTCCGGATCCGGCTTAAAGCTGATCTTGGTGCCTGTTTGTTTGGTTTCTCCGATGACGGAGAGCTGTTTGGTGGTCTTGCCTTTGCTGAAGGTCATTTGGTGGACCTTGCCGTCGCGTCGGACTTCGGCTTCGAACCATTCGGAAACCGCGTTTACGCACTTGGCTCCAACACCGTGTAGACCGCCTGATACTTGGTAGGCACCTTTTCCAAATTTGCCTCCCGCGTGGAGGTTGGTGAGCACGAGCTCGAGAGCGGGGATGTCGTATTTTGGGTGGATGTCGACCGGGATTCCGCGTCCATCATCTGAGATCGAACATGAACCATCGAGGTGGATTGCGACTTTGATCTCGGAACAGAATCCAGCGAGGGATTCGTCGATCGAGTTGTCTACCACTTCAAATACGCAGTGGTGGAGCCCTCGTTCATTGGTGTCGCCAATGTACATGTCGGGGCGTTTGCGCACGCCTTCGAGGCCTTCCAGTTTCTGGATGTCAGAGGCGTTGTAATCTGCGGTTCCGTCGTGATTTACGGGAGCGTTTTCAGAATCGATTGGCGAATCCATACGGTATATTCTATGTGTGAAAAATTGGGCTCAAAAATGAGGTTTTTACGAAGCCCTTATATTAAGCTGCAAAAACGGGCATTCAAAAGGGCTCTCAGGTGTCGTGCAAGCGTCAAAAACAGGCTTGGGGAAGTAAGTTGATGATTTGGCATGGGTTATGCCTAAAAACCGTTGCAAAAGTCTAAATTTCGGCCTCCTGTGTGATTTTTGATCGTCGATTCGGTCTCAATTGTATGAAACTCACCGTCAAACTTGAATATGCACTGCGTGCTTTGGCCGCATTAACCGCTCGATATGAGAGTGGTGAGGTGTGTTGTATTGATGAGATGGCTGATCGGGAGGCGATTCCGGCAAATTATTTGGTTCAAATTCTTCGTGAATTGCGAAATGGGGGCTTGGTGGTGAGTAAGCGCGGCAAGCAGGGAGGTTATCTTTTGGGGCGTGCTCCAGAGGAGATTTCATTGCGGGATGTTGTTGCGTTGGTGCAGGGGGATTGGTTTCAGGGGGCGGCTAGTAAGGATGGATTATCTGGTGAAAGGGTAGCCGCAGCCTGGGGGCAGTTGCAGAAGAGTTTTGAAGATACTGCGAAGTCGATTACTTTGAGGGATTTGGCGACATCTCCGGCTAAGGCGATGTACTATATATAGAAGGCATTTGCTCAAAATCGCCTCCTAGAGACTTATTAAACAGTCTCTTAGGGATTTCCGCGTTTGACCCGCGGTGATTTGGTCGCTCCAATCGCGGGCAGTATGACTTCCGAATGGATGACCAAGTTGCTTATTTTACAAGATCGAGACATGGCCCTGCGCCAGATCGAAGGGCAGTTGGCTCTGCTTCCTAACGAACGCGAGGATACGAAGGGCGTGATCCGTTCTTTGGAGGCGAAGATCGAGGCGGATAAAACTGGGATCAAGGAGCTCGAGGTTAAGGGCAAAGGCTTGGAAGCCGAGATGGCTGAGGTTGAGGCTCAGATGATTAAGTACAAGAATCAGCAGCTTATCGTTAAGAAGAATGAAGAGTATCAGGCTTTGACTCACGAGATCGAGACTGGCCAGGGGAAGATTTCGGTTCTCGAGGAAAAGGAGATCGAGATTTTGTATTCCTTGGATGACGCGAGAAAGAATCAAAAAGTAGGCGAGGTCGAATCTCGGGAAAAGATTGCGGCAGAGACCAGTTTTTTGGGCCGACTCGATGAGAAGGAAGTGAATTTAAAGGCTGAGATTGATGGAGCTCGGGCCGCGTTCGAGTCGGCGGAAGCCGAAGTGGAGCGTCGTTATCTCTCCGTGTACAAGCGTGTGGTGATGGGGATGAAGTTTCCGATCATCGTGGCTGTAACCGAGCACAAGTGTGGCGGGTGTCATATGAGAGTTTCGTCTGCCTTAAATTCGGATGCTCGGGGTGGGGATGAAATATGCACTTGCGATAACTGTCATCGTATCGTTTATGTCGACGCTTAGCTTCGGAGCCGCGCATTCGCTTGGCAGTTCTTTAAAAAACAGTTGAGAGGAAAGTCCGGACGCCGCAGGGCAGGATTCCCTGTGAAAACGGGGGCGGTTCGTTTAAAGACGGATCGACGGAATAGTGCTACAGAAAATTAGACCGCCGTTCTTGGCTTCACTTCGGTGGAGTTTTGAGGGGTAAGGGTGAAAAGGTGGGGTAAGAGCCCACCGCCGAGAGAGTAATTGATCGGGCAAGGTAAACCCATTCTGGCGCAAGACAAAATAGGGGACTGGGCGGCCCGTCTAAAGTCCCGGGTATGTCGCGCTCTTCGCAAGAAGGGACTTCGCTCTAGCGAGCGGGGTAGATAAATGAATGCGACTTGGAGTGGTTACGACCGTTCTGATGACAAAATCCGGCTTACAGGCTCCGAAGCTATACTGTTTTTTACTTAGAGTGAGGTCGCTGCGTGAATCGCAGGGGACTCTGTTTGGTTGGGGTGAATTACTGCATTCAAATGTAAAAGAAATGAAGTGAGGGTGTTTCGTTTTACTGGGTGGAAATGGTGCCGTAAATTATACGTCAGAAGATGTTTCGTGAGTGCGGAAGGTCTTTGTTAGCACCAACACTGAATGAATAGAAACGCATATTTAGAAGGAGGTACCGCAGGTCTATGTGGTAGGTCTGGAGGGCGGAAGGGCTTTACCTTAATGGAGGTGATGATCTCGGCGGTCCTCTTTGCTGTCATTATGCTGGGGGCTTTTGGGGCCTTGAAGCGTGGGAGTGATCTTGTGGAGTTGTCTCGAGACGAGACGCGTGTGACGCAGATTCTGCAAAGTCGCCTGGAGGACTTGAGGCGAGAGAATTGGGCGGCTCTGATTGCACGGCCAACGACGGAGACCTTTACGCCCGCCAGCAAATTTGTGGCTGCTTTTGGGAATAAGTATACCTGCACTCAGACGATCTCAAGTCGGGCTACGGATCAAAAAGAAGTGGTATTGGTTGTGTCGTGGGCTAAGGGGGGTGTGACGTATTCTAGAGAGTATAGAACATGGATAACGAAAGGAGGGCTCAGTGATTACTACTATCGGTCTTCGTAATCGTTCGAGAGGCGGTATTGCTCTTCGGGCGGGATACACGCTTGTAGAGCTACTAATTGCGATGGGAATTGGAGGCATTTTTCTTACGGGAGCGATGACGAGTGTTAATATGCTGGCTCGGAGTTCGGTTAGTGTAGGGCACTATGCCAATATGAATGCGAGTAGTCGGCGAGCTTTGGAGATTTTTGCTTCTGATGTGCGAATGGCTGCAGATGTCGTGACTTCAACGTCTACGAATCTTGTTTTTGAGGCCTACGATGATACGAACACGCTGGTTACAGTGAGCTATGCCTACGATGCCTCTGCCGATGAAGTCTATCGGACTTATGATGGAACGACATCGACGATTCTGACGGAGGTGGATGATTTTTCCCTCGGGTATTATGATCTTACGGGAGCGTCTACGACGAACTCTCTTTCGGTGAAGGAGGTAGAGATCGATGCGTCGCTGATTCGGACGGTGCTGAGTTTGGAAAATACGAATGAGATCATTTCGTCGCGATTTATGATGAGGAATCGTAAGGTGAGTAGTTAATTTCTTTGAGGATAGGTTATGAGAGAATTTGAAAAAAGGAGGTCGGGGTCGGTTTTGATCGGAGTGATAATCATGGCGATCATTGTTGGGGTGGTTGCGGGGAATTATCTCAAATCGGCGAGTTTGGAGTATAAACTCTCCCGTCAGACCGTGTATATGCAAAGTGCTCTCAATCTGGCCGAGGCTGGACTTGAGGAGGCGTTTTTAGGGATTGAGAAGAGTGATTGGTCTACCTGGACAAGGGTTGGTTCGGGTGTGTATTATAAGAATATCAGTAGCGTTAGTTTTGGTGACGGTACTACGGGGACTGTGAAGGTGTATATTGATTCTTCGGGGTCTGAGTCTGTGCTGGTATCTGAGGGGACGGTCGCTGACGCACTTGGGAATAGTGCGACAAAGCAGGTGTTTATTAGTTTAAGTGTGCGGAGTTTGTTTGCGAACGGGCTTACTTCGAAGGACTCGATTACTTTTAGTGGAAATAATGTGGTGGTGGATTCTTATGATTCTACCTTGGGACCTTATGATGGGCCAAGTGATGGTGGTACTAATTATAGTAATGAAGGGTCGGTGGCGTCGACTTCGGTGGTGACGGAATCAATAGGTATCGGTAATGGAACGGTATATGGGTATGCGTTTACTGGACCAGGGCTGGTTCCTGGTGTACGCAATGGTTATATTGGGCCAACTCGACCAGCCCCTATTAGGGGTTATGACACAGACTATGTATCCGACGATTTCACATCTGATATTCCAGATGTTGTAATACCGTCGTTGACGGCGGATTATTCAGTGGTGCCCGATGGAGGGACGATTGGTGTAGCTGGAGCCTCGGTGCCCACCGTGTATGATATGACGGGGAATTTTAGGAATGATAGCTCCGATGTTCTGGAAATTGATGGTCCAGTAGTGATTATTATTGATGGGAATTTTTCTGTTCGCGGGGAGATTGAGATCACTGAATATGGTTCGGCTGAATTTTATATTAGCGGCGATGCGGATTTTGGGGGAAATGGAGTGGCTAATAAGTCTGATATCCCTGAAAAGCTGATGATATACGGCACTTCAACGACCTCGGGTGCACAGACAATATCGGTCCATGGCAATGGTCAGGCGAGTTTTGTTGTTTATGCCCCTTATGCTGAAGTAACTATGAACGGAGGCGGTTCCAGTGGGGAAATGAGTGGAGCGGTGGTTGCGGAGTCGATAAGGATGACGGGTAATGCAAATTTTCACTATGACGTGAACTTGAAGAATCTCGATTCGGATGGAGCGAAGCAGTTGGGGTATTGGCGGGAGTTGAAGGGAAATTCTCGGATCGATTTCACGAGTACAGGTACCATTGCTACTGGTTTGGCAGCCTTGGTCGCTGGGCTTTGATAGAGCTATCTCAGATATAGTTTGGGCAAATGCCTTGACATGACGACGAATCGCATGAATATCCCGCCTCCTTATGGCAAATACTAAGTCAGCAATTAAGAATAATCGTAAGACGATTGCTCGTACGATTCGTAACCGTTCACGCAAGACTCGTCTCAAAACGCTGGCCAAGAAGGTGCAAACACTGGCTGCTGCAGACGACAAGGATGCCCTAAAGGCAGCCGCGAGTGAATACGCTTCAGCAATGGATAAGGCGACTAAGTCGAACCTTATCAGCCCTAACGCGGCCAGTCGCGCTAAGTCGAAGGTAGCCAAGTATTTTGTTGGCTAATTGAGCTTCACTTTTTTTATTTTGAACCCCCATGCGTAATTATTGCGGTGGGGGTTCTTTAGTTTTAACCGAGAGACTTAAACGCAATGGCTGCTGATAATTTTATTTCATTCCCAGAGGGGTATTTGGGGCCACGCCCCCTGAAGTTTTCGCTTTTGGCGAATAATGAGGAATTCTTTGCGGTGAATAAGCCGGCTGGGATTTCGTGTTTTCAGCATGAGTGGACCTTGGGTCATCCTGATTTGTCGATGGCGTTGAAGCGGGAGATTATCAGTGGGAAGCCTCAGCTTTCTCGTCTGGGGATCGAGGGAGTGTATCGTGTTTTTAATCTGGATGCGGAGGTGAGTGGGGCACTGGTTTATGCTAAGAGTGCGGCAGCGGAGGCGAAGTATCGCAATTCCTGTGGTTCTCGCCAGTTCGTGTTTCGTTATCACTTGCTCGTTCGCACGGAGGTTGAAGAGCGTGAGCTTTACTGTGATTTACCACTCGCTCAGCACTTTCAGGAGCAAAGGGCTATGGTTTCTCATAAAACGGGAAAGAAGTGTGAGACACGCTTTCGCTTCTTGCGTCCATTTGGGCAGTATCAGCTTTGGGAGGCGGAGACGCGGGATACGCGTATGCACCAGGTTCGGTTGCACGCCGCGGAGTGTGGACTAGAGATCGTTGGTGAGGATTTGTATAGCAAAGTTGAACGCGTCTATCTGTCGCAAATTAAGAAGGGCTACCGTAGAGATAAGAAGGAGCGCTTTGAGAAGCCGCTGTACGATAAGCTCTGTTTGCATTTGTTGGAGGTAGGCTTCGAGGTCCCTGAAGTGGAGTTGCCTTCTATTGCGGCCCCAATCCCGAACCGATTTGCTTCATTGTTGAAGCGATTGGATGATTCTAAAGGGTATTCGTCACGTTGATTTGCTGAAAAAACTATTCTTTGTGAGTTTCTGCTTTACAGTGTTTAGATCCGTGCTCAGTTTCTCGGCCTTTTCCAAAAATCGAAGCCTTTTATACCTATGGGTAATCTCAAGAAAAAACGTAGTCTTAAAATGTCAAAGCACAAACGCCGCAAGCGTTTGAAGTCAAACCGTCACAAGAAGAAGCTCTGGTAGCCTTTTTCCGCGGCTAGGTTCGCGACGTGTTGACAGAGTTATAAGACCTCTCGTCACAAACAATTTCACAAGCTCGGGTTTCCACCCGAGCTTTTTTTGTGCTAGGGTTAAGGGCCTAGGCGTCGGTGCGAGGGGAGTTTAAGGGATATTTTGTGATCGGGGTGGTAATGTTCGATAAGGGGGGAGTGGAGCGTGATTGGGAGGGGAGAGTGTTAAATTAGGGTTTTTTGCCCTATAACTTCCGTCAATTGGCTCAATGTGGAGAGGAGGAGGCCGATAAGGAGTGTACTGTCCCGTTTTCGGTTAAATGCCGTTTCGTCCACAAGCAATGATCTCCACCAGAAAGAAAAATTATATCGTAGAGTACCTCCCCACTACAATTCGGGCTGCCCGCCTGAGCTCTCGTGTGTCCCCTCTGTCCGTTGAAGCAATTCTCGAGGTAGAAAGGGGAGAGGATGAATCTGCTAATAAAGAAATCCGTCGCTTCGCAGGAGTGAAGTCGAATGGGTTCCTTAATGGGAAATGTTCGGTCTACCCTGCGAACCGCATCATCCGTAAGTTGCGTGTTGATTCTCCGAAGGGGAGAGAGGCTGACTTCGTATTGGACTTTATTCGCCGTGAAGAGAATGTGAATCCGAATGATTTGAAGGCGTACTGCCTGTCTGCCGGTAACGGTTGCGATCGTGAGCTTGAGGAGTGCAATAAGCAGGATATTCTCGTGTGTGGTGCTCTGAAAACCGAGATTGAAGAGATTCAAAAGGATCTTTTGGGCAATGGGATCTTCCCTCAAACTTTGGAAATCGGTTCAGTTGGAATAATCGGAGTGATCATGGATATGATGACTTGGGCAAATCTTACCGAACCCTTGATGTTCTTGGAGATTGAGCGCGATTTTACGACCGCAATTATTTTAGGTCCCAGTGGAGTTGAAGTGACAAGGAGAATTGAGTTTGGAAGTAGTAATATTGCGACTGCTCTAAAGGAGGAAATGAATTTAAAGGATGAAGCCGCCGCAGCAAAGCTCCTCTCATCTAAGGATTTTGATTTTGGTTCGATGGCTCACAATCTATTGCGAAAGCTCTTGAGGGAGCTGCAGTCGACAATTGGTTTTTTTGAGGTTCAAACGGGACAGACGGTATCTAGCGTCTTTTGTTTGAGGCGTGAAGGGCGATTGGATTGGCTGGAGAACAGCGTTT
>CAWVWU010000165.1:0-8397 GCA_963933925.1 uncultured Puniceicoccaceae bacterium
AAACTAACCCAGAACTAGACCACCTTGAGTTTTAACAAGAATTGGGACATCCCCCGGCTTTTCATCTACAGCGACGGATGCCTTCCAAAGATCAGCCTAACAGAAATGCACAAACTCATGTGGTCAGAAAGCGACCCCGCCCGTTTTCTCTCACAAATCGAGAAATTGATTCTAAAAGAAGGTGCCTTGGATAACTACACAGGAGTCGCGATTTTCCTATAGTACGACGACTCGAAATACACGCTTAATTCCTTCGATTCCAATTTCACAAAGAAAGCCTCCAGTTAATCGCTGGGGGCTTTTTTGTTAGATAGAAACACTAGCCACCAAGACTGCACCCAAAGCGAGCCCATAAAGAAGAAGAAATCGAGCCGATTGCCCGAGCAAGGCATTCAAATCACTCCCCTCGCTGCGCGGGAGTCGACTCCAGATAGACAGCCCAATAGGCAACAAAACTAAAGGAATGAGTGCTAAGAAATTTTGAGTTCTGCCCACGTAAATAACCAGTAGTGTCGCCGCACCGAGCAACTGAGCTCCATATTGCAAGATACCAAAACTCCGGCCCCAACGAACGATTAAAGTCCGCTTGTTTGCCTGCTCATCCGTCTCTTGATCACGGTAATTATTAATCACCAAAATATTATTCGCCAATAAACCGACACTACCACCAATAAGCAAAGGCTCCGCAACAAGTTGCCCCGTAAGCACATAAAACGTACCACCCGTTGCGACCAAGCCAAAGAATAAGACAACAAAAACATCGCCCAATCCGTGATAAGCCAAGGGATAAGGTCCCCCCGTGTAGGCGAATCCAAATAGTATCGAAATAACTCCTACGACTAGCATTTCCCAACCGCGGTAAGCTACGAGATTCAGGCCAACCAGAAACGCCAAAGCGAAGATCGCAATAGTTACGACCAACATCTGCTTAGGAACAATCAGTCCACTAGACACCATTCGCTCCGGACCAACCCGCTCTTCAGTATCCGCCCCTTTGAGAAAATCGTAATAGTCGTTTGCCATGTTCGTTCCGATCTGAACGAGCAACGCAAATGCGAGACAAATCAAAACCGGAAACCACTCGAAAGAGCCAACTCGATACGCCTCGGCTGATCCTATAACTATAGGGACTATCGCAGCGGCAAGAGTCTTGGGCCGCGACGCCTCTATCCAAACTTTCACCCCACCCGACATAACATTTACCGCTTTCGGTTCTTACTCTCCTTATTTTTCAGATACAAAAAGACAAGTGCGAAAACAACAAGTTCGCCTCCCACCAAAAACCGTATCACTTGACGATTCTCTTCGATCTTTCCAGACGCAAACAAAACGACCATAACAAAGACCTGCAGGACCAAAGCCCCAAACAAAACCATATACATCTTTTGCCTCGCAGCATTCTTATCAAATTGATCGGGCGTACTCATCCTTATTCTATTTAGTAATGATAAATTGGACTAAACCTCAAAGCGTTCGGCCAATATGCTCGGAATATCCTGAAGCGACATCACAAAGTGCTTGGCCTCGGCCTTCACTTTGTCTCGTGCCACTACACGACCGTAACCAATAAAAAGATCCACGTTGTCCTGAGTTTCCAAATCACTCACGCCATCGCCCACCATTACAGTCACATCCACATCTCCAATTGCCTTGGCCGCTTCAACGATCTCAATTTTTCCACCCATGCGAGACGTTGGACAGGTTTCCTTAAACGAGTGGTAACTGCCATCTTCGTTAAAAACGAGATCAACGGCCTCCAATCCCTCGATTCCTAAATGCTTCGCCAGAGGTTCAATCACCTGCGTCAATCCGCCGCTCACGATAACCGGAGTCCAGCCATTATCTCGCAACCAAGCGATTAGTTCTTCGACATGGGGTTCGATCGTATCGATATACTGCTGACCGATTACAGCACATTCCTCACGACTTGGCTCAATCAACTTCAAACGTGCACCATATACTGCTTCGATAGCGATCTCACCATCCATCGCACGGTTGGTCATATTGGAACAGTCACGAAAGGTCTGCTCACCACGCATGCGCGCCAACTCGTCAATCCCCTCAAGGGAGCTCAAAGTACTGTCGCAGTCTATAAATATTAGTTTTCGGCCCATAACATGAAAAATCAGTAGTGTTTGTTAATGGAGCTTGCCTAAGTTTCGAGAAGAAAAACCCCAAAGACCGAAGATTGCCGGAGTAACGATAACAAGGGAGGGCGTCATCGCAGAACACACCGCATCGAATCAAGAAACAAAATAAGGACAGCCTCCCTCAACCCTCAACCCACAAAAAAGCCCCCGATCCATATGGACTCGAGGGCTTAGAAAGTAATCTACAAGTGAGACCGGTCTTAGCGACGGCGGCGGAACTTGTTCTGGAACTTTTCGACGCGACCAGCGGTATCAACGAAACGCTTCTCACCAGTATATACTGGGTGCGAGTCCATTGTTATATCGCGAACCACTTTTACGTGGCTAACGCCGTCAATTTCTTCAGTTTCCCTTGTTTTGATAGTCGAGTATGTCTGGAAACGCTTTCCAGTTGATACGTCGACAAAAACTGTGGGGTGATAATCTGGATGAATGCCCTGTTTCACGATGGATATAAATTGGTTTAATTAACCCTGACGCGCTTTGAAGCGTGGGTTGGTCTTACAGATAACGTAGAGTCTACCCTTACGACGAACAACTTGACAGTCGGGGTGTCTTGATTTGGCGGACTTGAGCGATGAGACTACTTTCATAAGGGGACAGAAGACATACGGCGTTTTTCCCCCTGTCAATACCATTAAAGCCTAGTTTTAAGGTATTTCGGTAGTTTCGTCCAATTCCCTAATAAATTCGCTACCTTTTCGAGAAAAAGACCGCCCTAATTCTCTTCCGGAGCCTCAGGAGCGAAGGTTAAAAGCCCTAATTCCGGATTCACTCCCATTATAATATGCTTCCAAAGCTCCGCATCTCCTAGATCACAGATGGCTTCCCCATCCATATTAGCGACCACCCAAGTGTTCCCCTCCAATTCCTCGACCAACTGATTCTTCGTCCACCCCGAATACCCCTTAAACGCTCGAATCACCAATCCCTCACACTCCAAGGCTCGTTTCTGAGCTTCCTCTGGGCGCATTCCAAAATAAAGCTTAAATTCATTGGAATCCGTCAAAAGCTCCCAAGCTGCCAAGAGAATCTGATTCTCATTCACCGGTCCTCCATAATAAAGAGGCACATTCTCTAGACCATAGTCCGCAAACTCAGAATTCACGTCCTTTAATGTAAGATTAAGGCTGCGGTTAATCACAACGCCTACCGACCCATCATCATTGTGAGCCGTCATAAGGACCACACTCTGCTTAAAGTTAGGGTCCGTCAGATGCGGATGCGCCAGTAATAGCGATCCTGCGAGTTCGATTTCTTCATCTTCGGTTTCGTCGTACATAGAGTCGGAATGAGACACCGCTCAATATAGCCTAGCATGGCAAGCGAGAAAAGAAATTTACGAAGAGCACTGGACAGAAGGATCCCTCGCCCTATTTTCACTCAACAATGCAACGCCCAAAGGACATTCAACAAATCGGAAATGAAATCGCCATAATCTGGGAGAACGGCGAAGAAGGCTACATCACGGTCCCCAAGCTCCGCGCCGCCTCCCCCAGTGCGGAAACCTCAGGGGAACGCGACATCTTCGGAACCCAATACGGAGGCGAGTCTGGAAAAGATTACTCTAAAGTAGAGGTTAAAGCCTGGAACTTCGTAGGAGGATACGCGATACGCTTCGAATTTACAGATGGCCACAAGACCGGCCTCTACAGCTACGACATGCTCTACAAACTCACCAATGGCTAATCCCATTTCAACGAGCATCAAACTAGTCACCTTCGATGCCGGAGGCACTCTCCTCCATCCCTACCCGTCCGTTGGTGCAGTCTACCAAAAGGTTCTCAAGCAACATGGGCTCGACTATCCGATCGACGCCCTCAACGAAAACGTCTCCTCGGCCTTTCGTACCATCTCCAAGGACAGCTCTATATTAGATGGAGAATCCCGAGAACTGAGCTTCTGGAAAGACATCGTCGCCGCCAGTATCGCTCCGTTCAAACAACAGCCCAAAAACTTCGACAACCTCTTCCACGACCTATGGAACGAATTCAGCAGCGGTTCCTGCTGGCGGGTCTCCGAAGGAACACACGAAACCCTCCAAGCCCTTAAAGACGCGGGCCCTACTATAGCACTCCTCACCAACTGGGATGGCCGCGTCCACAACGTGATCCGAGAAACCGAACTCAGCCCCTATTTCGACCACAGCTTCGTCTCTAGCGAAATCGGACTAGAAAAACCAGACCTCCAAATATTCAGACACGTCGAAAACGCCACCGGTATCTCAAGTAACCAAATTCTCCACATTGGCGATAGCATCAAACACGACATAGTAGGTGCCACCGAAGCGGGCTGGAACGCCCTGCTCATAGATCCAGAGGGCTTATTAGAATCAGACGTACCGACTATTAGCACCCTTTCCCAGATTCTGGACTATATTTAGTACAAACATATCGATCACCCATAGACAGAAGCCTTCACCAAGCCCACCACGCAATCGTGGCTTTACAAGACCCCTGAAGTGGCATTCATTCTAAGCATTATGTCACAATCCTGTCTTCACGAAAGAACCTCTAAAGAGGATATTGAAAAAGGTCTAAAACTTCAGCCCAAGTTCGACGAGAACGGGCTCATTCCCTGCATCACGACAGACGTTCATACCAATGAAGTCCTCATGTTTGCATGGATGAACAAGGAAGCCCTAGCCCATACTATAGAAACAGGAAAGGTCACCTACTTCAGCCGCTCCCGTAGCAAGCTTTGGGTTAAAGGCGAATCTTCCGGCCAAATCCAATGGCTCAAGGAACTCCGTACCGACTGCGACCAAGACGTGATCTTGGCTAAAGCAGATATCGGAGAAGAAGGAGCATCCTGCCACAACGGATACAGATCTTGCTTCTATCGCAAGCTCGACGACGACAAGGAAAGCCTCGTCTACGATGGCGGCGATCCTAAGTTCGACCCCGAAAAGGTCTACGGAAAAAAGTAAAGCCCACTCTCAATAATGAAGCCAATGAACGATATTCGTCCATTGGCTTTCTTTTTACCCTCTCACTATGGCCCAGACCGAACCCACTCGACACACCTCAGCCTACTACCTTGGTTGCCCCATCTGGACCGAGCCCTCTTGGATTGGACCGATACTTCCGTCCAAAACGAATTCTAAAACAATTCTAAAGGCCTATTCGAAACTCTTTAACACAGTCGAAGGCGGAAGCACCTTCTACGCCCTCCCGCCCATGGCCACCATTGAACGATGGATGGCAGAAGCCGGCCCAAATTTCCGCTTCGCCATGAAATTCCCTAAAGCCATCTCTCACGAGCGTAGACTTATGGCCGCCCACAACGAGACAGCCGCATTCCTTAAAATACTCGAAGCAATGGCAGATGGAGGACGCCTGGGCCCTGCCTTTCTCCAGCTCCCCCCTTCCTTCAATATCAATAGCATCGATATCCTCGAAGCCTATATTAAGAACCTACCCTCCGATTTTAACTACGCCGTCGAAATCAGACATATCAGCTTCTTCGACAACGCAGACAATCAACAACGCCTCGACGACCTCCTCAGCAACGAAAAGGTCAACAAGGTAATATTCGACAGCCGCCCCCTCTTCTCAAGCGAGCCACAAGACCCAAAAGAAGCCGAAGCTCAAAAACGCAAACCGCACTTCCCTGTCCATTACGATTCCACCGCAGACACTCCTTTCGTTCGCTTCATAGCGAGAAACGAAATCGAGGTCAATGCCCCTTGGATCAAAGAATCCGCCCAAGCAGTTAATAAGTGGATACTAGAAGGCAAAAAACCTTACATATTCATCCACGCCGCCGACGAAGCCAACGCCCCCCGCGTCGCAAAAGCCTTTAACGACCAACTACGCAGAATAAATCCCCTCATTCCAAAAACTCCCCCCTTCGCATCGGAAACATCCCCCTCCTCCCCACCAGCCGACGGCGAACAACTCGATCTGTTTTAATATCATAACCCTTGCTCGAGATACATCGATTTCCAAGAATAGGTTTGTCGTCATTTTCCGGTTACATATTTAGAATCCGATTGAATTCGATCGAGCATAGGATGATCCGATCACGACGGAATTCATCAGAAAAACGAGGTAATGACCGTCAATTCGATGACAATCTCAAGGACTTCAAATACTCCTCAAAAGATCAGGCATACCCACTCTACGGAAATCTCGACGAGTCCTCCCATAACTCATCGGACCCGCTCCCAAAGCAAATGGCGACACACTAACGAGCCGGACCTCATCGCAAAAGTCCTCACCTCGGTCGCTTCGAAAAGCAACCAGACAAAAAAAACGTCAAAACGACAGCACACAAAACTAGCAATCTGGTTTTCCCAGAAATATCCTTCCCCATTATTCCGCACACAACCCCACTCTTGATTATAAAGATGCACAGCACCGTACTCCGTCTATTATCCACCTCCGCACTATTGATCGGATCGCTTATATTTGCAGAATCACAATGTTTTGCCGACAAGACGGCACGCGTCTACGTCGATTCTGTTGCGACGGATGAATACGCCGCAAAAAAGGGTTCTGGAGACGAGGTAAAAAGAGAGACCTACCACTTTGTTAAGGGAAATTTCTTTGGAGGGAGAATCAGGGATGGCAGCCTAGACAAAGTCACCTTCAACGACATCGTTCAAACTCTAGCCAGAGACCTCGCCGTTCGCAATTATTACCCAGCAGAAGGCACTAACACTGGGGATCTCCTAATCGTCGTTCACTGGGGAGTCACCTCAGTCGATCCGAGTATTGCGGACCTGATGGGAATTGCCAGTTTCGGCAGCCCAGACGACGAGTTTGGTGAAGCGACTGATGATTCGTTCATTGATTCCGGTTTCACAAACACCCGCAATGCATCAGATATTTCAAATGCCAAACTCTTGGGATTCGACAAAGCATTACAGCAAAAAGAAGGCAAAATTGATAAGGAAACACTCCGATCAGAGATCAGAGATGAACGCTACTTCATGATCCTCATGGCCTACGACTGGCAGAAATTACTCCAGGACAAGGAGTTCATCTTTCTGTGGTCCACCCGATTTAGCGTAAACTCCATCGGAACCAATTTCACCGATTCCTACCTCGCTCTTTCAAGAGCGGCTCAAGGCTACTTCGGCTCTCAATTGGACACACTCACCAGATCCAAAACACACTTCGGCGAAGGCGAAATCAAATTTGGTGAACTAGAAGTAATCGATTGGGCCGAAAAGACTGAAGACAAGAAGTAGTACGAGGTCCTGCCCCGATGGAGCAGTTTCACTCTCTGTTCTTCGCTTTTACTCTTTTGATCTTATCGTATAGCCACAGGAGGCAGTAGCCCCAAAGAACACTATTTCCAAAGGCTAATACAATATTCAGATTCCAATTCATCCTCTTGATTGGATCGAGTACTTCAAAAATCTGTCTCATCGGCGAGGCCATGATAACTATAGTCGTCTCCAAAATCCGACCCGACAGTGGCTCAACAGACACCGATCCCGGACTGACCCCCTCCTCCGTAGACCAATAGCTCGCGTACCCCAAGCCAATCATCACCAAAAAATGAACGACACTAATAACACCGATCCTAATAATTCTTCCCTTCCCACACATCACGAAATAGGACTTCGTCCTAACACCGCACCCCTAAAGCTCTAATCAGTAATAAACTACAATTTTTGAGTCCTAATTAAACCGTATCCCTTCGAACAGGATACAGAGAAAACTCCCTCAAAAATCCTATCTTCAACTCTGAGATCAGTGCAGACTTAGCGAAACCAATTCCAATCTAACTGCCAACGGAGGAAACATAAATCCCACACGTTTCCATCGAACCTGTTAAATTCCAAAAATTATCCGTAAATAGTATTTCAATAATTCATTAAACCTCATCCCACCACCCGTGCTCAATAAGGGCTTCGTTAGCAAGGTCGATAGTAGTTCTACCGATTCTACCATTTGACCCCCTTATAAGCACTATGAGCAAAGCACCCTCGAGCACCACCCAACTCTCCCTATTTTTATCAATTTTCCTCGGATCCACCGCCCTCTTGTTTGCGGGCTCTAATCCACCCCATCCCGAAGGCCTTCTTCTCAGAGGATTCGAATCCGAAGCGGCCTATAATCGACGCGGTGACCAAGCCGTTCTCAACGGAGTTTCTACCACCGTCCGCATCGACGCCGCTGGCGAAGTCGCCTCTGGTATCTCTGCCGCCGACATTGCCCCTCTCGTCGGTTGGTACCGAGACCGCGACCAATACTATTCAGCCTACGCCGATTTTGCCCCAGGAATCGAGATC
>CAWVWU010000166.1:0-8338 GCA_963933925.1 uncultured Puniceicoccaceae bacterium
CTTTCTCTGGATGCTCTCAATTGAGCGACGTCACCTTTCCTGATACAGTAACATCCATCGGTGCTAGTGCCTTCTCTGAATGTGTTAGACTTAATCGTGTCACTCTTTCCAACTCCCTTACCGTTATTGGCGACTTGACGTTTTATGAGTGTGGAAGTTTGTCGAGTATCACGATCCCCAGTGGCGTTACATCGATCGGCGACGAAGCATTCAAGGGGTGTAATGGGCTAACACGGCTCTATATTCCAGAATTGGTTAGCTCTATTGGAAGAGGGGCCTTCGATGACTGCATCAACTTAGAAGCGATTTACTGTGCGGGCAATGCACCTGCAAGCGGATCCGAAGAATCAATAAATGTTCCGGCATCGGTCTATTACTTTGATGGAGCGACCGGATTTAGCGAGCAGTGGGGTGGTATGCCGACAAAGCGTATGGGGTTTAAAACACCCTCAAAGGTCGTACTAATCGAAAAGGATCTTCCTTATGATCTGAGTACCCTTGAGGAGGCCTCATTTCAGCATTCGCAGAATCGTTATGAATTCACCTTTCAGCCAGCCAATGTCATTGATGGTGGATCTTATATCGTTGAAAAGAGCGACGACTTGATGAGGTGGGATTCCAATGACGTAACTTATTCTGACTCAACTTTTGGAGGCAAGCGAACGGCATACGTGAGTGCTGTTGATGACGCTCCGCTCTTTCTTCGCGTAGCATTCGGTTACATCGAGCCTGATCATGATTATAGGTACAAAGAATACGAAGACCATATCGAGATTATTGACTGTCGGATTGATGTGGCTGGAGAGCTTGTTATACCAATTGAGGTGGCTGGAAAACCAGTTACGGTTATCGGTGATAGAGCCTTTTCGTATTGTAGTGATCTTACGAGCATCGTGATCCCTGAGAGCGTTACCATGATCGGTGAGGGAGCTTTCTACTATTGCAGCGGATTGAGAAATATCACGATTCCAGCTACAGTTACCTCGATCGGTGATCGAGCATTCGCTGTTGCAGCGATTTAGAAAGTATCGAAATTCCTGAGGGAATAGTCTCGATCGGAGATTCTACATTTGGCTCGTGTGAAAGCCTGTCAAATCTCACAATCCCCAGTAGTGTTACCTCAATTGGGAATCAAACATTTGCCGGTTGCGTTAGTTTGGTAAATATCGACCTTCCCGATGGAGTCACTTTTATTGGGGGACGGGGCATTTTCCGGTTGTGGTATATTAGCAATAGACCTCCCCAATGGGCTTACCGTGTTAGGGGCTCGAGTGTTTAATAGTTGTGATGCACTCGTTAGTATTGATATTCCGGATTCGGTTACTTCTATGGGAGCGTATGCCTTTGGGTCGTGCAGCAGTCTTATTAGTGTCAAACTACCAAGTAATTTGATCGAAATCGAGGATCACGCATTTGCTTATTGCGATGGTCTGACGAGTATTACCATTCCGAATGGTGTGACTACCATTGGAAATGAAGTGTTCCTTTCTTGCGATAACCTGACTCGTATCGACCTTTCAAATAGCCTGACTTCTATTGGGTATTGGGCTTTCGCTTATTGCACTGGCCTGACGAATATTACGATTCCAGCCAGTGTGACATCTATTGGAAGTGATGTTTTTAACGGCTGTGCGATGCTGGCTAAAATATACTTCGAAGGGGATGCCCCGGATGCCGATTTGTTAGGGGACGACCTTATTGCAACGGTCTATTATCGAGAAGGTAAGACTGGTTTTGCACCCATATGGCAAGAGTTGCCTACTGAGGTTTGGACGCTAGAAAATGGCCCGACTCCATAGGGCAAGTGGATAGCGTTGGGATGGGGAATTGAGTGGGGCTGTTTTCAGAGGCTGACATTCTTGATTGGGATTTTGAGATGAACCGATGTTGGTGAGTTCCGGTGAATCGTAATTGTAAAGCGTGCCATGCGATGAAAGAGGCGTTTGTCGTCTCGCACTGCTTTATTGTTTTCACTTACTGGCTTGTGGATATTGCGATTTTGGTATCTGGATTAGGGTGTCATTGGAAGCCTATTCGCAGGTGAAGGATCGGGGCTGATTTTAACTGGTGATGTTACAGACGACGTCCTCGTCTCCAGTCCGTTTGGTGATACGATGACGGGGAAAGGTGGTTCTGATCGCTTTGTCTCTTTTCTTCCTGCTTTACTCATTCGGTAGATGGTATGACGATCGTTTTTGGCAAAAACGTCGGTGGTTCGTTTTTTGCATTGGATTTGTGGTATAAAGCGACGCTGAAGCATTCCGACTCTTCCCATTATTATTATTTATTCGCTGGAACTTTGAATCCACCGTACCTTATGATCTCCAGAGATCACTTAATTCCCCCAATTGATCGGGTGTAAACGAAAACAAGCTCCCCGTATCTATTTCAATAAACTTTTAGGCCGCTCCTTTCAGGCGAATCAGTACATGAACAATCGTTATACTAATTGCTTTCACCTCATCCTGTTAATTATTGCATCTGCCTTCGTCGGTTGCTCGGAGCGGGACGACACGATTACGCTTAGAGGAGCATCGCAATTCGATGATGCGCATGCCTACACGTTGGGCATACACAAATTCCAGGAACTCGTGGAGGAATACTATGGGAAACCAATAAAATTCGAGATCTACAAGAATAGTGAGTTAGGATTGGAAAAGGACTACTTCACTTATATGAGCCAAGGGCTTTCAGTTGATTTTGCAATTATTTCGCCCGCACACATGTCGACCTTTTCAAAAGCGGCTCCTTTCATCGATATGCCTTTTTTGTTTGAAGACTTGGATCACTGGAACCGTGTGCTTGATGAAGATATTCTCAAGCCAATCGCGGACGAGGTTAAGGTTAAATCCGATGTGATGTTAATCGGTTACGCGGGCGGTGGTACCCGACAGCTCGTCGTTAATAAACCAGTACGCAATATGGAAGAACTAAAGGGACTTCATATACGCGTTATGGGAGCACCCATACAAACGAAGATCTTTCAAGCCATCACGGCGGCACCCACAGTAATCGCGTACAACGAGATCTATAACGCAATTCAAACAGGGGTAATTGAAGCTGCCGAAAACGAAGCGGCCGGCATTGCTCAAATGAAGCTTTACGAAGTAGGACCAGAAATATCGCTTACAGCACACGCCATTACCGTACGTCCGTTCTGTTTCAGTGGGAAAACGTTTCAACGAATGCCGGAGGACTTACAAGCGGCCATTCTCAAGGCTGGAAAAGAAGCAGGAGCCTTTGCCCGGAAAACTGAATCGGAAATGGATGCAGCCCTGCTCGCTCGCATGGAGAAGGAAGGGAAGCTGAAAATGCACCCCTTCGCCGATCGCGAAAAACTGCTCGAACTTGCCAAGCCCATTCAAGAAGCCTACGCGAAGGAAGTAGGAGCTTCGGACGTCTTTGAACGCATCAATGCGTTGAAGTAATAAGTCCTGTCGTACGTTCCTCGATCACCATGAAGTCTTTCATAGATAGATACTGTCGTTTTCTAAGAGTATTGCTGACGTTGTTGATGTGCTTCATAATCGTGCCGGTCTCGATTCAGATTATCTCTCGCTATACGGGTCTCATCCCACGTTATATTTGGACGGAAGAGGTCGCCCGATTCTGTTTTGTATGGATTGTCATGATTGGTGCGATGATTGCCGTGTATGACGATGCGCATTTCGATGTAGACCTGCTCCCTCAGGCTAAGACCCAACGTAGCCAAGGTATCCGAAACCTCGTGGTTCACGTCGCCATCGGCATTATGGCGCTTTTCTTTTCTTACTACGGAATCAAGTTTGCTCAACTCGGATTTATGCAATCTTCTGAAATGAGCGGGATTAATATGGCTAGTATCTATATCGCGTTTCCACTGGCTGGCTTCTCATGGCTCCTCTTTCTTATCGAGAAGATCTCTGATGATCTCAAACTGATCAAAAGCCGGGAGTTGAAACCAACATTATGAACCCGGGAGAAGTTAGTTTTATTCTATTCGGCTCTTTTGCTTTGTTGATCGTATTGCGCGTACCTGTTTCCTTTGCCTTGGGACTCGCATGCATCCCCATCTTTATTCTGGATCCTCGAATGACGCCGATCGTCCTGCTTCAGGAGATGTGGAAGTCATACAATGCATTTATTTTACTGGCAGTCCCATTTTTCTTGCTCGCGGCCAATCTCATGAATGCCTCAGGGATCACTGAACGTTTGGTCAATTTGGCCCGTGCCTCTGTGGGGCATCTACCGGGAGGGCTCGGGCACATCAACGTCATGGTGAGTATGTTATTCGCCGGAATCTCCGGTTCCTCCACCGCCGATGCGGCCGGCATCGGGTCGCTGATGATTCCCGCCATGAAGAAGCAGGGGTATGACACCAGTTTTTCGGTAGCGATCACCGCCTGTTCCTCTGTAATGGGTGTCATCATACCGCCCAGTATCCTGATGATCGTTTGGGGCGGGCTTATGTCGATATCCATTGGTGGATTATTTCTTGCCGGGATCGTGCCAGGATTTCTGATGGCCCTGTTTATGATGGGCACTGTATACATCTATGCCAAGATTCGGAACTACCCCATATCCGAGCGATCCTCCCTCAGGGAGTTCGGAAACGCTCTCAGTAAGGCGGTACTCGCATTGGTTACTCCTGCGATCATAGTAGGAGGCATTATACTCGGATTTTTCACACCAACCGAAGCGTCTGTTGTCGCGGTGCTCTATTCAACAATTCTTGGCGGGCTTATCTATCGAAAAATTGGATTCCGAGAGTTCGAAAAAAGCCTCTACGATTCGGCAAGCCTCGCATCGGTTTCCCTTTTCTGTATCGGCACGGCTTCGGCTTTCGGCTGGCTTCTGGCCTACTATCGCGTTCCGCATGAATTTGTTGGTTTTCTGGGGAGTTTCGGCACAGGTCCCATTACGACTGGTTTCATCGTTGCCTTCGCATTTCTCGCTATTGGTATGTTTATCGATGCGATTCCAGCCATTATTATATTGGGGACGATGCTTCTTCCGCTCGCTGAAAAAGTAGGTATGCATCCAATACAGTTTGCGATTATTGGCGTTATTTCGTTGGCCTTCGGACTGGTAACTCCCCCTTACGGATTGTGCCTGCTTATCTCATGTTCTTTGGGGGGGATAAAAGTAGTTCACGTCCTCAAAGACGTTATTATCATCCTAATACCTATGCTCATTCTACTCATTCTCGTGATCCTCTTTCCCGAGATTATCCTGTTCTTGCCTCGTTGGCTCGCTCCGGGGCTTCTCTAAAGATATGAAGAAGCCCTCGTCCTGAAACTTTCCAATGAAGGTATAGAGGGTTTGTGAGGGGCTAAACCATTACGCGGGTAGATACGGATTTTATTTTCCTTTGATTGGCGTTAAGTGCAGTGCACGCAGGGTCATAAGATCTTCATTAGGTTTACCAGCAGTGAAAATCTCAAGCAAGTGCGAGCCTTTCGAAATCTCTATGTGTCCGAGTTCATGTTTTACGAAGAGAACGTTCTTGGATGTTCCTGCACTTTCCGTCATGGCGGTTAGTTTCTTCCCCCCAATCGCCACACAGTATTGATTCAACGGTGCACCTTCCTTCAGTGAGTATTCGGCTTCCACGGCATAGGTTCCCGTTTCTTGGAGATAGACCGCCCATGTTAATTTTTGGCTTTCGTTTTTCCAGCCACTGACGCCGTTACGCAGGGCTTTTCCGTCTCCGTACTTGAACTCGTCACCAATCGCAATCGCGTCAAAGGCACGGAGCGCATTGGACTGTTTCGCCGAAATGAGCCGCTGTTCTGAAGTCTTTTCCGCATCGTCCACTTCCAGTACAACCACGCTGTTCGATGAATCCGGAGCACTCCGGGGAACATTGACTTGTACTGTTTTCCCGTCAACGCGTTGATGCTCGAGAGCACTCTGTTTCGAATCGGAAAGCAGCCAGGCTTTCTTGATGCCACCCAGAAAACCACCGACTTCCAATTGACCGTCACTGGGCCAGTCAAAAACGTGGAGATAGAGGAGGTTTCCTTTTCGCGTTGATTCGCCCCAGGGTTGCACGGGTAGGGGAGTACGGACCGTGCCACGGATACTGGCTTCGTTCACATCCATCCATTCCCCGATACCGGCGAGAATTTCGAGATCAATCGAATCGATCATACCGTCGCCGCGTGGACCGACATTGAGGAGCATGTTACCGCCACGTGCGGCGGCCTTGGCAATCACTTTAACCAGATAGTCTGGTGTCTTGTGGCTGAGGTCGTGCTTGCTGTAGCCGTAGGATTCGTTGGTCGTCGGGATTGTTTCCCAATCGCCTTCTACCGCACGGAAATCAACTGCCCGGTCGCCCGTGCTCTTGTAGTCGCCAAAAGGGCCCGGTGAATTCTGGTAGGGCTGAACAATGCGACTATTGACCACGATGCTAGGCTTGGCGGTCCTGACGGCTTGCAGAATTCGAAGGTTTTCCTCGGGCGGTAGTTTGTGCGGCGTGTCGAACCACATAATGTCGGGATCATAGTTTTTAATGAGTTCCTGAACCTGTGGTATTGCTTTTTCATCTACATACTTGCGAAAGCGCGGCACCATTTCAGGGTGAACGTCGAACCAGTTGCGCCCGCCATGCAGGTGTTTGTCGCCGCCGGGATTATCATACTCCCAGTCGTTGCCCACGCCATTTTCTTCTCCCCAGTCGAATGCGTGTGAATAGTAGAAACCGAACTTGAGGCCATGCTTGTCGCAGGCTGCCTTGAGTGCCTTCATAGGATCTTTCCCATAGGGTGAGGCTTCCATAATGTTGTTATCACTGACCTTGGAGTCGTACATCGCAAAACCGTCGTGATGCTTGGCTGTAATAATCAGGTAGCGCATGCCCGCTGCCCGAGCTGCCCGCACCCATTCGTCGGCATCGAAATCTTCTGGATTGAAGTTGCCGGCCGCCTCGCGTCGATACACGTCGCAAGGGATCTGTGCCATCCGCTGAATATGTTCTGCATAGCCCGAATAGGCCTTTCCATCCCATTCACTGCCCAAGACAGAGGAGGCATTCCAATGAATGAACATGCCAAATCGTGCGTCCCGCCACCATTCAATGCGTTCTTCCTTCGTCTCCTGTGCGTCCCGCCACCACTGTAGATCAGGGCTGTCTATCCCGATGTCCACCTGCTGCCGTGGCTTGGCTGGTACGTGGGATTTTACTTCACCAAATGTATAAAGCGTCGTGCAGGCCAAGCACCCGAGCATAATCATAATGCGGATTCCAATTTTCGACTTCAAATTTCTACCTCTTCCTTTTATTTCCATTCTTAAAATTCGATTTATGCTCTAGATTTGTATTGAGCATTCATTGACCAATGCATTTCTAGATTTTTACCGCAGCTGGCATTCGGCCAGCTGTAGGGTGAATTTATCATTCTTGAATCCATTAAATTGTGCGAGGCTTCTTTTGTCAAAAATCCATATCATGATGGCGGTCTCGTTTTGGTCTCTGCTAACGGGTATGGATACGGTTCACACACACACTTGGAATGGGGGTTCGCATCACAAGAAGGAAGGTTGAGATTGACGTTTAAGGAGCGAATATGGGGCGTTTGTTGCCTCGCACTGCTTTATTGTTTTCACTTACTGGCTTGTTATATTGTTCTTTTGGTATCTGAATTAGGGGGTCTTCTTTTTATTTCCGACATCGCTCGATGTATAACGACTCTATGCCTGATTCTTCAAAACCTGAAAACGAAAGTGATCCCACGGGTTCTACACGCTCTTCGCAGTCTGGTTTTCCTACCTTCTGGTCTGAGTTGAGACGCCGAAAGGTTATGCGAGTGGCGATCACTTATGCGATCGTGGCATGGATGATGATGGAGATCGCTGCGGCGACATTTGGAGGATTCGGTATCCCTGAGTTGGGATTTCGATTCGTCGTAATCATGCTGATGCTTGGTTTTCCGGTCGTAGTCTTGTTGGCCTGGGCTCCGAGGTCAGTTCGAGAGGGGGGCGAAGTACCACAGACTATTGATGCGGAGGAAAAGGAGGTATTCCCAAAATTCATGCGCAGCTGGCTCTCGCTCGGGTTTTCTTCGACGTTTCTCGGTCGATTCGGAATTTCCGAGAGGGTGTTTCGATTTGTCGTGCTCACCTTGATACTGGGGTTTCCTGTAGCGGTCATCGTCTCCTGGGGGTTTGATTTAATGCTGGATCGAAAGCAGGCGGTGGAGAAGGACAAATCCGAATAGAGTGCATTGAGCGTGGCATGCGATGCAGAGTGTATGGCCGACGACTTTGATAAGGGGAATTTCATACCATTGCCGCTTCAATATGGGGGATGTCCCAATTCTTGTTAAAACTCAAGGTGGTCTAGTTCTGGGTTAGT
>CAWVWU010000167.1:0-8235 GCA_963933925.1 uncultured Puniceicoccaceae bacterium
CATCCCTGGCCATCGTCAAAAACAATTTATGATCGGCGGCATAATCGACGAAGCCTCACGGACCGGAAACTTCGACACACTACTAGCAGCCTCCATCACGCAAGAAGACCCTCTTATTAGAAAAACCTTAATCTCCGAAATCTTTAAAACCTGGGGGGGATACGAAACAGACGCACCCATCGAAGCCCTCGCCCAAATAACCGATGCCGAAATTTCCGCATCCGCCATGAAAGGATTCATGGAAGGCTGGGCAGCTGTCGACGGATCCGGTGCCTTTGCCTACGCCCTCATAAACCAAGAGTCACCTGGCATGACCGGTGCACTAGAATCTGTTACCAATACCTGGGCACGAAACGTCACATCCGAGGAAATGGAAAATGTAATGAACCAAGTTTCCGCCATCGAAGACAGTGACAAACTCGTCCGCAGCGTCATTTTCTCAGTTGCCCAAGCAAACCCAGAACTCGCTATCTCCTGGGCGGAAAAAACAGAAGACGCCACCATCCGCTCAGATACCACCGGACGTGCCCTCGCCCGCTCACTCGTCGACCAAGGCGACAAAGGCGAACGCGTCCTCGCTCTTCTAGATAATTACGAAGACCCCAAACTCCTCGCCAACGCACTCGGATCCGTGACCTACGCCATTGCCCACAGTGAAAATAAAGCGAACGTCCCAGAGCTTCAATCCACCCTCATCGAGATGATCCAGACCAATACCGAAATTGAGGACGACCGAAAAGAAACTCTCCTCTCCCAGCTCCAATAAAACCGAATTTTAACCCAACCCCGCTTCATAAAGTCAGAAGCGAACTAATTCACATATCCCTATCTTCTATCAGTCGTGGGAATCATTCTGTGTCTTTTGTGCTTTCTGTGGTTAAATAATATCCACAACCCAATCCCCTCAGCTCAAAAGAAAAAAAGAGCCGCACCCAACCGGTACGGCTCTCACTAAAAATCTAAATCTGAAAATCGGCGTTTCCAGAGCTCTCGTGCATACCACACTCGCGTTTCAAGCCACCAAATCGAGTCTCCTCTTCAGTCATTCCCGCCGTCAACTTCGACGTACTATGCCAATCTCCTAGAGATACATAGCCCTCGTCCCACAACGGATGATAAGGAAGCCCGTTCCCGGTCAAATACTGGTGCGCCGCACGATTATCCCAATCCAAGATAGGATAAACCTTAGTCATCTGATTCTGCGTCTCAGCGACCTTTCGCTCCGCACGACTAGAACTTTGCGATCGACGTAAGCCAGCCAACCAAGCCTTACCGCCCAGCTCCTTAACCGCTCGATTCATCGGCTCCACCTTATTAATGATGTTATACTTCTTAAGCCCGTCCAAGCCCTGCTCCCAAAGCTTTCCATGAACAGCTTCCTGCTCGGCAGCCGTTGAAGTCGCTCGGTACTTCTTCAAATTCAATTTCAGACGCTCCGTCAACTCTGCCGCAAAACGATACGTTTCCGGAAAAAGATACCCCGTATCGACAAAGATAATCGGAATATCAGGGATCACGCTCGTTACCAAATGAAGCATTACCGCCGAATGCGTCCCAAAACTGGTCGTCATGATCAGATCATCGCCAAATTTCTCATGTGCCCACAGCACACGCTCTGTAGCCGACGCGGCTTCTAAATCAAGCTCTGTTAAACTCTTAGACTCTGTTTGACTGACTGCTGACATTTTTAATCCCTAGTAAAATAGTAAAGTTATATTGGTTTAAGTATTCTTATCGACGTACAAGTCAAGATCGTGAATGCGTCATAAACAAAAAAAAGAGAAATACCTCCCCCAAAAATTCCCAAAACCAATCATTCTACTCCCAAGTCCCCACATAAAATCCGCGTCCATTCGCGTCCATGTTTCGTCTCTACGATCCTCAAATGTCGTCATTACATGCTTCGTCGTAGATCTCCTCAGGTGTCACTTCGTTCGGTACCTCGGTACGCGGTTTCAACAAAAAAACTCAAATCAATCCAATTTCACCATTCACTCTTCAAACTCCCCCGTCGCCAGAAAGCACTTCACCATCTCAATCACCAGCGGTTTCTTCATAATAAAGGGATGCGTCGCATGCACTACGCGAAACGCCTTCATTCCCTCAAGTTGTGCATTCTCCACCGACACCTTCCCATCGTCCTTCCCCGGAATCATCATCGACAATATCCAGTTAATACTCCGATCCCCCGTAATGATTCCCAACTCAAAAGCCGCCGCACCCAAACTCGCTGGCCGCGATTTTTCATCCGTCCCCAACTCACTCCCAGCTGGACCATTCAAAACCTGAAACGCCTTCCAGCTCCCCAGTTTATCCACGATCTCGCTCCCCTTGTTTGGCGGACTCAACATGACCACCCGCCCCATATTCTCAAAAACCTGATCCACCACCATCTGGCGCACCAAAATTCCCCCCATCGAATGCGTCACAAAATGCATCGGCTTCGAAGCATCAACCCGATCCTCGATCTCCTTTCTCACCCCCTGAGCCAATTCCACAACCGACCCCTGACGCGACGGATACCCGATATTAAAAACGTCGTAGCCTTCTTCGGCCAGTGCCCGCTCAAGCTTTACCATCGACTTCGGGGAACGCACAAGCCCGTGCAAAAGAACAACCTGCTCACCAACTGCCGTCATAGAAACTGAAAGAAACAAAACCCAAAGGACCAAATACCTCTTTACCATCCCATCACCATCAAACACCACCACCCGCCTTCCAAGAAAGAAAGACACAAAACCGAGTCGACCAGCCTACCGGTAGTGAAACGAAAACCTAACGATCTCATCCTCACCCAAGACAGTAACCATCTCCTTAGTCCACACCCCATAGGGCGAACCATCCTGAACAGCCGCCCGAGCCAAATAGATCCCAATCGCCTTGGACCGCGTCTCGGGTTCCGTCTTCAACTCCTCAATAAACCCATCTTGCGTAAGCTTAAAACTCAAATACACGACCCCAGAACTCCCCTTCGTCTTACGCTCTCTAGATAAGGTCGTCCAGTGAGCACTCACCCCCTCGATCAGCCGCTCCATATACTCCCCAAATTCACTAAACTTCGCATCCACTGCGATAGTCCCGACCCTCGAAACACCCGCATTAGAATTCCGCACCAGCCCCGGAGCGACCTTGGGAAGTTGAGGACGAGCACGAGGTGCCGGCGGCACATAATCTTGAGAAATCAAAATCGAACTTTCGTGATTCGGATTATCCATCTTCTCGCCAAAATCCTCACCATCCTCCACCTCCCCATCCAGAAATTCAGCGACACTCGTAGCCTCCTCGAATTTCTCTTCAAATTCATACTCCGCCACACCCGTTCCATCGGGTTCGACATCCTCCTTCTCCCCGAAAATCGGAACTTCCCTTCTCATTTGAGGAGCTATCTCACTCACTTGTGACGCTTCCTGAGGAGTCACAGGAGGAGGAGCCAAAACCGGCATCTCTAAATCTCCCGTTAAGAACTGATTCGTATCAATATCGTCCTCGCTCTCACTCGCAGGCATATTTTCCGGATCGATTTCGTCAGGGACCTCCTCATTGGCCGCCTGTTGATTCCGTGCCGCAAACCGATCCGTTTCATCAGGCACATTGTCCGGTACATCTGGATTCGTCTGCGTATACACCTCCTCCACTTCCGGATCAACGAGCAAGATCTCATACTCCTTTTGTTGAGTACTACGCTCCGATAACTCTGGCTCGAAAAAATCGTCAGGCACCACCCAAATTCCCACAACATGAAACAGCAACGTACATAACAGCCCAACCAAAACCGCTCGCCGCGTAAAAAGCGTCCGCTCCAACAACAACGCCCCCATCGGATTCTTCAAAGCACGTATCTCGTCTGAGCTACCAATTACTTTGCTGCCGGGGATCATTGTCATATCGCGAATTCAAAAACCTAAAAAAAGGAACCTTTGCCCTCAAAGCAAGTTATGACGCTGCAACGCCGCCTTTGTTTCATCTAAAGGCAATCCCATTATATTTGAATGCGAACCCACAAACGATTCGATGATCAAATCCGTTCCCTGCTGAATCCCATACGCCCCCGCTTTGTCCAGCGGATTAACGATAGCAAAATACGCCTCAATCACCTCATCCGTTAGAGTCTTAAAGGTCACAGAGCTACGAACCCCATCGGTTTCCACCAATCCCCTCCCCCCACACTGAATTGAAAATGCCGTATAAACGGAGTGGGTACGCCCCGACAAGGTCTTAATCATCCGACGAGCATCATCCATATCGACCGGCTTATTCAGGATCTTCCCATCGATATGAACCGTCGTATCCGACCCCAAAACATACTCATCAAAATAACGCTCAGCCACCCAACGCGCCTTCAAAGCCGCATTCTCCTTCACGAGCCACTCCGGGTCTGCATCCACATCCCCATGCTCCTCGACCTCAGCCGGGATAATTTTAAAACGAGCACCAATGCGCTCAAGCAGCTCCTTCCGTCGAGGAGAACTAGAGGCGAGAATAAAAGCGTAATCAGACATAAGACGTATTCGAAAACCACCCTTATCAAAAACCACACATTTTCAACCCCTATTACACCACTCCTTCTCCCATCCACAATCCTTCATCTTCACCAATTCAAAAGACCTTCGTGCCCCTCCGTGTCCTTCGTGGGCAATAAAAAGCGCAACCAAATCAAAAATCATCTGTGTCCATCTGCGTAATCTGTGGGCAAGAAAAGCACAACCAACTCAACAAGTCCGCGTCTCCCGCTAAGCGGGATGGTTCCAAAAACCACAACCTTCCCACCCCCACCCCTTATTCCGGCAAGATATGCAAATACCGCTCAACGCGCTGCTCGATCACTAAATCCGGCTTCTCTTCCTCAACGATCCAATCCAACTCCCCCACCGAAATCCACATCCACAACCCCACAAATCGTTTCCACGCAAAACTCATCGGCATCTCATCCATTTTCTCCAAAGGCACCCCGCCAGCGCGAAAAAACGAATCCGTCACAAACAACAATCGCCCCGCCCCTTCTGGGTTTTCCGTCACAACCGGCGACATTTCAGCAGGCACCTGCGTCCAAACATCCATCCCCTCAGCAACCGATTCACTCCGAACCAAAGACTCCGGCACGTCCCACCGCATCATATTCAACTGGTAGTCACCCCATCTCCCACGCAAACCAAGCATATCGATCAAATCACACAAACGCTCATCCGAATACGTCTCCAGCGAGCCCGTGATCAAATCCACATCGATCTCCGGCAACATCTCCTTCACCCGATCCGCGATCACACGCGTCGCCTTTAAACGAGCCGTACCATTCCAATGCGTATCATAAGGCCAAAACATCTCCCCATCCGACGCCTTCCACTCCAATAAATCGGGCTTCAAATTCAACACGTTCAACTCAGAACCACCCTCAATACGCTCAATAATCTGATCCAGCCGCGTCTCCCTTCGCCCCGCAGCAATCGTCGCCGGCAACTTCTCAGACTCCACCTCGACCTTCCCCGGAACAATCACCAACAGATAATCAATCCCTTTCTCTTCTAAGCTCCTCTGCCGCTCTTCGAAATACGCAAACCACGCATCGAGCTCCGCTTCGCTCATCCGCTTCTGGCCTAGATAATCCTCAAAAACTTCGTTACCCCGAAAAAACAGCCAGTGATCCTTACCAACCATCACCTGCTCCGACGCGACCCCAAACACATAGTGACGCAAAAAACTGTGCCCCGCGATCAACCTCGCCCTAAACGGGAAACGATCATCAAAGTAATCACCCACTCCCGTGAAAAACCCATCCATATCACCCAAACTAAGCGCTGGCCAATCCGCCAATTCCCGCTTCTCTGCCTCCCCACTATCATGACGAAGCCCCAAGGCGAACAACACAAGCGGCACCCACAACACAAAAACGAATACAACCGCAAATGCCCCTCCTAATCGCTTACTTTTCAAAACGCCCGCCATCACTAGAATCGAAAATAGATAAACGGATTATACGTATCCGCCGCCACAAAACTAATACACATCAAAAAGAGAACGAGATAGATTCCATAACTCACAAGCTCACCCGCCGTCCCCTCCAAAGCCCTCGGCTTCTTCCAACGAAACAAAGCCATCGCCGCCCCAACTGCAAACGCAGCCAAAACATCCCATGACAATCCGATCAAACTATAGCTATGCACTACATCGACTCCACTCATCCCGCTCATCGCCACCATAAACGACCACGCCTGCTCAACAGTCTCCGCTCGAAACAATGCCCAAGACACACACACAACGCCCAGAACATAAAACCGCCCAAGCACGCCAAATCCAAAACCTCCGAGTCTCTCAATCCGATCCCGACCAGCTAATCGCTCCAGCGACAAAAACGCCCCATGCAACAATCCCCAAAGTAAAAAGTTCCAACTCGCCCCATGCCAGAACCCACACAAAGCAAATACAATAAAAAGATTCAACGCCGTGCGAAAACCTCCATGCCGATTTCCCCCCAAAGGAATATACAAGTAATCCCGAAACCAACGCGACAAGGTCATATGCCAACGACGCCAAAACGCCCCAATCGAACGAGCCGCATACGGACGATTAAAATTCTCCGGCAAACGAATCCCAAACATCAGCCCCAAGCCAATCGCCATATCCGAATACCCAGAGAAATCATACAAAACCTGAATTGCATACGCCGCACACCCCAACCACGCATCGAAAAGCCCAAGCTGTTCCGCCGGCTGTGCAAAAATCGTATCCGCCAACAAAGCCACCTGGTTCGCAATCAAAACCTTCTTCGCCAATCCCCCAATAAAACGCTTCGCCCCCAGCACGAAATTTTCCCTCCCATAACAACGGACCGCCAAATAATCTTTAATCTCGCTATAACGCACGATCGGTCCCGCCACCAATTGAGGAAAGAACGAGATATAAGTCGCGAAACGCAATAGACTCGGAGCTTCATCAGCCGGATGACGATACGCATCCACCACCGAGCTCAACGACTGAAAAACAAAAAAGCTAATCCCCAACGGCAACGCGATCTCCGCCGTCCCCCAGTCAAGGTCACCAAAAATCCCAACCAACGATTCAGAGAAAAAACCATAATACTTGAACCATCCAAGCAGCCCCAAATTACTGACAACCCCCAAAACCAAAACACAACGTCGACTCACCGCCCCAATCTCAACATCACCTGGCCCACGCTGCAAAAAACGCACACAACCATAAGAGACACCGATACTGCTCAACAAAATCCAGATCCGCTCACTCTCACCCCAGAAATAAAAGAGCAGACTCAACCCAAACAAAGCCACATTGATACCCACAACCCGTTTCACAGAGCCACCACGCCCACTCCCCCAAACGTAATCCGCGAATACGATCAGCAAAGATAGGGGCAAAAAAAGAAACAAGAAAACAATGGACGGAAAAACCATAGAGGCTGTTTAAAAAGTCACTTTGGAGGCTACGAAGTTATGTTTGTACCGATCCCGCATGCGGGAGACACTTGAGGAATGAAATGAAGAAACAAATAAAAATACGGCTTTCGATCTGAGTAATACCCGGAGGGTATTGCGATGGGAGACAACGAATTTTTAAATCAAACAGAACGAGAAGACGAACGAAACGGATTTATTTAACAGTCTCATAAAGCTCGCCGAGCGAAAACCGCAAACCTGACCCTCGCCCCTCCCCCATGGCAACCTCAAAAACGAATCCCTCAACCCGAGACACAACTTCCAAACCCAGAAATTCCGTACCCACAAATCCCCGGATAATCCTCACCTTCCGAAGAAAAAAGACGCTAGTGTCCCCCAAAGAGTCACCTCTACTCAAGAAACAATCACTTCCAATAAACACACCCTACTCCAACGTCCCCATTCGCAGCACATATTTCGTCTCATATGCTGCATGTGTCGGCTTTACGCCTCCAGAAAAACAAATCAAAATCATCTGTGTCCATCTGAGTAATCTGTGGGCAAAAAAAACACGACCCAATCAAATCCGTGTCGATCCGTGGCTCCAAAAAAACACAACCCTACCGAGCATCGCGACACCTCAACGCAACGAAGTAAGAATAACATCAAAACCCGCCTTGCCCTTTCTTCTCTAATCACTGAAGTACAACCTTCACGAATTTCCATATGAAGATCGGTCTCGCACAAATCAACACCACCGTTGGCGACTTGCCACGCAACCAAAGCCGCATCCTAGACGCCTACCAAAAGCTCGTCTCAGAAGGTGCCGACTACGTCGTTTTCCCTGAAC
>CAWVWU010000168.1:0-8215 GCA_963933925.1 uncultured Puniceicoccaceae bacterium
GTGACAACCGATCAAGCGGGTACGGGGTATATCCGTCGCTTGGAGACGGAAGGGGTCAATGTGTGGGTTATGCCTGCCGTTAATATGAAGGTCCCTTTTTCAGATTTTAGAAAACGCTGTTTCGACGTGGGAATCACCGGTATTTATTTCGAGGGCGGCAGTAAGCTCGTCAGTGAATTACTGCATACCCGTGAATTAGATTATCATTTTAACTATCGGGCTCCGCTTTTGTTCGGAGATGACAAAGCGAAGTCAGTGTATCGTGGTTTGCGTACCGAGAAGTTGGCCCATGCGATCCGCTTGGAAAATGTTAAGCACGAAATTTATGGCGACGATCAATTGATGCGTGGCTTTGTTACGTATCCTTCTCGTTTGGATGTTGATGAAACTATATTTAGCAACGGGTAACGCTCATAAGGCGGAGGAACTCACGGCAATTCTAGCTGCCTCAGGGCTCGCTGTTGAGGTCTTGACTGCGAAGAATCTGGGAGGAATGCCGGATGTTGATGAGGATCAGGACAATTTCGCTGGGAACGCTTTAAAGAAGGCTCAGGCTTTGCTTCCTCTAATTGCTTGCGATGATGCGTGGTCCTTAGCTGATGATAGTGGGCTAACGGTTGATTTTCTTGATGGTGCTCCTGGAGTGTACTCTGCTCGTTATGCGGGTGAGGGGGCTTCAGACTGTGATAATTTGAATAAATTGATGTCGGTTCTGGAGGATGTGGGACAGCGCGAGGCTGCATTTGAATGTCATTTGTCCCTTCTTTCTAAAGATGGAGAGTATTATGCGTTTTCTGGTAAATGTTCGGGAAGGATAAGTGAAGAGAAGCGTGGGAATGATGGTTTTGGATATGACCCAGTATTCGTACCCGAGGGGCATGACAGAAGTTTTGCAGAAATGTCCGGTGAGGAGAAAGCTGAGTTGAGTCACCGTGGTCGAGCTTTGGTCGAGTTGGTTGATTGGCTTAAAACCCGGTTGGGTGATCCGTCGTGAAGCTAGCTATTTTTGATTTAGGGCAGGTTTGCATTCACACGCATTACGAACGCTCGTACGAAGCGTGGGAAAAGCTGGCTGGATTGCCGCAAAATTCGATCCCTCGCACCGCATTGGAAGTTGAGGAACACTATCGTTATGAAAGAGGTGAAAGTGATTGTCGTTCGTTTGCGGCTTGGTTTTGTGAGCGATTTTCTCTGTCGTTGAGTTATGAACAATGGGTCGAAGGCTGGAATGCTATGTTTCATGGAGTGATCGGCCCGACGGAAACGGTTGTTCGTGGTTTAAGAGACCAAGGGGTGCGTCTGGCTATTTTGTCCAATACGAACCTATGCCACTATCGTTGTTGGAGTCAGGATTACGCTGATTTTGTAGGACTGTTTGATCAGCTCTATGTTTCCCATGAAATGGGGTTAAGAAAACCAGATCCTAAAATTTACGAAACGTTGCTTCAGCGTGAAGGCGTTGCGGCAGGCGACGCCGTTTTCTTTGATGATAAGATCGAGAACATTGAAGCCGCACGGGCTTGTGGCATCGACTCGATACATTGTACGGCGGAAGAATCGGCATACGATTGGTGGCAGCAACAGCAGCGTTCTCGGTAGGCTCTTATTTTTTGGTGCGTGCGAGGTAGTTTTCTACACTCCACTTACCGGGTGTGTATTGGACGAGGTGTAGACAAACTCCGAGTAGGCAAAGGTTCTTAACGAAATTACTGCGCTGTAGAATACTCCAGAGCCATTGGCTGTCAGCGTGTACAAAGGAAGGCTCAGTAAATAAGGCGGGGGCGTGGACTAGGAGAGTTACTGCTATGAGAAAGGCTCCGAGCATTAGGGATGCGAAACGTATTTGGTAGCCTATGATAATGAGGACGCCTCCTGTGATCAGGACGGCCCCGCAAAAAATGGATACGTATGATGGCATGGGTACCCATGCTGGCATGAGCTTTTGAATGAGATCGTCACTGAGCATGTGTTCGCTGCCGAGGCCAACGAAGATGAGGCTAAATAACAGTCGAAAGGTTAAATCTACTAAATCTTTGTTCACTCGTATTGTTTATTTTGGATTTCCCCACGTTTTGATGCCAGGGAGGAGACGATAGAGAAGGTTGTGGTAGAGGGTCCGTGGTAGAAACCATCTTAGAAGTTGGAAAAGGCGAGCGTCAGGCGTCCCTGCGATGCGAAGTGGAGGGGTGCTCATTTGAGCTGCTTTGAAGATTCGCCGTGCTACGTTTTCACTCGTGCAGGGGGTGCGTCTCATCATTTTCGCAACGAAGGCTTCCATGTTTTCGTAGTGTGAATGGTAGGGTGAATTTGACGATGATTCGAGCCGTTTGGTTGATGCCGTTACCTTTTTAAACGCATGGGAATTAATGAATCCTGGGCGGACGAGGGAAACATTAATATTCCACGGTCTGAGTTCGTACCAGAGTGCTTCGCTGGCACCTTCTAGGGCAAATTTTGAAGCGGAATAGGATGCCATGGTGGGCATTGCCATCATGCCTCCGACAGAGGATACGTTGATGATGCGACCGCTACGGCGCTTTCTCATTTCGGGAAGAGCTTCGCGAATGATGTGCAAGGGTCCTAGATAGTTGATTTGCATCTGCCGTTGCTCTTCGACGGGCGTCATATCTTCAATTGCAGAGCGGTATGAAACGCCGGCGTTATTGATCAAAATATCGATGGCCCCATGGTTGGAGTGAATCCAGTTTACCAGATCAGTGGCTTGTTCGTAGTCCCTGACATTGAGCTCTTTAATCGTGATGTGCTCGCTGTGGGCAAAATCGCTTTTTCCGAGTTCAAGGAGGCCTTCGCCACGGGCGGTTGCGATGATTTGGAAGGGGGCTCGATTGAAGAGTTTTATGAGCTCTAGGCCAATCCCTGAGCTGCAACCAGTAATTAGGACGATCGTGGGGCGTGTCATAACGTAAATACTGATTGGAAATGGGAGGGGTGTAACTCTACGAAGCCCCAATCATTGGTGGAAGAGGCCATTAATGCGAATCAATTTTGTGTTAGGTCGTGTGTTGCTGGAAAAAGATTGGCAAGTAAGATGAGGGCGTTTTATGGTCACTTTTCTTAAGTATCCTAATTTCCAATTCTTTATCCTCTATGAAAAAGCTTATCGTTGTCCTCTGTATTTTCGCGTTGATCGGGGCGGTCTTTTTCGCCTTCTTTTCTAAGCTCTTGAGTAAGGGCGTGTTGGAAGCCGTAAATGAATTTGCTCCGAAAATAACACAAACTTCTGTCGTTCTCGACGACGTTGAATTATCCGCATTTTCGGGAAGCGGGAAGCTATCAGGTCTTGTGGTAGGGAATCCTGAAGGTTTTAAGACCGAACATGCGATGAGTTTGGGCTTGGTGAGTGTGAAGATTGAGCCAAAGTCGGTCCTTTCGGATAAGATCGAAATTAATGAGGTGTTAATCGACGGTCCGGTAATTGTTTACGAGACCAATAACAGTTTAAAGACGAATATTGGACAGATTTTGAAGAATGTGGAATCTTACGTCGGAACAGATGATTCTGCTGTTGAAGAAGAAGCCGAGGAGGGCGAAGCGGGAGCGAAGAAGATCGGCTTAAAGCTTTTTCGGATGACGAACGGTAAAGTAATGATATCCAATGGACTAACGATGGGGAAGAATTTGGAGATCTCTCTTCCTACTATTGAGGTAAAGGATATTGGACAGGGCGAAGAAGGAGCAACGGCAGGCGATGTCTTGAAGCGAATTCTTTCTTCGATAAATAAGGAAACGATTAAGGCTGTTGCTGAATCCGGGGGCGATGTTGGAAAGCAGCTTGAAGATATTGGCAAGGAAGCGAAAAAGGGGCTCGGAGGACTGCTCGACGGTTTTAAGAAGTCGGTGAAGAGCGAGTAGCTGAGGACGCTTTCTTGATCTAGAGGATTGTTTGTGTTGAGGTCGTGAAAACCGGCCTATGTTTTAAGTTAAATGTTTGATGCTCATAATCTCCAGTTAATCGATATTTGCCGTAGTCGCTTGCACTTGGACGAACAGGTGCTGTCGAACCTTAGGAATTCTTCCAGCCAGTTAGGTCGATCTATAGCGAGTCTTTTGGTTGAACATGGGCATTTGTGTCGGGAACATTTATTTGACCGAATTGCGGAGTATCTCGAGTTGGATCGGTGTGAGTTTTTGCCCCCTGATATCGATAAAAATTTGATTGCTATCCTGGATACGCATTTGGCTCGCATGTATGGGATCGTGCCGATCTATGCGGATGCCCATCGCGTTGAGGTCGTGGCTATCGATCCGTTTAATTCTCAGATGATCGACGACGTGTCGTTTGCCTTGGGCCGTGCGGTTCATGTGCAGGTGGCGGACCCAGATAAGGTCGAGGAATTAATCGATGTTTATTATCAGTCGGGCAGCGGTGATTTGGCTGATGTTCTAGATGAGCTCGATTATTCGGCGGAAGAGGGCGATGAATCTCTCACGGCTGATGACTTGTTGTTGATGGCGGGCGAGACTCCGATTATCCGCTTCGTCAATCTTGTACTGGCTCAAGCGATTAAGGACAAGGCGTCCGATGTGCATTTTGAGCCTTTCGAGAAGGAGTTTAAGATCCGTTACCGAATCGATGGTGCTTTGTATGAAATGTCGCCTCCGCCTCGGGAATTGGCCTTGCCAATCATTTCTCGAATTAAAGTGATCGGCGATTTGAACATTGCGGAACGCAGAATTCCTCAGGATGGGAAAGTGCGTTTAACGGTATCCGGCAGGCCCGTTGATTTACGAATTTCTACGTTGCCGACGCAATTTGGAGAAAGTGTGGTTTTGCGTGTTTTGGATCAAAGTACGACTGCACTCGAGCTCGATAACCTTGGTATGCCTCAAGATGTCGTGGAGGTTTTGGAAAAGTCGATTTCACGACCCAATGGGATTTTTATTGTTACGGGTCCGACAGGTTCAGGTAAGACGACGACTTTGTATAGTTGCTTGAAGCGATTAAATATAATCGGGAGCAAGTTGATGACTATCGAGGATCCTATTGAGTACGAGATCGATGGGATTATGCAGGTGGCAGTTAATACTGCCATTTCCTTGACCTTTGAAAAAGCATTGAAGGCGTTTTTGCGTCAGGACCCTGATATCATTATGGTGGGGGAAATTCGAGATCTGGAGACCGCACAGATTGCGATCCAGTCTTCGTTAACGGGGCACTTGGTATTATCTACTCTGCATACGAACGATGCACCAGGTGCGGTGACCCGCTTGGAAGATATGGGCGTTGAGCCCTTTTTGATCGCTTCGTCATTGGAGGCCGTTTTGGCCCAGCGATTGTTGAGGCGGATTTGCTTGGAGTGTCGTTCCTCCTATGCCCCTTCGGTTGCTTTGTTGTCACAGTTGGATTTGGAGCCTTCTTTACTCTCAGAGAAAGAATTTTACCGTGGAGGGGGATGTCCAAATTGTGCAAATACGGGGTATCGGGGACGTCTTGGGATCTTTGAGATGTTGGAGGTGAATGAATCTATTCGCGAGTTGATCACGAGCGGGATGCCTGCGATGGCTATTCGCGAGCAAGCGATGCAGCAGGGGATGCGTACACTTCGAGAGGATGGACTTAGAAACCTCTTTACAGGTGCGACGAGCATCGAAGAAATCATACGCTATACTTAACTGAAATAATTCTCTATAAATCCTGACTATGGCCAAATTTCAATTTACTGCGATCGATGATGACGGGAAGGAGCGTCGTGGTATGATTGAAGCTCCGAGCCGAGATCTCGCTGCGACTCAGGTCAAGGGCTATGGTTTGACGCCTTCGCGCTTGGTTAAAATTGATGCGGGAGCTGCGGCGAAGCGTTCGAGACAGGCTGCCCCATCTGGCATATCGGGTGGGATGAAGAAACCGTCCTATTTTGGAGCCGCCGTAGACCGAAAAGGAATTACTGGATTCACGCGTCAGTTAGCGACATTACTGCAGGCAGGGCTTCCATTGTTACGGAGCTTAGAGGTGTTGATGGACCAGGAAAAGAACCTACCATTCAAATGGTTGTTGAATGAGTTGGCGGATACGATTCGCTCGGGAAATACGTTTTCCGAAGGGCTTGAGAAGTTCGATAAGGAGTTTGATCGTCTGTATGTGAACATGGTGCGAGCAGGTGAGGCTAGCGGCATGCTGGACGTTTCTTTGAAGCGCTTGGCGATGTACATGGAAAAGATACAGAAGATGAAAAGTCGTTTGATGGCAGCACTCGCATATCCTGTGATCGTGAGTTGCATGGCTGTATTGATTGTGGGAGTGCTTTTGGTTTTCGTCGTTCCGCAGTTTGAGAAAATATTTTTGGAGCAGTTAAGGGGTGAACCATTGCCCCTCCTGACACAGTATGTTTTTGCGGCGAGTAAGGTGCTTACCGATTTCTGGTATATGATTCCAGTCGTCATCTTTGGCGGCTATTTGTTGTTGAAGGGATTTATTAGCACGAAGTTTGGGATGCTGGTGGTGGACCACATCAAACTCTATTTTCCGAAGTTGGGAGACTTGTTTCGGAAGCTATATATATCGCGTTTTGCTCGCACTTTAGGGGCTCTGCTTGAGAGTGGTGTTCCTGTTATCGAGGCTTTAAATATCACTCGAGATACTTGCGGAAATAGTATCATTATGGAGCTTGTCGAGCGGGTGCGTAATCGAGTCAAGGATGGGGAGGCGATGTCTGTTACATTGAAAAGTAGCCCGATCTTTCCTTCTATGGTTACGAGTATGATAGAGGTTGGCGAGGAGACGGGTGAAGTTCCTGAGATGTTAACTCAGGTGTCTGAAATCTTCGATGACGAGGTTGATAATGCGGTCATGGGGTTAACATCCATTATCGAGCCGTTGCTAATCGTTGGGTTGGCGGGGATCGTGGTCTTTATCTTGATCGCTCTGTTTCAGCCGCTAGTGAGTATCTTGCAAGGGTTCGCAGGTTAGGCTTCAGCTCGTTGTTTCTACAAAGAGTCAGGATCGAACGAATCTCCCGCTTTAATACCGTTTGCTTTGAACCATCCTTGATTCATTTCGAGTGCATAGACGAGGTCGCTGCGATGAGACTTTCGAGAGTTTTCGTCGTGGGGATGTAGTTGGTAGATTTCGCGTAGAACGCCATCGTCAGTGAAGTATCCGATGTCTAGGGGTAGTGACGTGTTGCGCATCCAAAAACTCATTTGTTGAGGTGCTGGAAAGATGAAGAGCATGCCTTGGTTCTCCGGCATGCTTTTGCGAAACATGAGTCCGCGTTGTTGGCTTTCGCGACTGATGGCGATTTCGAGTTCGATCGTTTTTCCCCCGAGTTCGATCGCGTGGAGAGCGTCATTGCTCTTTTCTGGTGTGCTTGAAGAATCGCAGCCGATGAGGGCGATCGCAAGAACGAGGGAAAATAGAATGCGATAGGGGAGCTTGAGGTGCATGGTGTATGCTTCAAGCGCGAGGGCTGCTTATTGACAACCTTTTCCTTGGGATGGAACCTAAATCTATACCTACAGCTAATCTAAGCGGGAGCTATTCTTGCGAGTATTCGACCGCTCTAAAAAACGTTGTCTCTTCGGATGGTAGAGTGATCGGAGCACTACCAGTGTTTTCGGAAAATGAAATCTTGAGAGATTCGAGGCCCCACGTTTTTACGTCATTGCTGCTCTGTATTCGGTAGATTCTGTCGGGTTGTGTTGGAAATTCGATAATGATCGTATTGTTCCTGCTAATCAATTGAGACGGGATAGGAACGCCTCCAGTTGGTTGCCAGGTTCTGATTGCTCCATCTTGTCCCAAGCTGATCCAGCGTCCATCTCCTAGTAATTCCAAATCTCCTTGGACCTCAACATCGGTGGTAAAATTTACTCTGATAGGAAAGTCGAACGGCATGATATCAAGTTGTGATTCTGCGTTGCCCGTTTGAGGATCAATATGATAAGTGTTACCGAAAGAGGTTTCTCCGATGATCACTGATCCTTCACGAAACTTTCCGAAAAAAGACCCGTAAGGTGCGTAGCTATTAAATTCTAATTCTGTTGTAAAACGTACCTCGCCAGTTTGAGTGTTGTACGCACTCAAAATTCGGTTGGCATTTTCACCAAATTCTCCTTGGAAGAAGTAGCTTAAAATATACAAGGTCTCTGCTGATCCAGAGACGAATGTAATTCCATCATAAATGGCTTGTCCTTCTACATTGCTGATGTCCAAGGATGCTTCGCTTTTGAGTGTCCCGGAGCTTAGATTGTATGT
>CAWVWU010000169.1:0-8073 GCA_963933925.1 uncultured Puniceicoccaceae bacterium
CGCTTGATCGGTTGTCACAACAATCGTGTTGTCGCGAAAATCATCCGTATACATGGAGGGTAAATAACGATCCATCGCCGTACGTAGAAGACCATCAAATACAAATCGAATCCCACACCATTCCTCTTCCCCTTCGATCCGACTGGTCAACCTTGGATCATCATCAATCAAAGTCCCCGCACCGACCGCAATCGCAGGAAAGAGTCGGCGCCACTTCATCACATTTTGTCGTGAAGCCTCACCTGTAATCCACTTAGACTCACCACTGCGACAAGCGATCTTGCCATCAAGGGTTGTTGCAGATTTCGCAGCCAACATCGGCATGCGATGCGTTACCCAATAATTGAAAATCAAATTCAAGTCTTCGCACTTATCCGTAAGAATGCGGCGCTCGACCATAACCCCAGCCTCTTTCAATGCCTCAGTTCCCTTGCCCTCATGCACTGGATCTGGATCCAGTGCCCCAATCAATACATGAGAAATTCCTGAATCCACTATAGCTTTCAAAGCGGTCTCCATTCGATTGGAAGAAGTACCAGGCTCCAAAGTCAGAAATAAACTCGCATCCTGCTTCGGAGAGCGCCCCAACGTTTCCAAAAGCGTCACCTCGGGGGGGACCGAGCCAGGCTTATCGACATGAGCCGACGCCACGACCTCACCATCCTCAACAAGAACGGTCCCGATCATTGGTTGTGGATGAGTTTTACCCCAGCCCAATCGCGCCTCATTCAAGGCCGCTTCCATAAATTTCTCTTTTTCTGCTGGGGTCATAAAACTGCTTTCTATTGTAACTTACTCGATTTGAACGTTTTTCGTGAATCAAGCAATCTTCTAAATCTGCACGTAAGGATTAGAGTGCTTTTCGCTCTCAACCGTAGTGGAGGGTCCATGACCGGGATAGACTGCCGTTTCGCTTGGCAGAGTATAGATTCTCTTCTTAATCGCAGATTCCAGAATATCGAAATCTCCACCTGGCAGATCCGTCCGCCCAATGCTTCCCGCAAACAACGCATCCCCCACAAACGCTGATTTCAAGCTAGGAAAATAAAATAGAATGTTCCCGGGACAATGCCCCGGAACGTGCCGCACCTCAATCGATTCGCCCAAAAGTTCCACACTGTCACCTTCACCGATCCAGTGATCGATTTCGACAGGGTCGATCTCAATTCCAGGAGGATACGCGTAAGGAGACATGCGAGCGGGCTCCAAAAACAACGTTTTATCATCCAAATGACCGTAAGTCGGCACTCCTTTCGAACGAACGCGACCGCCATCACCCATGTGATCATAATGACCATGAGTCAGCAACAATGCCACAAGCTTGCATCCAGACTCAGCAAGCAATGGCTCCACCTCGTCCCAAACGAAATGAGGAGCATCAATCAAAACCGCCTCTTTACGCTCACGGTCAATCAACAAAAACGCATTGGTCTGAATATACCCAGAAGGGAGGATCTTCAATTCTATTGCCATGCACCCTAAGCAAGCTCCCTCGCCTACAAAATCAATGCAATACGCTCTTTAAAGGCGAAAGGCTGCTACTCTCGCCCATAAAACGCATCGATTTTCTTCGCAACATCGCGAAATCCAATATCGCTAGAGTAAACAAGCTTATATTTGCCAATCGCTTTTTCGTCGTCACCAAGCTTTTCGTGACAGGTCGCCATCAAATAAAGGACGTCCTTCTTAAAGTCATCCATCACCTTCGAAGCACTATTCGCTGCCTCCAATTGCTCGAGTGCCAAATCAAATAATGTCTTCTTAACAAAACAACGCCCCAACAAAACCTGAGACTTCTGCTTCAAACTCGGACTACGCTGCGAAACCTGAAACTGCTCGATCGCCTGATCCAAATGACCCAATTTCAGTAAAAGCTCACCATAGCTGAGTCGCTGACCGTAATCGTTCGGAAATTGCTGCACTAATTTCTTCGCCTCTTCCAAACGAAGTACACTCAATTTTTGATCCAAATCCTCGATCCGGTGCAGGTTCTCCTCGTCCAAATCCTCACCTTTTGATCTCAAATGAAACAACTCCAATTCGATCCGCTTCAGATTCAAATCAGCACGCAATTGCCTCAGATACAAATCCCCTTCGCCCTGCGGAAGCTGACAAGCCTTATCTAGCCAAGCAATCGCGTTATCATAATCCTCTTTCGCAATTAAGCTCCTCACCAGCGACTTATAAGTATCTAGCTTCTGAGGATCTCGGTGAATCATCTCGATCAATTCTTGAATATTGAGCCCGCTTCCCTCTCCACCTTCCATGCTACGATGGGATTTCTCCAACGACTCCGATTCGTTTCGATCTTTGAGTTTTGAGCGAAAATCTCCCGACTTATCAGACCACTTTCCTCGGTGAATAGAATGAGCCACACTCGCTGACTTTACGAGTTCTTGAACCTGCGTATTTCCTGGCTTCAGGCGACTCAAACGCTCAGCTACGGTCAATGCCTTATCGGTCTCCCCGACATCGATCCATGCCTTACACAAACGCTCCAGACGAGCCGCATCATCAGGACGATACTCGCAGACACTTTCCAAACAAAAGGCCTCTGTCTCCCGCAATCCCAACTCGCGTGCACCATGGGCAATCAATGACAACGCCTGACTATGGTACGGGTCAAGACACAGAACATTCTCCCCTGCAATCAATGCCGTTTTAGGTGTCCTCTTCACACGAATACGCTGAGAAAAAACAAAAACTGACCCAATAACCTTCCTACACAAGTTACAGAATCGCCCGCCCTTCACTCCAAATTCACTACGCTGTGCACGTCGCAAAACTCTGCGAATCTCAAGACATTCCGGATGCGAAATCAATAACCGCTGACAAATTTCAACAGCGTATCCGTGATTTCCACGTTCAATAGCAGAACGAGCATTACCGAACTGGGCTTGCTCTCTCTCTCCTAATGAACTCGCTAAAATTTCAGACATCAACAATCAAACAATCTACTACCAGAAACTGACACTGCAAGCTCCTAGAGCACCTCCAAGTCAGCTGAAGCAGCAACAAGCAAGGCCTCCATAGCACACTCCACCTGTTCTTCAGATTTCGCTTCGACCAACAAACGCAACTTCGGCTCCGTCCCTGAATACCTTACCAGCATTCGCCCCTCGGTACCGAGCTCGACATCTAAGTCAGACATAGCCGACTGCAAGCTAACGCAATCCGCCAAAGGAATCTTTTCAGCGACCTTAATTGCCTTCGATGACTGAGGGAAAGCATCATAGACCGACACCAACGAGCTCAAAGACTTTCCGGTTGATGCCACCATCTGACAAAGAGCGAGAGCAGAACAAATCCCATCGCCTGTCATAGCGAACTCCCCAATAATCAGATGTCCTGACTCCTCGCCACCGAGAGCAAAATCACCAGCGACCATCCGTCGAGAAACATGCTTATCTCCAATATCAGTCCGCTCAACGGAGATTCCGAAGGCTGATAAAGCCGCATCCAAACCTAAATTACTCTGCAAGGTCGTAACCAATGTAGATCCCGTTAAACGCTTCTGCGTATTCATCCAAATTGCCAAAGCCGCCATAACGCCCTCACCCGACAACTTGTCGCCATTCTCATCAAAGGCGATCACTCGGTCCCCATCCCCATCGAAGGCAAAACCGAGATCATACGATGCCTTATCGTATAAGGACTTTATAGCACTCGGGCACTCGCTACCCACTCCGCTATTTATATTAGAACCATCTGGTTGATTTCCGATCACATCGACCTCAGCTCCCAAGGACTCAAACAAGCCCTGTGCAATCGCACTGGTCGCCCCATTCGCACAATCAAGAGCAACGCGCTTTCCATCAAGGACGCCCGCACCAATACGCTCAACCAGCGAGCCGCAATAAAGCTCAATCAGAGAAGACGCCTCCCGCACACCATCGACCTCAGTAATCGAGGTCGGAGCAGAAAAATCATCAAGAAGGGAATCAAAACGGGCTTCCACTTCTTCATTAAATTTAGAACCCGCTGTATCAAAAAACTTCAACCCATTATCCTTAAAGGGGTTATGAGAAGCCGTAAGAGCACATGCAAGGTGAGCGGAGCTGTGGGATGACGCGTAAGCGATCGCCGGTGTCGGAGCCACTCCAACGTGAATAACCGAGCCACCCTCCTCTGCAAAACCAGCAGTCAACGCCTTCTGCAACGCAACACCCGAACCGCGCGTATCGCGACCGATCAACAAAGTTGGCACCTCTACCGAATAAAGCGACTTCGCCAACACGGCCGCCGCTCTTCCAGCTCGATACGCCAAAGCGTCATTAAGCACTGATCCGCCATACTCGCCGCGAATACCATCCGTTCCAAAATAATTTAAACTCATAACGCTTTATAAAATTCCTTTGTTTGTTCGATCTTTCGACGAGTCGCACCGCCTAAAAGCAATTCTCTCGCTTCCTCAATAGCACCACTCAATTGAGTGGCGTTCCCTGCTACATGCAGAGCCATCGCAGCATTTAATACGACAGTATCTTCCAATGCCTTAGGTGCCTTACCATCCAGCAAACGATCCAATATATTCAGGTTCTCGGTAATATCGCCTCCCTCTAAATCCTTCAAAGCACCGGATTTTAACCCCAGGGACTCCGCCTCGAACTCATTCTCGATCTGCAACCCTGCCCCAAAACTTCGTGACAGATTTTTCCCGGCCACACTAAATTCGTCCATCCCTCCTCGGTCGCCCAATTCACAATGTGCCACGCAAGCCGCCGAAAGCCCAACCTTCTCCAAAGCATCCGACATGATGCCCAAAATGCCCGAAACCGGCACACCCAACAATTGATACGCTGGCTTCGCCGGATTAATCAACGGCCCCAACACATTAAAGATTGTCCGTTTCCCCTGCTCAGCCAAGGCCTGCCTCACGGGCATAATTTCCTTAAACGCGGGATGAAATGCCGGAGCGAACATAAAGCAAAATCCTAATTCCTTCATCGAAAGTGCCAGCGTCGCATCGTCCGCCATCAAATCCACTCCCAGGGCATCCAATAAATTAGCACTGCCACACTTAGACGTAATCGAGCGATTACCATGCTTCAAAACAGGAATCCCCGCCGCCGCGGCCACAAAGGTAACCGTCGTACTAATATTAAAGGTATTCTGCTTGTCACCGCCCGTCCCGCAAACGTCGATCGCAGACGCACTCCACGCCTCCAAACCAGGATTCCTCGCCATAGATCGGAAATACCCCGCAAACCCGGCCACCTCATCAGCAACTTCGCCCTTAGCAGCCAGTGCCACAAGAAACGCAGCCTTTGCATCAGCTGAAACCTCCGTCGCCGCCATAACGGCCGCTGCCTGCTCCGCCTGCTCACGAGACAGGTCGTTCCCTTCAGAAATCAATGAGGTAAGTTCGCAGAATTCCATAAGGCGATACCTGTACGACGACCCACCCCGCAAAACAATGCAAAAAATCCCTCCCCTTCAATGAACGCCCAAACCCCACTTTTTCCCCTCTCATACTCAAAATGATTTTAACTTAGTTGAAACAATAACTTGACGGGGATAGGCCCTCGTATTAACTCGCTCCCTTTTCTAAGAACCACAGAGAAACATTCTCTACAGCTTCACTTAAAAATGGCTAATCCAAAACGCAAACAATCCAAACGCCGCTCACGTCTACGTCGCGGTGCAAATCGCTTCGAAGCTCCACAATTGGCGACAGACCCAATTGATGGATCCACTTTCCGTCCGCATCGCGTGAATCCTAACAATGGGATGTACCGTGGACGCCAAGTCTTGGATGCCACTATATAAAGGGGCTTCCCCTTTATTACTAACGTCGCTTTAAGCGTTATCGAAGCTATCTATGTACGATCAGGGTAATGCCTGCATCGCAGTCGATGCCATGGGTTCTGATAAAGGACCCTCTGAAATGGTTGCTGCGGTCAAAATGGCCCTAGAAACCGTGCAAGACCTTGATCCGATTATATTAGTCGGCAAGGAAGAGGTGCTCGCACCACTCGTCCGAGAGCAGGGAATAGAGAATCATCCAAAACTCTCTATTTTCAACGCATCGGAAATAATCGAGATGGGCGATAAACCTCTCCAAGCGCTTCGCCAGAAAAAAGACGCCAGTATGATCCGAGCGATCGAACTGGTTAAGGACAAAAAGGCCCGAGTCGTCGTCAGTTGCGGCAACACGGGTACCTTAATGGCCGCTGGTACAATCAAGCTTCGTACAATGGACGGGCTTGAACGCCCTGCCCTTGCGACCGTAATGCCTCATAAAACAGGCCATTACATCCTGATTGACGCCGGAGCCAACCCACAAGCCAAGGCCGAGCACATTGCTCACAACGCAATTCTTGGAAGTGCCTACGCCAGGACCGTCCTAAAAATTGCCAAACCTCGAGTCGGATTACTAACGATCGGCACCGAGGAAGGCAAAGGAACAGATCTCACCAACGCTTCCCACACTTACTTAAAATCACTCGGAGACGTGATCAATTACTCGGGGCCTATCGAAGGCTTCCAACTCTTTGAAAACGTAGTCGATGTTGTGGTGTGTGACGGATTTACGGGAAACATTGTTCTCAAAACCTGTGAATCCCTCTTTAAACTTCTTAAAGATTTTGCAGGCGAAGAACTTAGAAAAAACCCGCTTCGCCAGATGGGTTACCTTATGTCAAAGGGTGCATTTGACGCGATAAAACATCAACTCAACCCCGACCGCTACGGAGGTGCTCCATTACTAGGCCTAAAAGGAACCATCCTAAAGGCACACGGATCGAGCAACAAAGAAGCGGTTATGAACGCGATTCGCATCGGCCACGAAATCATTCGTAAAGACCTGAATACTCACATTCTAGAAGACATCGAAGCGGCCAACACAAAAATCTACGACCTAGATAACTAGGAAATTCGTTAAAATCCGCATTGCGCGGCGTCTTACATTCCCTTCTATTCACTCCCATATGAGTTCCAATAAACGTTCGGTTATCATTAAAGGCACAGGGTCATACGCCCCCGCAAAGGTGATGACTAACGAAGACCTGTCGAAGCTCGTCAACACATCTGACGACTGGATCACCGCTAGAACAGGCATTCGCCAAAGACATTTTGCGGATGAAAACGAGAACGCTTCCGACCTCGGAGTCAACGCCGCCAAACGAGCACTAGAAGACGCCAATCTTTCTCCAAGCGACATCGATTTGGTCATCGTGGCAACGATCACTCCAGACATGCCCTTCCCCTCAACGGCCTGTCTCGTGCAAACTAAACTAGGCATAACCAACGCCGTTTGTTTTGATATAGAAGCAGCCTGCTCAGGTTTTCTCTACGTTCTGGAAATGGGTGCAGCCCTCCTCCAATCGGGTCGCTATCATCACGCCCTCATAATCGGATCAGAAAAGCTCTCCAGCATAATGGATTGGGAAGACCGCACCACTTGCGTACTCTTCGGCGATGGAGCAGGAGCCACTGTACTCGGCCTTTCCGACACCCCAAACGTCGGCCTCATCGACTCCAACCTTGGCTCAGATGGTGCAAATTCTGACGTTCTCTACATGCCAGGTGGCGGATGTGCAATTCCAGCCTCTGAGAAATCAATCAAGGACCGCCAGCACTTCCTAAAGATGCGCGGAAGAGAAGTTTTCAAACTCGCTGTTCGCGTCATGGAACAGTCAGCAATTGATATCCTTAAGAAAAATGGTCTGAACGCAACCGACATAGATTGCGTCATACCCCACCAAGCGAATCTACGGATCATCGAATCGCTTGGAAATCGTTTGGAACTTCCTATGGATAAATTCTTTCTCAACCTAGACAAATACGGCAACACTTCGGCAGCTTCTATTCCAATTGCTCTCGACGAAGCCTACCGGTCAGGAAAGATAAAATCGGGAAATCTCATCCTCATGGTAGCCTTTGGAGCAGGGCTCACTTGGGGTGCGAGCCTAATCAAGTGGCAATAAAGCCATCTCAAAACAAACCACTTACCCACAATCCCGACCACAAGACTCTTTAAAGCACGCAATGAAATCTCGTTTTATCACCAGCCTTTTCATCCTTTTCTCAATCGCAACGCTCCATGCCGCTCTATGGCGAAGACGGGTACAG
>CAWVWU010000170.1:0-7924 GCA_963933925.1 uncultured Puniceicoccaceae bacterium
TCAAATTTAAATGAAAGCTTACTCCAAATGCCGCGAAGCGGCTTCGTTCAACCGGACACGATTGTCGGTTGCAATGGTTTTGAAACGAATTTGGGACGTAATAATACTTCAGAAGTTGTTCATAAACGTTTTTTGGGGTATTTTGGGGTTGTTTATGTGGTGGTGTGGCGGGTTTGAACACCTTATGTTGGCTAGATGATAGTGTGGAGCAGGCGCAGATCGATATGTCTCCTCGAAGTCGATCTCTGCTGTTAGGAGAGGTAATGGGATGAGAGAATAGGATGTAGACTCTGTTGAGTGGGAGCGGGTTGTGCTTCTGTTTAACCGCTAAATACGCTCAAGGTAACGTACGGAAGTGCTAGAAGACCGACAGATGAGGAGTTGCTACTGTGAATTTGTATTAATCACATAGAGCATAAAGAACACAAAAGCACCGGGGTGTACGGTACTCACTTTGGGGTGTCGTTTTTTTTTGAGCTCGGTCCGACTTGGCTTACAATCCGAATGACATCCGCTCGTGCATTTGGCTTAGAGCCAGAGGATGGCGAGTTGCGTGAGGGCTAGAAGGGTGATGATCTTTAGGTGAGTAGTGCCCATTATTGAAATACAGTGTTCGATGTCATTTGGGGTGGGTTGGCGGCCAGTGGCGTTCATTTCGGCGGTTTGCACGAGCTTTCCTTTTTCGTACATGCGGCCGCCGATGACGACGCCGAGCTGGTGGGCCATGGCGGCTTCGGGCCAGCCGGCGTTGATACTCGGGTGTTTTTTTGCGTCCGGGGCGAGACTGGTCCAGGATGCGAGGTTGTTCTTGCTTAGAATGAGAAGGGAACAGAGGCGGGCTGGGATGAAGTTTAGAACGTCGTCGATGCGGGCGGCGACTTTTCCGAATTTCTCGTAGCGGTCGGTGCGGTGGCCGACCATGGCGTCAAGGGTATTGGATACGCGGTAGAGGAGAAGGCCGATGGGGCCGGCAACTGCGAGCCAGAAGAGTGGGGCGACGACGGAGTCGCTTAGATTTTCCGAGGCGCTCTCGATTGCGGCCCGACAGACGTCGTCTTCTTGCATGCGGTCGGTATCGCGGCCGACAATCATGGATGTTTTGAAACGGGCTTTGTCGATGTTTTGACTGAGGGCGATTCGGATGTCCCGGACGTGTTTTACGAGATCGGTGAAGGCGATTGCTTGAAAAACGAGGATCGCGTTGAGGGCGATGGGGAAGATTTGTCCGAAGGGGCTTAGGACTGTTATGAGTATGATGTAGGCCCCAATGATGATTGTGGATAGGGCGAGCCAGAAGCAGAGGCCGGAGCATATGGTGCGGCCGATGGAGAATGCGAAGAAGCGTTCCAGCTTAAGGGAGAGCTGGCCGATGGCTTTGACGAGGTGCGGCATCTTTCGCGGGTCGCCAAAGATGTAGTCGAGAAGAAGTCCGATCGCAATGGATAGGATGAGAGCGAGTTGGTCAGACATGGAAAGGTGCTTGGTATCTTATTTCTTTAACCGCCCGCTACGCTTGAGAACGCTGAGCTATTGGAGGTTATGAGCTTTGGTCGTGGTTGCGAAGGGCAATAAAATGATCTTTGGGTGCTTAACGGAACCGCGGAATGTTCTCTGAATTTTAGTCCTTAAAAATCGGGTTGCCGTCGGCGTCGAAGTATTTGGCTCGGATTTCGTTGTGGAGATCTTTGTCGGTGAGATCTTCTTCGGAAATTTCGAGGGCGGTCATTTCGTCGAGGAGGAAGTCGAGGATGGCGGGATCGATTTCACCGTCGACGATTTCGCCGATGGTTTTGTCCTTGGGTTCCGCTGGGTAGCCGACGGTCCAGATGAATTCGTGCTCTTTGCTGAGAGCGGTGAGAATCTCGACGGTTTCTAGGAAATCGACCATTCCGAGGATGACGTCATCGCGGTAATCGACATTTCGGATTTGTCCGGAGTCGTTGCTAATGGTGCGTCGTAGGATGCGGTTGGTGCCTGTTATAAAGATTTCCTTGCCGGCAGTTTCGAAGAATTTAGGGGCTTCGAACCACCAGTTGACCTCGGAGGCGATTGCCTGAAGATCTTCCGATAGGGCGGCTTTGTAGTCTGGTTCGAACTCGTCGTAGGAAATGTAGCTGAGGGCTCCGGTCATTTGTTGGCTATGTTTGGCGGGTTTTCGGAGCGAAGCAAGCGTGAGGTTGGAGGAATTATTGGCTATCACCGCAGTCGCGGGATAAACTATAGTTCACGAAGAAATCGGTTTTTTGAAGCAGCCAATACATACTTCGAGCTTCGAAGGGTGGGCGAGGCCGTGCGAAATATCGATGTGAAGGGGGTGTATTCACCGTCGTTCACTGAAGACGTGCCGCTGTTGCGTTGATTCCTCTGGGGTCCGGTTCTCTGCTCTATTTATGCGGAGGCTGGATTTGAGTCAATTTGGGCTGCTGTTTCTAGGCGGGTTTTGCAGTGAGTCCAGTTGTTGTCGGAACATTCTAAGGCAGCACAGGCTTCACAGGCGTGGAGCTCGGAAGGGCAGTCTGTGATGATCGATTCGATGAAGGATTTCTTCAGGTTTTCTATCGATTGCACTAGCGTGTATTTATTCACGATGTGGACCGTGGTGGATTCGAAAATATAATCAAATATAAAAGTGTATTTAATTAAGGTGTTTCGATAGGGGGGGATTGTTGTTTTGATCTATGCTTCTTGAGGGTATTTTTTATGATGAGTAAATGGGGTCTGTGGCTGGTAAATTACGACACTGTAATGTTAGGGTGGGTTTTTGGTAATCTTGCTGTGCTTTTATAGATGGTATCGAAAATGGCTCTTGATGGTGGGTGCTGTTTTGCGGATTTGCCATGGATATCATTTTTATAACTTTCGTCGTTTTTGCAGTTTTGTGTTTGTGGGGTGCTTTTTACTGGATCTCTAAATCTCATGGAAGTCGGGAAAAACGGCTGAATCAAATTATTGAAGAATTTGAGTGTGCATTAGTGGAAGGGTGGAAGGTGGGTGAGGCCCCTGCCCTTGATTCTTTTGATGAATTTGAGTTGGTTTCTTCGGCGGCTTCGGCGGCTTCGGAGCTGGAGAAGATTGAGAATTAGGGAGTCTTTTGAGTTGGTTTTGGGTGTACGTGAGAAGCGATCAGCACCCTGTTTATGGTCTTCTAGATCTACCTGAGTTACTTGAATAGAGGGCGACATTACTTTAAAAAATCGGAGTGTATCTCGTTTTGTTGTCGAAAAATGAAATTGATTATGGGTTAGGTCGTATTTGTAGCCTTAATTGATCTATATGGTGTCTTTTTTTGTGAAGGATTGAGCTACTCGTGCGGTCCGTATTGATGGTTTTTAGTTGGTATTCGAGGGAATCTCAAAGTGCGTGCATTTGTATTACGCCCTTTCTTGTTGCCTGTGGCGGGAGTTGGATCGATTAAGTCAGCTTATAGTTTGGGCAATCATGCGAGTCCCCTGCTCGTCTTGGCCCCTATTCCTTTATTCTTGTTGTCGACATGTCTCTTAAACGAATTCCACGAAACGTCTGGGTGTTGGCTCTTTGCCAATCGCTGTCGATGTCATGTGCCCCCTTCTTGATTCTCGCTGGTGGTTTGATTGGGGCACAGTTGGCCCCTACTGCGGAATTGGCGACCTTGCCGATTGCTATGATGATCGTGGGCAGTGCCTTGGCGACGATACCGACTGTTATGGTGCTGAAGCGTTTTGGTCGAAAACGGGGATCGTATGTCGGCTATGCGATTCAGTTGCTTGGAATCGGAGCGGTGTTTTATGCGACTTTGAATGCGAGTTGGGCTGCGTTGCTTGTGGGAACGGCATTGATGGGAGTAAGTTTCGCGTTTGCTCAGCAGTATCGATTTGCGGCATTGGAGAGTCTTAAAAATAAGGATGATTTCGGGACGGCTTTGGCTGTTATGATGTCGGGCGGTTTGGTGGCAGCCTATGTGGGGCCTGAATTGGCGGCTTCTGGGAGGGATTTAATTGAGTCTGCGACGGGCTATGCGGGTTCTTGTTTGCTCTTGGCTGGTGTATGTTGTGTGGGGGCGTTGATTTTCGGTTTGTTTAAGGATCCGGTTATTGAAGAGGAGACTGTCGAGGGGCACGGTCGGTCTTTGTTGGAGATCGCGAGGGGGCGGTTTTTTCTGATTTCGATCGTGGTGACTGCGGTGGCCTTTGGGGTGATGAGTTTGGTGATGACGGCAACGCCGGTGAATATGAACGAGCTGTGCGGCTATAGTTTGATGGATTCGAAGTGGGTGATCCAATCGCATTTGGCGGCGATGTTTTTGCCGAGTTTTCTAACACCCCTCCTGATGCGTAAGCTGGGGCAGTCGACCTTGATGATGATTGGGGCGGCGATTTACGTGGGCATGATTGTGGTGGCATTGATGGGGCAGGAATTTATGCACTTTTGGTGGGCGTTGATCCTCCTCGGGGTGGGGTGGAATTTTTTGTTTGTGACGGGGACGGCATTGCTGCCTCGATCGTACCGGGCTTCGGAGCGTTTCAAGACTCAGGCTTTGAACGATTTTATAGTATTTGGGATTCAGGCGACGGCATCGTTGTCGGCGGGGTGGTTGTTGTTTAGCTTTAGCTGGGAAGTGTTGGTATGGGTGTGTTTGCCTGCGGCATTATTGGCACTGGCTGGGGGAGCAGTGTTGTATTTTGAGGATAAGAGACGTTTGGTTACTGCGGTGTGAGATGGAGAAATTTAGGATTCCTAAGTATCTGTGGCGGTTGTAGCTTCTGTTGAGTTTGATAAGTAAATAAGGGAATCCGACGAGTTATGGGGAGTGAGAAGGAAAATATGTTGGCTGGGAAGCGTTACGGTGCTTTCGATGCGGAGCTCGTTGCAGAGAGGGCGAACTGCCGAAAGACCGTCGAGTTATTTAACGGTTGTTCTAGCGATGATTTCGCGGGACGGGCGAAGGCTTTGAGGAAACTGCTCGGGATTTGTCCCAAAGATGCCTTTATTGAGCCGCCTTTTCGCTGTGATTACGGGTACAATATTTCGGTGGGGAAGCGTTTCTATGCGAATTTCGACTGTGTCTTTTTGGATGTGAATCCGATCGAGATCGGAGATCATGTGATGATGGGACCTGGGGTGCATATTTATACGGTTAATCATCCGCTGGACCCCGTTGAACGGAAGACGTTTGATGAGTATGGTCAGCCGGTGACGATCGCGAATAATGTATGGATTGGCGGGAAAGCGATTATTTGTCCTGGGGTGAAGATCGGCGAGAATAGCGTGATCGGAGCGGGTAGTGTGGTGACTAAGGATATTCCGGCTAATGTGATGGCGGCGGGGAATCCGTGCCGTGTTATCAAGGCGATTGTGTGATTTTGAAACAGGGTATGGCCCCCTGCCCCTGGATTTTGATTGGGTTGTCTCTTTGTTTCTTCTTTCGAGGAATAGTTAGGAGATCTATCTTATCGGCTTAACATGCCGACCGACATTGATTTGGGTATACTAGGAGGGGAGCCGACGTGGACGTCGGCGTTCGCAGGGGGACGGGTCCGATGGGATCTTCCTGATTGGGTTGTGTGTGTGTGTGGCCATCGAGGACGATGTGCCGCTACGTATTGGATTGTGTAGTGTGGCTATCGAGGTCCCGACTGCGCTCTTTGAGCTACGACGGGCATGCGATGTGCCCTAGCATTCAAGGGGAGGTGAATTTTTCGTTTACTCGATGGGATCCCTCTTTATTGGTCGTTTTCTCTTTCGAGAAGGTAATCAGAGTATTAACCGAAATTATCATGGATACAGCAGATCAAAAAATTAGTTACTTAATTGGATTTCAGACGGCCAGTCGCTATAGTGCGGATCCGGTCTTAACGCTTGATAGAGATTTACTCTTGAAGGGATTGACGGATGCTCTCGATGGCAAAGCACCCGCAGTGAGTGAAGCGGATACACAGGCAGCGACTATGGAGTTACAAGAACGCCAGCAAGCCCATCAATCTAAGGAATCCGAAGCGGCACAAGGAGAGGGAAAAGCTTTTCTCGACGCGAATAAAGCGAAGGATGGGATTTCTGTCACTGATTCAGGCCTTCAATACGAAGTATTGACCAAAGGGGATTCTGACCAGAGTCCTGTGGCTGAGGATAAGGTGAACGTTCACTACCATGGCACACTTACTAACGGAACGGTCTTTGATAGTTCAGTTGATCGCGGTGAGCCGATTTCCTTCCCATTGAATGGTGTGATTAAGGGGTGGACTGAAGGACTTCAGTTGATGTCTATTGGGGACAAGTTCCGTTTCTATATCCCGAGCGACCTCGCTTATGGTGAGCGTGCGACGGGATCTATTCCAGCTCACTCGGCATTGATCTTTGATGTCGAGCTTCTTGGTATTGGGGACGCGTAGTTCTCGTTTGAACACGTAGATTTTTTTATGAAGCCCGCCGGCTAGGCGGGCTTTTTTTTTGCTTTGCCCCCCCTATTCTCCTTTTTTGCTATTTGTCGGCTTAGCAAGCCGACCTGCATTGATTTGATATTCTGGAAAGCGGTAGGGTGCCGCATTCTACGTTTGGGTGATGATTGTTGTGGGTGTATGGTAGCGTCCATCGTCCCGATGGACATTTATGAGAGGAGTGTGGCCATCTGGGACGATGTGCTGCTACCTTTGGGTTGTTAAGAGCTTTACGTGTGGACCACGTGCTACCTTTGACGTTATCTCGCGGAGGGCACTGAGGATTGGGCGATTTAGACAGCAAAAAGGGCGATTGTAAGCAATCGCCCTCCTTGAAAAATGTTTCCTAACGTTTTGTTAGGCAGCCTTGCGGCGCTTTACAAAACCGAGGCCAATTAGGGCGACACTGAGTAATGCGAGAGTGCTGCCGGTATCTGGGACTGCACTCACGGTGATTTTCCACTCTTCGACTTCACCCTGATGGAGGTGACCCGTTGGCTTGAATCCGTTTTCATAGTAACTGTCAGATTTATCCCACTGATTGTTCCAGTTTCCACCCAAAGATTTGTTTAGGGATTCGCTGCAGACGACGCGGCCACGTAGCCACAAATCGCCGATGTGAGATTCCGAGATCGTGAAGTCGTTGGAAAAGAATTGGAAATTTGCCTCACCAGGAGCTGGTGCTCGATTTGTGCCGAGGAGTGCGGGGAGGTCTTGCTTTCCGTAAACAATCGCTTCGTCCGCTTCGAAAGTACCGTTTTGGTCCCAATCGAGCCATCCTTTGAGGTGGTCAGCATAATGGGTTCCAACATTTTTTTTGTGCATGTTGAATTGAAACTTAACAGTTTGGCCGACCGTTAGGTCTTCTCTGCCCCAAGTGGAACCCCCGTCTACGCTCCAAGAAATACCAAATTGATCAACAAGGTTATTCCCCGCATCATAGGTGGCAAGTTCCTGCCACTTCGTGGTGCTGTGGCTCGCAGTTCCGTAAGAAGCTGGAATGGCATAGCAGAAGGAGCCAATTGAAATGAGTAAGAGTGTGAATAGTAGTGATTTCATATTGTGTTATATTTGCGTCTTTCGATTTCAATTGAACCTGAAACCGAAAGACGTGGATCATATAGCAATCACCGTGCCATAAAAAACTGGTCTTGTTTTCACTGTTGTTAGTCTTTTGTTATCAGGTGTTTAACTATCTATGGAGTGTTTACTCTAAGAAGTTTTCCGGATCTCATTTTTGTAATAAATTATTACAAAAGGTAAAATTATATTACAGTTATTGTGCGAAGGGTGCACAGCAATGTCCTCGGTTTCGTGCCAGTCGAAGGACTGGAGAGCCGCTTACACACTGGAAGTGGAATGCTTTGGCCGGAGCTGGAGTGATCGTTTCCTCGGTCGAGGACATGCTGACGTTTGCAGAAGCACACTGATCGGAAACAACTCCAGATGACTTGAAAAAGGCCACTCGCTTTTGCAATGCAAGAGCGTGCTAAAGGGATCGGGCTCGCTTGGGG
>CAWVWU010000171.1:0-7803 GCA_963933925.1 uncultured Puniceicoccaceae bacterium
GGCCTGTCATGGCGATTGCTTCGTCGAGAAGGCCGCCACCGTTCATTCTGAGGTCGAGCACGATCGCCTCGGCTCCGGCATCCACTAATTTTAGAGTGAGTTCTTCGACGTCGGCACTGACGCTGGTCACGCGACGATTTCCTGCTTCGTCGAGTTCAACGGAACCATAGAAGGTTGGGATGCTGATTACGCCAATCGGCATTATTTTCCCTTCATCTGCGGGGACATTGTAGAGTTTGGCGTCGCAACGACTTGAATCGATTCGGACGGAATCGCGTTCGATTTCAACGATTTCCAGTTCGGAATCAGGTGCATCGGCGGGGATGATTGTCAGATTAACGATACTTCCTTTTTCTCCGCGAATTTGTTTTACGACCTTGCTAAGGCTCATTCCCACAATATCCACTGCTTCACCATCGCCTTGGGCAACGGCTACGATTCGGTCATTCGGGTTGAGTCTACCACTGCGCTTGGCAGGGCCGCCGGCAACGAGTTCCTTGATCGTGCAATAGCCGTCTTCTTCGCTAAGAATGGCACCGATTCCCTCGAGGGAAAGGCGCATTTGAATATTGAAATCGTCGAAGGTGTCTGAGGAGAAGAACGTAGAGTGGGGGTCGAACATGTGCGTCAATTGCGTCAAGAAGGCTTCTTGTACGTCAGATGCACTCAGTTCTAGGATATTGCGACGCATGCGCTCGTAGCGCTTGGTGATGGTTTCCTCGGCTTCCTCGAGTGTCTTTTCGGTGAGGATTTCTTGGATGAGCTCATTTTTGAGGCGTTTGATCCAAAGGGAATCGGCTTCTTCTTTATTTGAAGGCCAGTCGCTTTCAGTTCGGTCGTATTGGTAAATTTCGTCTTCTTCGAAGGTCCAGTCGTTTTTCAGGAGATCTAAGACCCATGCCGAACGATCCAAAGCGATGGTGCGGTATTGGTCGAAAATTTCGAAAGCCGCAGTGAGGTCGCCTTGGGTGCGGAGTTGGTGGCTTAGTTGAGTTCCGTAGGCTTCTTGATTCGCTTCGAGATTTTCTTGGAGGAAAAAGAGGCGATTGAAGTCCAAGTGATCCATGTACTCTTTGACGAGTTTGGAGAATGTTTCGTCTTCGATCTCTTCGTTGCGGAAGTGAATAGTCTCCAGCATCTCGATTACCCGCTGTGTCTCTTGGGACATGAGGGGGCGTGCTTCGAGTTTTACGAGTTCCTCTTCTTGGACTTCTGTTTGAGAAAAATTGGCGAAGAGGAGGGCTGAAATACTACTGCTTAAGGCTAAGAGAGAAATCAGGGAAATTTTGCGTATGGACATAAAATAATAGGACTAGGCACGAAGGCCTGTTAACCAGTCACGGGGTGGTGATGTGCAGGGAGCTAAAACTGCTGTATTGATGTGTATTAAGTGCAAGTTGTTCCCCATTTACAAAGCATAAAGTATTCCGTGATGGAGGAATTATGTTGGAAAGGGAGGGTCTGCCGCATTTTAACGGCGGTTTAATATATCTCTCGCTTGGTCTAAGATATGTTTTTCCTCGTTAGTGAGAGCTCCGAAGCCCTTGCTGTTGATCTTATCGAGGATGCGGTCGACTTCGCGTTTTAGCTCAGGTTTGTTCGAATTGAGATCGACCTGATATTTGTATTTACTGGTGCTGTTCTTTCCGGCTTTGGGGCGTCGAGGGTTGAGCCATTTCGGGAAGTTGAAGTTGAAGCCGAGGTCGACGTTTTTGTTGTAAACGTAGTTAAAGAAAAGCCAACCTCCGAGCATGCCACCGAGGTGTGCGGAGTGGGCGGTGCGGGAGCCTGTTTGCGAATACAATTCAAAGAAGACTAATCCGAAGACGCTGATCCCGAGTGCTATGAATGCGAGAATCTTTGGTTTTATGCGGACGGGTAGTATGAAAAAGAGGAGCACCTGGATTTCGCGATTCGGATACAGGCATGCGAACATGGTGAGCAAGCCGAGTGAAGCACCTGAGGCTCCGATGACGCCTGATGAGCCACTTACGAAACTGGCGAGAAACCATGCAATCCCTCCTAGTAGAGTGGCTCCAAAGTAGAGTTGGAGAAAACGGGCTGTACCGAGAATTGGTAAAAGAATGCGCCCGATAAAGAATACCCCCAGCATGTTTCCGACGATATGCAGCGGAAGGCCGCCACTTTGCATAAATGAGGCATCGTGGAGAAAAGCGTAACTTCCGAAGGTCCAGATAAATCCGCGCCCTAAAATTTTTCCGCTAAGTTCGAATATGTCCCTTAGTATAAAGGATCCAATGGCGTGCTCGAAGCACTGTATTATAAATACTCCTACGCAAATTCCAATGATCCAAACCAGTGCGTTGGCTTTATTTCCGCTGGGGCTTCCTCCGGGGGTGTAGGACTGGTTGTATTGCATCAAGTGAGTAAGATTGCTGAATTGGGCCTGATGACAAGCCGCTTACAGATGTTTTATCGAATTGTTACACGTTTATCTTAAGCGTCTGCATGCATTCTTTTGCGATAAGACTCCATTTACATGCACTTTGTTCTCAGAGACTGTTAAATAAGCCCGTTTCGTTCGGCTACTCGTTCTTGTTTGATTGTTTCGTCACTTCATTCCTCAAGTGTCTCCGCGCATGCGGGATCGGTACAAAGATAACTTCCTTGTCTCCAGAGTGACTTATTTAACAATCTCTCAGGCAAAGCGGATTTGCCTGAGAAATGTGATGTGTTGGGCCAATCTTAATTGGCGAAGCGGAATACGGCGACGTCGCCGTCTTTGAAAACGTACTCTTTTCCTTCGAGGCGATATTTTCCCGCATCACGGGCTGCGGCTACGCTGCCTAGGGTGGAGAGATCGTCGTAGGAGACGACTTCAGCCTTGATGAATCCCGCTTCGAAATCGGTGTGGATGACGCCCGCAGCTTGTGGAGCGAGCATTCCTTTGGTGATTGTCCAAGCACGTACTTCTTTTTCGCCGGCTGTAAAATAGGTAGCGAGTCCGAGGAGATCGTAGCTCGCCTTTATAAGAAGGGAGACTCCGGAGTCGGTGACGCCGAGGTCGCCGAGAAATTCGGTGGCTTCTTCTGTGCTGAGGTCGATGAGTTCGGATTCGATCTCTGCGCTGATGACAACACAGCCTGCGTCGTGGCTTTCGGCTGCGAATGCGACGACTTTCTTAACCAGCTCGTTGTTCTGGGAATCAGCGAGGTCGTCTTCCATTACGTTTGCGGCGTAGACGACCGGCTTGGAAGAAAGCATGCAGAGAAGCTTCATGATCTCCTTCTCGTCGTCAGAGAGGTCAGCAGTGCTCGCTGGTCTTCCTTCGTTGAGGTGGGGGAGGAGTTTGTCGATAACGGCGACGATCGCTTGGGCTTCCTTGTCGTTGCCGCGGGCTTTCTTAGTCGCTTTCTCCTTTTGCTTCTCAATCGAGCTCATGTCAGCGAGAATTAACTCGGTATTGATGACTTCGATATCACGCACTGGGTCCACAGAACCCATATTGTGTATGATGTCTTCGTTTACGAAGCAGCGGACGACGTGGACGATGGCGTCGACTTCGCGGATGTTGGCGAGGAATTTATTTCCTAGGCCTTCTCCCTTGCTGGCACCTTCTACGAGTCCGGCGATATCGACGAATTCTATAGCAGCAGGAATAACTGTGTGAGTTCCTGCAATTTTTTCGAGTACCTGCATACGTTCGTCCGGTACGGTGACGACCCCAATATTGGGGTCGATCGTACAAAACGGATAATTAGCAGATTCCGCCTTGCGCGTGCGCGTCAAAGCGTTGAATAATGTAGACTTTCCTACATTTGGGAGACCAACGATACCAGCTCTTAGCATAAGAGATGCAAAACATTCGATTGGATGGGGCTTGACAAGATCCAATTTTGAATAATCTTTCGTCCCTTTTCAAATTTCTAGCAGAACTCAACAACATGGCACTCAAGATCAAACTTCAAAGAGGTGGAGCAACCCACAACCCAGTCTACCGCGTGGTAGTCGCAGAAGCTCGTGGACGTCGTGATGGACGTTTCGTTGAAAAGCTCGGCACTTACTCGCCTAAGCAGAAAGCTGATAAGCAGCTCTCTCTCAACGTAGGACGCGCAGACTACTGGATGTCAGTCGGTGCTGTTCCAACAGACACTTCGAATTCGCTCATCAAGCAGGCTCGTAAGGCGGCAGAAGCTGCTCCTGTAGAAGCGTAATTTATCCTTCTATATATAATATAGAAGATCGGGACCCGGCTTACTAACGGCCGGGTTTTTTTTATGTGACCTTTTTAGGAAGGGAGCTCGATTCGCGAAATGAAAATAGATGTTCTTACACTTTTTCCTCAAATGCTCGACGGTGTACTGTCCGAGAGCATGATGGGACGAGCACGTAAGAACGGTGTCGTGGATCTCGCCCTGCACAATCTTCGTGATTGGTCGAAGGACAAACATAAGCAAGTCGATGACCGACCTTTCGGGGGCGGAGCAGGGATGGTGCTTATGGCTGAACCTTTGTTCGACGCGATCGAAGAATTGCAGACTCCGACGACTCACCGCGTCTACCTCGCTCCTGATGGAGAGACGTTAACGCCGGAGATCGCGTCGGATCTTGCGAAAAAAGAGCACATTATATTTGTGAGCGGGCACTATGAGGGGATCGATGATCGCGTACGCGAGAATATGATCGACCAGGAAGTTAGTATCGGCGATTACGTCCTCACTAATGGGACCTTGGCGGCGTCAGTTGTTATCGACTGTTTATGCCGGTTTTTGCCAGGGTTTTTAGGTGAAGAAAAATCATTGACTAACGAAAGTTTCCAAGACAGCTTGCTCGACTTTCCGCAATATACGAGGCCAGCCAGCTTCCGAAACATGCCGATTCCCGAGGTACTTCTATCCGGAAATCATGCAGAGATCGATAAATGGCGGCACGAACAGCGCGTGGAACGAACCCGGAAACGGCGACCAGATTTATTAAAAGATTAGAGAAATGAACCAGGACCTCATCAAAGAACTTACACAGGATTATGTTAAGACTGACGTACCACCATTTAAGGTAGGCGACGGTGTTAAAGTACACACGAGAGTTGTCGAAGGCGGCAAAGAGCGTATCCAAATATTTGCGGGTATCGTTATCGCTCGTAAGGGTTCTGGCGTTCACGAATGCTTCACAGTACGCCGTATCTCTTACGGAGAAGGTGTTGAGAAGGTATTCCCAGTACACAGCCCATTGGTTGCGAAGGTCGAAATCGAGAAGGAATCCAAGGTTATGCGTGCACGCATGTACTACTTGCGTGACCTCGTCGGTAAGAAGGCAATGCAGGTTAAGGAAAAGCGCTTGGCTAAGGGCTCTCACTAATCCGATCTTTACAGATTTTATTTTTTAAAGCGATTCCTCGAAAGCGATTCCTCGAAAGGGAATCGCTTTTTTGTGTTCTAAATTTGGGACGAAATCGTTTCGTGACTTGGGCAGGTTTTGTTAGGATCAGCTTTACTGAAATAGAACCGGACTTCGAATTGGTTACTTTTTGCCGTCTTGTTCTTGAATCATTGGGTTTCTGCAATCTTTGAAATTATTCTCAAACTCGCTCTAGGGTGTTTCCGACGAGCTTTGACTCGTGGCGATTTTGCACTTGAGACTTGGTCGGGGAATGATTGTTTAGCTCTCTCCTTATAAATATAGATTCCTTAAATATATCCAATATGAACACCGAAATTTTAAGCAAAGCAGCTCAGCAAGCTCGCGGATTGGCGATCGACGCCGTTAACGCCTGTAGTTCTGGCCATTTGGGTCTACCGCTTGGAGCGGCTGAAATCGGAGCGACGTTATTTGGCGACGCCCTCAGCATCAATCCAGATGTACCCCGTTGGGTAAATCGCGATCGCTTCGTTCTCTCTGCAGGGCACGGTAGTATGTTTATATACAGCTGGTTGCATCTTGCTGGTTTCGATCTCTCTTTAGAAGAGGTTAAGAATTTCCGCGTTCTTGGTAGTAAAACACCCGGTCACCCTGAGTTTCACGAAACTCCAGGTGTTGAGAGTACAACAGGTCCTTTGGGACAGGGTGTTGGAAATGGTGTTGGTTTTGCGATCTCTGGTAAGATGGCACAGGCTAAGTTCAATACTGCGGATCACACTATCCTCGATAGCCACATCGTGGTACTCGCTGGTGATGGTTGTTTGCAAGAAGGTGTTGCGATGGAAGCTTCGGCTCTCGCGGGTCACCTCAAGTTGGATAACCTTATTCTTTTCTACGATAGCAATGACGTAACGCTCGATGCGATGGCTGAAAAGTCTCAGAGCGAAGATACAGCGAAGCGCTACGAAGCGATTGGCTGGGATGTTGTTACAATCGATGGTCACGACTTGAATGCCGTAGCCGCTGCTTACAAGAACGCAAAGGCGGCTTCTGGTAAGCCACAGTTGATTATTTGTAAGACCGAAATCGGTCGTGGTATCCCAGAAGTTGCGGGTACAAGTGCTGGTCACGGTGAAGGGGGAGCGAAATTCGCAGAGTCAGCCCGTAAGGGACTTGGTCTTCCTGCCGAAACATTCCACGTTTCTGATGATGTTCGTAAGCACTTCGCAGATCTTAAGGATTCTCGCAAAGCAGCGTACGGTGAGTGGGAAGCAACTTACGCAGCGTGGAAGTCAGCAAATTCTGATCTCGCGGCAACACTCGAAGCAGGTGCTTATGCTCCTGTAAATGTAGACGAACTTTTCGCAGCAATCCCAGAAACAGCCGCAGACGCAAAGATTGCGACACGTGCTTCTGGTTCTTCTGTTTTGAACGCGGTAACAGCGGTTCGCCCCGAATTGATTAGTGGTAGTGCGGATCTTCACGGTTCTACTAAGAATTACATCAAGGACGGCGGAGATTTCCTCCCTGGTAACAACGGAGGCCGCAACTTGCTCTTCGGAATTCGTGAGCATGCCATGGGTGCGTTGATGAATGGTATCGCATACGATGGTATCTTTAAGGCTTCTGGTGCAACATTCCTCGTATTTGCTGATTACGTTCGTCCCTCAATTCGTTTGGCGGCACTTTCCAATCTTTCGACACTTTACATCTTCACGCACGATTCAGTGGGTGTAGGAGAAGACGGACCAACTCACCAACCCGTTGAAACCGTATCTGGTTTGCGCGTGATTCCAAATCTTGATGTGATTCGTCCCTGTGACGCGGAAGAAACTGCAGGTGCATTTGTGGCATCTATGGAGCGTCAGGACGGACCAACACTCTTGTCTTTGAGTCGTCAGAATTTGCCAAATATCAACACTTCTACTGCGAGCGAGCGTCGTCACGGTGTTCTTAAGGGAGGTTATGTTCTTAAGAAGGAAGAGGGTGCGTTGACTGCGATCATCATAGCTACTGGTTCTGAAGTTCAGCACGCGATTGCGGCAGCTGATGAGCTTGGTGCAGGCGTTCGTGTGGTATCGATGCCATCTATGTATCGTTTCGACAAGCAGACTTGCGAGTACAAGGAGTCAGTACTTCCAAAGGCGTGCACAAAGCGTGTTGCGATCGAAGCCGGTGTGTCCGGTCTCTGGTATAAGTATGTTGGAACTGAAGGTTCTGTTATCGGTATTGACCGTTTCGGAATCAGTGCTCCTGGCGACATCGTAATGGAAAAACTTGGAATTACAGCAGCGAGTATCGTTTCTGCACTGAAGTAAGCGGATCTAGATCTAACCAATTTCAAGCCCTTGTCGCTGTTATCAGTGGCAGGGGCTTTTTTTTGTTCATCGTTGTTTCTTGGAATTTGATATTTTTTAACCGCGAATGAATGTAAGCGTCACGCGAAGCACCGTACCGTTTAGCTTGACTGAAGGTTTGTTTTTA
>CAWVWU010000172.1:0-7740 GCA_963933925.1 uncultured Puniceicoccaceae bacterium
TGCAGACGAGACTTAGGAGTAGGGTTGTGTTGGGGGCGGTTGTTTGGAGGGATGTAAAGCTCCACTTTGTGAGCCAGTTGAGGCTGCTTTCGATTCCGAAGAGGAGCAGTGCGGCGGCGTTGTTGAATAGGATGCTTAGGGGACTGAGGGCGATCAGGGAGGCGAAGATGCTGCATACGCCTGCTATGATCGCGAGGCTGGCGAGGGGAAGGAGTAGGAAGTTTGTTATGATTCCTGCGACGGGGAGGGTATTGAAGTAGGCGATACTAAAGAATCCTGAGACGAGGGATGTTGAGAGGCCGATGCAGAAGAGGTTTATGGCGTAGTGAGTTGATGTGGAGATAACGTGGTGGATTTTGGACCAGGCCACTTTGGGGAGGTTTTCAAAGGGCTTCCATGCTGAGTTGGCACGATTGGCGAGAGGGACTCCGTAGAGAAGGATGACGGCAACCGTGGCGTAGGACATTTGGAATCCGGCGTGGAAGAGTTGTCGTGGGTCGATTAGGAGGCAAATGAGAGCGGAGAGGACAAGGGCGTTGAGCGGAGCGGATTGGACGCGGCAGCTTTGGCAGAGGTAGTAGCAGGCGATCATGAGGAGTGCTCGCCATGCGGATGCACTTCCTCCTGTAATGGATACAAAGGTGGCGATGAGGATGATGCTTAAAACCGGTAGCCAAATTCGAGGAATGCGAAGGAGTTGGAGAAGGGCGTGGATGCAGGCGGCGATGACTCCGATGTGAAGTCCGCTAATGGCGAAGAGGTGCATGGTGCCGCTTTTGAGGAAGGTCTCTTTTTGATCGGTATCGAGTTCGTTCCGTAGTCCGAGGGTCATGGCAGCGTAGGTGCCCGCGTAGGGTGCTTCGGAGTCGATGCCACGGAGAAGGCGGGTTTGGATCCACTGGCGGGCTTGTTTTGTGAGTTTGTGGTAGATGTTGGGCGGACGGATTTCGGATAGGATTGGCCCTCGGGTGAAGGAACCCCAAATGCCTTGGTTGAGGAGGTAGGTGTTGAAGCTGTTGCCTTTGGGGTCGGGCGTGATTCGTTCTAGGACGGCTCGAGCGGAAATTTGAATTGAGGGGGAGGGCTCCAGTGAAGAGTCATCAAGGAAGAGACTGTAGTAGAGTTTTAGGCCTTGGAAATCGGGGAGGTGGTCGGGGGCGTCTACTATGGTAGCGATTCCTTTTGAGGTGGAGGTGCTTGAAATGAAGGTTCTTTTTACTTGTAAGGTAAGGGTGGCTTCGCGGCTGGGGAAGTCGGTGCGGGTTTGATTGGGGGCGTCGAGTTGGAGATGGATTCCGTAGCCGAGTATGAAACAAGCGAAGGCGTAGGTGAGGGCCCATACTCTGTGGCTATCTTGTGTTGTGACGTTGGTGACAAGTGATATGCCGAGTAGGAGGAAGGCTGCGGCGAAGCAAATGAGAGGGCTCCCGATGGAGCTATGATGGGCGGCGACTAGGCCGAGGATTAGCGGTAGCAACAGCCATAGGAGTGGGATGCGGGAGGCTGTCTGGCGGGGGGGCATTGGGAGAGGAGTGAGTAGTGGGTTGTGGTTGAAGAAGATGGGGGGGGGGCTGTTTTATCAGGACGTGGAGGCGTTCGCTAGGGCGAGGGCGGCGGTTTTTGCGTTTAGGGCGGCAGTGGGATCGTTGAAGGTGTGGGCGTGGACGATGGCACCTTCGGTTAGGAGGAAGAGTTGTTTGGCGAGCTCGGCGGGGTGATTGGCCCCGAGTTCTTGGCAGAGCGTTTCGAGGGCATCGATGGTGGACTGCTTTGCAGCTTTTACTGTTTGGTTGATTGGGGAACTCGGGGCGGGATATTCTGCGACGGCTCGGATATTGATGCAGCCGTTAAAGTCTTCGGAGTTGAACCATTCGGTGAACATGTCGAAGAGGGCGTCTAGCTTTTGAAGGGGGGAGCGTTTGGAATCTTGGAGGATAGCATCTCGCTTACTGGTGAATGCTATCCTGTGACGTTGTAAAACCGCTACGATGAGCTCGTCCTTCGATTTGAAGTGGTTGTAGAGGGTCATCTTAGCGACCTTGGCCTCGGCGAGAATGGTATCGATGCCCACAGCATGATAACCGTCCTGGTAGAAGAGGCGGAATGCGGTGTCTAGTAAGTGATCCCGTTTCGGGGAATTGCGTGGCTTGGCGGTCACGTTTTCTGGCATGGGGAAACTGTGAGACCTCAGAGGTAAAAAGCAAGAGTAGACAGAGTTGTCTATTTAAGTATTGACGGTAAATAGACAGATCTGTCTATTTGTTTCTGTAAGTTGAAATCAATCCAATTATGAAAACAGCAATTATTATATTTTCTGATCCTAAGAGTGCTTCTGAAGAGGCGTTGACCCGTATGTTAAATGCGTTGGGGATGGCGGACGAGTGTCGGCGAGCTGGCGATTGCGTTTGCGGGCACGGGAACGCGTTGGCCGGCGGAGTTATCCCAGTTGGGGCATCCGGCGAATGCACGTTATGAGGCTCTTCGAGAGTTTGTGGTAGGAGCGTCTAGAGGGTGTGCTCATCGCAATGGAGCGGTTGAGGGATTGGAGGCCGCGGGAGTGCCGTTGGTGGGTGATAATGAGGTTGAGGGAACGCCGGGCGTGTTGAGTTTTCGTCGTTACTATGCGGAGGGGTGGCAGGTGGCTCAGTTCTGAGGAGTGAGGTTGTTGTTTTGGGGAATGTTTTTTGAACCGCTAATTCATGCGAATGATTTGGGACTTAGGTGGAGGGTAAACTGAGGGGTATGTAATGAGCGAATTGTATTTGAGGACTTTGCAGACGGCGGGGGTGGAGGCGGTTCAGATGGAGGCTTATGGGAAGGTTAATGCTTTGGGGAATTTTGCAGCGGAGGTTGATGAATTGGGTGGTAGCGAGATTTCTTTTATCCGGGATCGGGATAGTTTTTATATGGGGTCGGTTGGGGAAAGTGGCTGGCCTTATGTTCAGCATCGTGGGGGAAAGAAGGGTTTTTTGAGAGTGATTGATTCGAGGCGATTGGCGTTTGCTGACTTGAGGGGCAATCGACAGTTGATCAGTACGGGGAATGTGGGGGCGGAGTCCAAGGTGTCTTTATTTCTAATGGATTATAAGGCTCGGGAACGATTGAAAATAATTGGAAGGGCTTCGGTCCTTAGTGAGGATGAGGCGGTGGCGTTTTCGGCGGAGCATTTGATGGAGATTGAGAATTCCGCTCCTCGTGTATTCGTGATCGATGTGGTGGCGTACGATTGGAATTGTCCGAAGTATATTACGCCGCGTTTTACGAGGGAAGAGGTTGAGGAGGTGGTTATGCCTTTGAGGCGGCGTATTCAGGAATTAGAGGAAATTGTGAGAAGTTGTGAACTAAATGAAGATCCGGCTTCTCGTTGATACGCCGGGACAAGGAGGGGGATGGGAGAGTCCGAGCTTCTTAGAGTTGAATGATAGCGGGCGAAAGAGAGCAAATTCGGGAGGGGATGCTTGCAGGGGGGAGGGGCTTTGTTTTAGGGTCGGATTTAGATGGGATCGCAGGACAATTTATTTTCGGGTGAGGAAGAGATGGACCTTTTGCAGGATGGGGCTTCGGCGTCGGCTGGGGAGAAGCGGGTTCAGCCTTTGGCGGCCCGGATGCGTCCTCGGAACTTGAGTGAGGTGGTGGGGCAGGATCACATTTTGGGTGAGGGCAAGCTGCTGCCTCGCTTGGTGAAGGCGAATACTTTTGGGAGTCTTTTGTTCTATGGTCCGCCGGGCTGCGGGAAGACGAGTATTGCGGAGGCGATCGCAAATGAGACACAGAGCCGTTTCGTGCGGATTAATGCGGTGATGTCGAATGTAGCGGAGTTGAGGCAGATTTTGACTACGGCACGGCGTATTGAAGACAAGGACACGGTGTTGTTTATCGATGAGATTCATCGGTTTAATAAGTCGCAGCAGGATCTTTTGCTTCCCGATGTTGAGGCAGGGAATATTCGATTAGTCGGGGCGACGACGCACAATCCTGGGTTTTATATTAATCCACCGCTGTTGAGTCGGAGTCATTTGTTTAAGCTCGAACCGCATACTTCGGAGAGTGTGGCGGGGGTGATGCGGAAGGCGTTATTAGACGATGAGCGTGGGCTTGGTGGACGGAAGCATACTGCGGCGGATGACATTCTAATTGGCTTAGCTCGTTTGAGTGACGGGGATTTGCGGCGTGGGTTGAATGCGTTGGAGGTCATCGCGGCGGGCTTGGAGGAAGGTGATGAGTTGACGGAGGAATCGATCTCAGTTTTCGCAGCCGAGCGTCAGATTCGCTACGACGCGGATGAGGATGATCACTACGATACTATTTCAGCTTTTATCAAAAGTATGCGTGGGGGAGATCCGAATGCGGCGGTGTACTGGTTGGCTAAGATGTTGGCCGGGGGCGAGGATCCGCGGTTTATTGCACGGCGTTTGATAATCTTTGCCTCGGAGGACGTGGGGTTGGCGGATTCTACGGCGGTGAGTTTGGCGACGGCGACGTTACAGGCGTGTGAGTTTGTGGGGATGCCGGAGTGTCGGATCAATCTGTCGCACTGTGTTGTTTATATGGCGACGGCTCCTAAAAGCAACAGCGCCTATAATGCGGTGAATCAAGCATTGCAGGATATCAAAACGGGGCCGGTTCAAGAGGTTCCTGTTTGGGTGAAGGATAAGGGAGGCGCGGCTTCAAAGGCTTTGGGGCATTCTAAAGACTATGAGTATAGCCATGGCTTTTCTGAGAATATATCTGGTCAGGAGTATATGTATACGCCCCATGAATACTTCTCTCCAAACCGTGTTGGGGACGAGCTAGAAATCGCTAAACGCCTAGATCGGTGGAAGGGGTTGAAGGAAAAACGGAAGAGTGAAATCGACTCCGCTAAGGCTTTAAAAACCGAGGATTGAGAGATTCCTTTTTTAGCGTCTGGCGGCTAGAAAGAGGTAGATTAAATTGCCCAGTGATGCCACGAAGGCGGCGACGTAGGTCCATGCTGCGGCGTCTAGGGTTTTGTTAACTCCTATGGCTTCGTCGGGCGTTATGATGCCGAGGCTTCCTAGTTCAAGTTTAGCTCGCTTGCTGGCATCGAATTCTACGGGGAGGGTTACGAGTTGGAAGAGAGTGAGTACGAGGTAGACCGCGATGCCTAAGTAGATAAGACTGGTGATTTGGAAAAAGAGGCCGCCAATGATTACGAGTGGGAGCATTTTGGAGGAGTAGTTCGTGATGGGAATGAGAGCCATGCGGAAGTTGAGGGCGGAATAACCAACTGCGTGTTGAATGGCGTGTCCTGCTTCGTGTGCTGCTACGCCAACGGCTGCTAGGCTATTGCCGTGATAATTTTGTTCACTGAGGGCGAGGCGTTTGTTTCGAGGATCGTAGTGGTCAGTTAAAATTCCAGGGACGGCGACGATTTCTACGTCGTTGATGCCGAATTTTTGCATGACGTAGGCTGCTGCTTCGCGGCCAGTTACTCCGGATCGAGATCCCACTTTGGAGTATTTTCCATAGGTGGACTTTACTTTCGTTTGTGCCCAAAAACCAATGAGGGCGGGTATGATGATTAAGAGAAGATAGAGTGTCATTACTTTGGTTCCGTTTGTTTAGCGTGTTTAGATTTGAAATCCAAAATGGAAGAATGTCAAGCTGTTCGTATGAATTCTAATTCGTGTATAATAATTCATGAAAAAGCTTGTGGTCTATGGATTCATTGATCAATGGGTGTTGCGAATAATAAAACTTATGGAATCGCTCGCATTATTAGGAAGTAATCTTCTCTCTCCTCCCGTTATTGCCTTTGGCACCGGAATGGTCGCCATATGGTCGCGTAGCGATCTCAAGTTTCCGGAGCAAATTTATCAGGCGTTAACGATCTATTTGTTATTGGCGATCGGGTTTAAAGGAGGGTCGGCATTGGTCGTAGTGGAGCCGAGTGCTCTGGTCATGCCTTTACTGGGAACTCTTTTGGTGGGAAGTTTGATTCCGATCGGCGTTTTTGTGGTAACGCGTTACCGGATGAAGCTGAGTGTTTCCAATGCGGCTGCTTTAGCGGCTCACTATGGATCGGTTTCGGCGGTCACATTTATGGCGTGTTTGGCCTTTCTGGATCGTCAGGGAATGGAGTATGAAAGCTTTATGCCTGCGATTATGGCGACGATGGAGATACCGGCGATTTTGGTCGCTCTTCTGATTGCGAAGCGAATGGACAAGAGTGGGTCTGCATCGATGGGAAAATCGTTGCACGAGGTGATTTCGGGGCGAAGTTTTGTACTGCTTGGCTGTGGTTTGCTGTCCGGTTTAGTGGCGGGAGATGAGGGGCGTTTGTTGCTAAAACCCTTTTTGGTAACACCTTTCTATGGGGTGTTGATGCTTTTCCTTCTTGAGATGGGACTTGTTGCAGGAGAAAAGGTGAAGGCGGCTCGTCAGGTGGGGCTACCTCTTGTTTGTTTCGCTATTCTTTCGCCCTGTGTCCAGGGGATGTTCGGTCTGGGGATTGCTTATTTGGTAGGCTTTTCGCAAGGGGGAGCTGTGGTGTTCGCATTGTTGACGGTTATCCCTTCGTTGCAAAAGGTGATTGCAGCATTCCTCCATGCGATTCCCGGCTTAGGGGGAGTGATCGCTGTTATGATGGTCTTTTTCTTTACGGCAGGCGTGTTGGCTTCGCATCTTTTCGGAGAAGCCTTTCCTGAATGGTTTGGTGACTTAGGGACGAGTTTGTTTTCGCTCTTTCAAATCATGACATTGGAGAGTTGGTCGATGGGGATTGTGCGTCCGATTATGGAGGTCTTCCCGTCGGCCTGGATGTTCTTCGTCCCGTTTATCGTTATCGCGACCTTTACGATTTTGAATCTCTTTATTGGAATCATTGTTTCGACGATGCAGGAGCTCAATGATTTGCCTCCGCCGCATTTGAAGACGCCGAATACATTGGAAGTGTTGGAGCGTATCGAGGCAGATTTGAAGGTCTTGAAAAAGACGATTAGCGAGGAGAAGTAGGATTTCGGATAAGTTTTGGGGAGTCGCTTAGCCTTTAGGTGGGTTGAGTTCTTTTTAGAACCACGGAGCGCACGAAAACTTCACGGAATGAATGCTGTTTCAAGCGTTGCTCAAGGGCTATGGCGGACACTTGGACGCGGATTTTGATTGGGTTGTGCTTTGTTTTTACCGCAAAGGACGCGAAGATCGCAAAGGATTTGGTTGAGCGATTTTTAGAACCACGGAATGCACGGAAACTTCACGGAAAGAAGGCTGCAAGGGCTATGTCGGACTGGTGTTGATGCTCTACTCTCTGTTTCAGTCTTACTTGTATTAGGTAGCGTTCATCGTCCCGATGGACATGTATAGATGAGAGAGTGGCCATCGAGGACGATGTGCCGCTACCATTGGGCTATGAAGGGATGTACGCGTAGACCACGTGCTCCTTTGGGGAACAACGGGAATCTGGTGAGGGTGGCTTCAGCTTAGCTGAGATCCTCGTATATATATGATCTTATTTTTTCGTTGGTGGAATGTAGGAGGCGACGGCTACTCGTCCTAGGAGGTGAGCAGCGATTGGGGCGGTGCAATAGAAGAAGCCAACGATAAGGATGCATTCTATGACGACACTCGTTTGGCGAAAAAGGAGGGCAGCGGCGGCGAGAAGGAGACTGGCTCCGAAGGAACCCGCTTTGGTCGCGGCGTGCATTCGACTGATTGCGTCAGGGAGGCGGTTGAACGAAGCCGCTTCGCGGCATTTGGGGTAAGCTTTCATTTAAATTTGAA
>CAWVWU010000173.1:0-7704 GCA_963933925.1 uncultured Puniceicoccaceae bacterium
CGTCTCGACGATCCTCAAGTGTCGTCATTACATTCCTCGGTACGCGGTTTCAAAACTCCATCTATTGAAACGTTTAGGTGTACTGAATTTCTAGTCATCAGACATACCAAAAAACTGTATAGCCACACAGACTTCACCCTAAGGATCAGTCAATGAATACACACTCAATAAACACAGAGCACCGTACAACCTCAACGAAAGTTTGGCTTGATAAAGCGGCGGTATTAATGGCTTTCGTTTGCGGCATCCATTGTTTAGTGACTCCATTTCTTTTAGTCGCATTACCAATACTAGGATCCACCTTTTGGACGAATTCAAACTTCCATTTTTGGATGTTATTGCTGGTTGTTCCCACTACAACCCTCGCCGTCTTTTCAGGTTGCCGCAAACACAAGGACCGTGCAGTCGTGATTTGTGCGACGATAGGCTTATCAATCCTCATCATAGCAACCGTATTAGAGAGTTTTGCTACGAGCTCTAATACAACGAACGCAGAAATGGATACAAATTCAGAAGCAGGCAAGAACACGCATGAAATCACTTGCGGCACATGTTGCTCCGTACCACCCCCCACCGAAGACGGCTCACAAGCATCACCAGCCTTCCCTCCCCTCACCCCACACCTTCTTCTCAATTTATCTGGCGGCTTATTCCTCATTATAGGACACATTCGTAACTTCCATCTCTGTCGGGCTAGCAAATGCTGCGACGGACTAAACAAGATCTGCCGATGAACCGAAGAAGGTTTCTAGCTGCCTTGCTAGCCGGATCAACTCTGAGCTCTATCGAGTCATTCGGAGAGAACAATTTCAGAGTTCACCACGTAAAAAAAGGTGATACTCTATCCAAAATCTCACGACAATACAGCATATCGATTCAAAGTCTAAAACGCCAGAACCGACTAAAAAGCGATCTGATAAAAATAGGACAAACTCTTTCAATCCCATCCATTCCTCATAATAATCGCGAATTCGTAAAACAAACAACCCGTTCATTAACGAAACCAATTCACCCTTGGTCGATGATCGTGGGCCATCACAGTGGTATCAAATATGGAAACGCCAACACCTACCACAAAGAACACCTTCGACGAGGAATGAGAAACGGCCTAGCCTACCATTTTGTCATCGGCAACGGTATCGATTCCGGAGATGGCGAAATTGAAGTAGGACCAAGGTGGAAAAATCAACTAGCCGGAGGTCACGTCAAGAGTGCAATCATAAACTCCACCGCCATCGGCATTTGCTGTGTGGGTAACTTCGAAAAACAACGACCACCCGCACGACAGCTCGAATCCTTCCAATGGCTATGCCGCTACCTCCAAAGTGAAATGCGTGAAGACACTCTTTCGTTAAAAGTCCACAAAGAAATCGATCCTCATACCCTCTGCCCAGGCCGCTACTTCCCCACAGAATCCCTACGCCAAGAATTCGTATCAATTAGCGGCTAAAAACAAAAAACTTCATAACCTTATCAATCTCCAAACGTATAGCGATCTCAGCATACTTGGTTTACCCCAAGCCGCGGAGACGGTTAATTATTCAAGGAGCGACGGAAGGATCATCCGTGTAAATCCGTGGTCTTCTAAAAAAGACAGCCCATCCCCAACACAGCCCCTCAACCAAATCCTTTGTGATTTTTGTGCTCTCTGTGGTTAAAACAACCACAACCCAATCCTCACTTTATCTCCAAGTCCTTTGCTATCTAAACGTCCTTAGTTTATCCCCAGATGGAAACGGTTAAACAGCTCAAACCACAGTGAACACCTGTTGCTGCTGGCCCCTATACCCTCGGTTAGACTCTCCTTTTCTCAATTCTAAAACATCCCCCTTCAACTCATCAGCCAGTTGCTTCCGGTCAGCTAAAGGCTGACGTTGCTCCCCAAACACAACCGACGCTCGCACGCTCTCGAGCCCCAACATCCCAATCAAATGCCCCGCAAACGGAGCATCCCCCCACCAACATACCTCATTTGCGGCATCCCCACCTACTGCGTCGTAAGAGATATACGCTGGAGTCACCTCCCACCCATGATCAATCGCAGGTTGCAGCAACGAAGAGTGAAACGGCAACACCGCTTCCCCATTACTCGACTTCCCTTCAAGAAAGATCGTCAAACCAACCCCATCGTCCATCACCCGCTCAAACGCATCCCGCTTATTCGCCACGTCACTACGACGATTCCGATCAATAAAGAGCGTCCCCGCCATTTTCACAAACCAGCCAACGACCGGCCACTTTTCCACCTCACTCTTCGACAAAAACACCATCGGGCACAAAGCGGCGATAACTGGAACATCCATATAACCAAGATGGTTTGGAGCCAAAAAGCCAGAAACCGGAGGAACCCCCAACATCCGAACACTAAAACCGATCCGACGCAGCAACACCCTACTCCACTCATGCAACCACTGAGCACGCCGAGCATGTGACCACCGACTCCCCCGCCGCACAACAAACTCAATCCCCGCAAAGGCGAAAACGCTCAAAAGAGCGATCAGGCGAGAAATAATCCGAATCTTACGAGCAACGAAATCCACAGGACCCGATCAAAGCCCTCACCCCCAATTAGACAAGACTTGGATCACAACTCCAACCCCTCAACAGACTACAGCGTTCCTTTCCGTGACAAAAACACCTCAAACAGGGATTATAGATCTTCAGAATTTACATTTCTCAAGAAACAATTATGTCTCCATAGAGTCTACAAATGACTGCGATCGCACCTGAGCCTAAAAAGTAACACTTATGAAAGCCCCCAAGAACATCGTCCGCTTCAGTACCCTACTCGCCGTCATCGGGCTTTTTCTTGCTGGGTGCAAGACGACCTATTACATGGAAGTCGACGCCATTTCAAATCCAAATCTCGCCGCCGGCGAAACCTACGTTCTCCTCCCTGCTGATCCCAATACCGACCCCAACAATCTCAGGTTCTTAGAAGCCGCTCGCTACATAAAATCTGCCCTCGCGAGTAAAGGATACTACGAAGCCAAAGACGAACTTTCCGCCGAAATGGTTATCGAGCTCAATTTTGGAATGGAAGCCCCGCGCCAAGAAATTCGTGTAACCGAAGAACCCGTCTACGTCTACGTACGCGGACACTCGAGAATTGAACGCAGGCAGTACACCGATCCCGTATCAGGAAAAACAGTCGTCCGCTCCGTTCGAGTCCCAGGATATCGACATTCTAGATTTGTTGGCTACCAAGAACGCGTACACAGCTACACCATCACCGAAAAACACCTCGAATTGGTAGCCAGAGAACTATCGGATGAACCATCAAATATCGAATACTGGCGCATCAGCGTCCGAAACTTCGATTCAGGAAGTGACCTCAGAGAATACCTCCCCGTCCTCGCATCCGCCGCTGCCGAATACGTCGGCGTAGATACCCATTCGAAGGAAAAATTCAAAATAAGAGAAGACGACGAACGCCTCCTCAAAATCAAAAGTAAACCAGCTCGCTAGGCTATCACAGGAGTTCCACTAGAAAACGATTGACCAACTAGATCGATATCACAGAACTCGGACCAAACTCCGCCCCATCGCTCACGCGTTCCGAGTACTTAAAATCGATTCGATCCTCTCCCACACAAATTTCTCCAAAACACTGAGTCTCCGCATCCGAACGACTCATCAGTGGATTGAATCCTAAGTCAGAATTCTCTGCACTCAGATGAAATTGCTCTAACTTTAACAGCTCTCTATCTGAACTGTTAACGATCCTATCAAAGAGTTGTTCACGATACCCCTGAACCTCATCGCTTCTAACTGATGACGTCGTAATCATCCTACGCTCAGGTCGCCACACCTTCAGTGCACTACGATCCCAGGTACGAAGAATAACCTCTCCCGATCGATCAATCACAAGCAAATGAAACGCGTTATACCGATCGAGATCGATCGCACGAAAACGAGTATCAACCTCCTTAAGAGTCCTACAGGTCGCTAAATTAATAGGAATCAGCCCCCTACTCTCAAACTCAAGCCCAGTCGCCACGCCAGCCGACGCAGCATAGTGATTCAACACCGCAACCGTCAGGCAAAACTCATTAACAATCACCCAAGTGCCCCCCGCTTGAGGATCTCGTGGTGAAAGATAAGTCACCCCATCCTCACGCCTAACACTAGGTGCTTCCGCACGTGGACGACTCCGTTGCTCGTCCCGACTAAAGAGAAAGCGGTACCCGCCCTCCTCAACCTTCCAACTCGCAGTACACATTAAGCTTTTACCGTGCTCATATACTTGAGCGTGGAAGGAGCCACACCAAACGATGACCCCGGAATAATTCCCTGCACACGACTCGCGATCGCAATCAAAGCAAAGTGATGTACCGTATGAGATACCAAAAATTGTAACTCACGGGCTAAACTAGACCTGGAAATTTCTTGAGACTCCTGAGTCGACGCCGCAACCGCAACATCCACCCCACCATCCGGTAAGTCTTCTAAAGCTTCGAGTTCTTTGATCGACGACTCAAATGCAGCGATCGCACAAGATCGGTCGTTCTCGACCTTCGTATTGCGCTCGCGATCATCATAGGCCAGCACCCCCGATTCAACCGCTTTAACAAAGGCGTTATAATGGTCCAAGACATGCCGCACATGACATCCAATACTTGATCCGTAAATCGCTTTATCAGATTTCGTATAACTCGCATCACTATGCTGACGCAGGAGCTCCACTCCTTGTTCTAATATTACACAGTTGGCTCGAATGAGAGATATCATGAAAATTTAAGCGATTCCTTTACGACGACGCCAAAGGCGTCGGGTTATGTGTGAAATACGATCTTTTTTTAGGCGGGAGCTCAAGCACCGTCTTACCCATTCCCATTTTTGATGTCTCATCAACTCGTCGCATTTCCGTACCAAACGAAACAAACACCCCAATGCATGCACAACACTTCAATTTCCTATCACCCAACACGCAGCCTATATTGATCCAATATTTGAAACATCACTTCAGATCTGCTTACCATTGATAACAATGGACGCTAACTTTAGCCAACACGACTGAATCTGAGGAAAAATTCGCGTCCTTAGTTTATCCCGCGACTGCGGTGACGGTTCCAAAAATTCGATTTACTGAAACGTTGAGTTTTATCTGTACCCATCTGTGGGGAAAAAATCTACAACACAATCTTCACACCGCGTCGCAAATAAGTCGGCGTATCAAGATCCTGTCCTTCGAAAACCGTAGAAGCTATTTTTTCGAACTCCCCACGCGGATCCTCATCGCTGAATGAAAATTCGTGCTGATCAACACTAACTCCCTTATTATGAGTTACTTTCTTCTTCCGTCCCCGCTTAGGCTTATCTTCCTCAACCGCCTCGACGGGACTCTCTTCAAGCTCATTAGTCGGCACCTCATGAACCGACTTCCGATGGCGAATCAATGATGCCCCAGAAACGTCACTGGTCCCGATCACGCAAATCTCTATCGTGTCGCCCATGTTCTCTTCGATCACCGCACCCATAATAATGTTAGCGTCTTTACCAAAGGAATCCGCCACGTGATCCATGATATAGTGAACCTGAGCGATCCCTAAATTCGGACCTCCCACAATATTAACCAAGAGGTGATCCGCCCGCTTAGAAAACTCAGGCGTATGCAACAAAGGACACAACTTTAAATCTTCAACTGCCTTCTCAACCGCATCTTCCCCCGAGCTCGTCCCTAAGCCAAACAAGGTCTTATTCGCCTTACGGGCGAAAGCCTGACGCAACTGAGAAAAGTCCAAATTGATCACACCCGGCCGATACATCATTGCCCAAATCGACGAAATCGCACGTTCTATCCAGCCATCGGCTTTTCCGAAAGCATCCAAAAGTGACGCATCCGAAGCGGCCTCCTGTATCAACAAATCATTAGGCAAGGGAATCACCGCATTACACTTATCACGCAAACGGTCCAACCCTTCCTTGGCAATACGTCCGCGCTCTGCCCGCTCAATCGTAAACGGCATCGCGACAAATGCGATCACCACCGCACCACTCTGATTCGCAAGATCCGCCAGTAATGGAGCGACTCCAGTTCCGGTCCCTCCTCCGAGGCCAACGGCGATAAATAATAAATCCACCCCATGGACCATTTCTCGCAGCTTCTCTTCATCCGCCTTCGCAGCTTCACGTCCGACTTCAGGATTGCCACCCGTTCCAAGACCATAGGTAACCTTCTTTCCAAGGCAGAACTTATCCGCAACAGGTGATCCCGATAAAGACTGTTGGTCTGTATTCACAACCGCCAACTCAACCTCATTCGGCTTCGAAAGCATGAGACGATCGACCATATTGGTACCTGCCCCGCCAATACCAATGACCTTCATTCGAATCGATCGATTCTCTAATTCCTCTTCTTGATCCATTAAAACCTAGCTCCTTAAATCTATCGAAAGACTATTGAAGCAACCCTTTCAATTTTCCCCAAATTCCACGTGGTCGCGAGGAAGGCCCATTTTCATTCTGCGTTATCAACCCATAATGCAAAAGCCCCAAGGCCGTACTATACTGAGAATCCTTAAGCTCGCCCTGAGCCATATTCGCGTTGTCTCCGAGACGTACTCCCGCCTCAAAAACCTTTGACGCACACTGCCCCACATTTCGTAGAGACGCACTGCCACCACATAAAACAACACCTGCACCCAATTTATCAGCACGGTACAATCCACCGAGCTTCTTGAGAACCACTTCGAAAATTTCCTCAGTACGTAACTCGATGATTTTCTCAAGGCTCCACAAGGAAATGGGACGATCCCCAATCTCAACCTCATTGTTCATCCAAACCTTTTCCGACTTGTCTAAATGCTCTACAACCGCAGAGCCATATCGGATTTTCAAACTTTCGGCCTGCTTTAAGCGCATCCGCATTCCAATACTGATATCGTTCGAAATATGATCCCCACCAATAGGTAAGGCACCAGCGATCATACACTTACCATGAGCATACAATGCGTAATCCGTCGTTCCGCCGCCAATATCAATCACCAATACACCGCTCCGACGCTCTTCGTCAGTAGTGACCGCAGCACTCGATGCGATCCCTGAAAGGATAACATCATCAACGTGCAAGTTAAAACCATTGATGACATGGATCGCATCGCTGAGCTTGCGGGCATCCCCATGCACCGACCAGAAACTCGCTTCCAACTGATCCCCCTGCATACCAACGGGAGATCCTACCACGCGCCCATCCAACAAATACGGACGGCGTAAATTATGTATAATAGTTCGGTTTTCCGGCAATTCGCGATCTTCCGCAATACGTGTCACTTGTTTAAGATCTTCCTCGATTACACGGCCCTGCTCCCCCGTTGGGTTAACCGATGCCACACTCGCGTAACCTTCAAGATGAGTCCCGCTTACGGCCAAATAGACACCGTCCACTTTCACGCGTGCCTGATTCTGAGCCGCCATAGTAGCCGCATGAACACAATCCCGTGTCTCGTGAAAATCTACGATATCCCCCTTCAATACACCATGAGAAGAACACTGCCCCTTCCCAATAATATTGAGGCTCCGTCCTTCCACGATCTCACCGAGCAAAACCGAAACCTTACCCGTTCCGATCTCTATACCTGCTATAATCTTGGATTTGTATACTGACACGCCGTTCAAACGATTTTGATAAATGCAAAAGTCCTAGACTACTGAATGGTCGCTTGTACCGGAACCTGAACTCCAAGCGTTAAATCCACTGAAGCA
>CAWVWU010000174.1:0-7595 GCA_963933925.1 uncultured Puniceicoccaceae bacterium
TGGGCGAAAAAGATACGAACATACGAAGAAGCCTACTTATTTAACAGTCTCTAAGTCTTAGGATCAATTCATTGGATCACTGTGTCATAGCGACCAAAACAATTAGAAGACCCCATTCCAAACATGCATCGAACATTCTCACTCCTCCTCCTAGGCTCCTGCCTTCTGTTGCCATTCAGCACTTTATCGAGCACAGAAGCCCCGAGCTGGCCCAAAGGAATTGATCCCGCAACACTGGATCTGAACACGACTCAAGAGCCGAATTTGGATTCAGAGGACTTCGTCTCCCTCTTTAACGGACATGATCTCAACGGTTGGACTGTCAGAGGAAGTCAGATGAAGTTCGAAGTAATCGATGGAGAAATTGTTGGAACCTGCACACCTGAACTGAAACCCAATAGTTTCCTTTGTACTGACAAAATTTTTAGCAATTTCATCTTCACGGCGGAATTCAAATGGGACATCGAAGGGAATTCGGGCATCATGTTTCGAGCCGATACCAAAGAGAACGATCGAGTCTTTGGCTATCAATCCGAGATGGATCCCAGCAAGCGTGGGTGGACCGGAGGAATTTATGGAGAAGCAATGGACGGATGGCTCTATCCCCTATCAAAACCAGAACACGATGCAGCGAGAGCCGCACTCCAATCCCCAAACGAATGGAGTCGAATGACCATTTCTGCTCAAGGAAGTACGATTAAAACGTGGATAAACGGAATCCCCTGTGCGTCCCTTATCGATTCAAGCCGAATCGAAGGTTTTTTCGGACTTCAAGTACACCAAGGCGATCAAGGCACCATCCGCTGGCGAAACATAAAGGTAAAAGAGCTTCCAACAACGGGAGAGAATACCAATTTATTCGAATCGAATGATTTCTCTCAATGGACTCAAGTCGACGGTTCACCTGTAAATGAGGGTTGGACAATTACCGGTGGTACCATCTCTCGAATCCAAGATAACGCAGGAGATATTATAACAAGAGAACACTACAAAAATTTCGATTTAAGCTTCGAATGGAAGATATCTAAAACGGGCAATAGCGGAATCAAATACAGGACACACGGAAAGCTTGGGCTCGAATATCAAATATTGGATGACGCCCGACATCCCGATGGCAAAATAGTTACCCACAGATCAGCAGACCTCTACGACTTACTGGCAGCACGTACAGACAAACCAATCAATCCAGTAGGAGAATGGAACACAGGGCGAATCCTCGTAAAAGGAAACAATATCCAGCATTGGCTAAACGGAGAAAAAGTGACCGAAATCGAATACGGATCCGAGCAATGGATTGAGAGTTTCGAAAAGAGCAAATACAGAAAAAATGTAGGCTTCGGATCTTGGACTGGTCCCATTTTACTCCAGGACCACGGCGACAATGCCTGGTACCGCAATTTGACGATCAAGCCTCTTTAATCTGAATCAGACTGCGTCGCGACGAGAAGGTACCAAAACACATAAAATCAACTGCCAAAAAATCAAAATATGATGCCCCGCCAGACGCTACTCGCTCTACTTGCGATCACCCTATTTACAAGCCCTCAGATTCACGCTCAAAATGGTGATAAGAAGGACGCAACAGGTATTGTACAAAATGAAATCTGGAAAGAAATGGACGTCCCCCCTGCTCCAATACTTTCTCCTGAAGAAGGCTTAGCGAGCATTCGAGTGAAGGATGGGTTTTCAATCGAGTTGGTCGCTTCGGAGCCACTGATTAACGATCCAGTAGCCATAACATGGGATGAATCCGGACGAATTTGGGCCGCCGAAATGTGGTCTTACATGCCTAACGCAGACGGCGATGGCGAAGATGGACTCCTAGGCCGTGTCGTCGTACTCGAAGATATCGACAATGATGGGACGATGGACAAATCAACCGTCTTTCTCGATGGCCTAAAAATGCCAAGAGCTCTTGCCATTGTTGAAGGTGGAATACTCATTGGCGATCCCCCGACCCTATGGTATTGTCAAGACCTTGACGGCGACCTTGTCTGCGACAAAAAGACCGCTCTTATCGAATACGCAGCTCGAGGCGACATAGAACACTCAGAAAACGGCCTCGTGCGGGGAATCGACAATTGGTACTATAATTCAAAATCAGATCGACGTTTCAAATTCTCAGAAGGCAAGATTATTGAGGAAAAAACGTTATTCCGCGGACAATGGGGACTCACTTTCGATGACTATGGACGCATATTCTACAACACAAATAGTGCATGGATCATAACAGATTCCACACCATGGGAAAACGCCAGTAACAATCCAGGACACGAACCCACGATAGGATTTGGCAAGAAACTATTTGAAGACAACTGGTCCTATAGCGACCGAATTAACCCGGGAGTGAATCGAGGCTACCAAATCAACAGTCTCGGTAAAGACCACCGCCTCATCAAGGCAACTGCTGCTTGTGGCCCTGTCGTTTATAGAGGAGACAAATACCCATCCGAATTTTACGGCAATCTATTCGTCCCCGAACCGTCCATACATTCTGTTGCCCGTTTCACTCTCAAGGACGACGGACTCGAGGTCATTGCAAAACAAGAAACCGAAAGCCACCAGAAATGGGATAAAGTTGAGTTTTTGGGATCAACCGACGAACGATTTCGTCCGGTAAACAGTTACACCGGCCCCGATGGAAATCTCTACATTGTCGACATGTACCGTGGCATCATTCAACACCGGGTCTTCGTCACCTCCTTTCTTCGCAAACAAATCATCGAACGAGGATTGGACAAGCCGGTCGGATTAGGCCGTATTTATCGCGTTGTCCACGATTCAAATAAAACCTCCGAAAATCAGCCGTTTCTGTCGGAACAATCACCTCTTGAATGGGTAGAAAACCTAGAACACAAAAACGGTTGGCAACGGGACACCGCCCAACGTCTCCTCATACAATCTGCTCCTCATAAAGAGGAAGTCATCACCGCTTTAAGAGGACTGCTTCAATCGGGCAACGAACGCGCCATAATCCACTCGATATGGACACTAAAAGAGATCAACAAATGGACCCACCAGGATCTCGGATCAACAAGGGAAAATTCCTCTGACTGGGTACGAACCCACGCCCTAATGGCGTCCGCCGATCTACTAAACGGCCCCTCCTCCCCCTCTATCCCGTATTTCCAATCCGCCCTGAATGATCCCTTTCTTCGCGTCAGACTCCAAGCATTCAGTGCTCTACGCCATATCAACGACGCCTCTCATATCTTCAAAGCGTGGCTGTCTCTCGATCAAGTCGACAAAGACAATCCATACTTCATTGAATGCTTTGTATCCAATTCCCATGGGCATGAATTTGAGCTATTCACAAAACTGGGAGAAACCCCGTCTCTATCAGAATCGAAGGGAACCGAATCAGCTCTTCAAAACATGATCATCGCTCTGTTTAACAAGGAAGATGAAGCGACCATTTTGACGCTATTGAACAGCATTGATATCAACCAAAAAAATAATTGGCACCAGAAGGTTCTCATCAACTCAATTGAACGAATCGCCAAATCAAAGAGCACCAAATCATTAGAGACTCTCCACAAACCTCTCCTTATTACCAATCTCGAGAAAAGCCCCCTGGAGGCGCACAATAAATTAGCTTCAACAATCGAAGGTGCCTTCGCTTGGGAAGGTAAACCTGGGCGTATTAAATACGCCCTAAACAAAAAGGAGCTAGAACAATTCGAAAAAGGGAAAGAGTTCTACGAAAAGGTGTGTGCAATGTGCCACGGTTTAAACGGTCGCGGGATGCCTGGACTCGCCCCGGAGCTCGACCAATCACCCTGGCTTGTGGATGACGACGAGACCCTCATTCTAATTGTCGCACAGGGCCTGATGGGACCAATAGAGGTAAACGGGAAGACATGGGACAGCATCATGCCCCCCCACCAAAACCACCCCGAACTCAATGTAGATTCTTTCAGCACCATCCTAACCTACGTAAGAAACGCATGGACGAACAACGCTCCTCCAATACCGTCCGCCAAAGTAAAACGACTCCTCGAAAAACACCAAGAACGCACAACCCCTTGGACAATCGAAGAACTCTCAAAACTGTCCAACAACTAGGGCAGCTACCAGCCCACAGAACGGGACAACTGAAAATCAGGCCGATTCGAACCTAACTCACAAAGAAGGATAGTCTTCAATTCTTTCACCTATTCTGGAAATTATCCTGCTTGATCGTACCGTTCCTTATGGTCTTCGTTATCGATTATAAAGGGGGAACAGGATCTTTTCTCGACCTATTTCAACAACCTTCCGCCGTAATCGACGCTGTCCTATCCACATTTCAACGCTCCACCTCTGGGCGAAACTGAGATGGACTCACCCCGATCTTCTGCTTAAACAAGCGCGAAAAATGCAAGGAGTCCTCATAGCCCAAAGATTCAGCAATCGCCCTTACCTTCCAATCAGTAGTCTCCAATAGAATACACGCATAGCCCATCTTCATTCGCAACAACTGCTGATAGGGAGAAACCTCGGAGTGACGTTTGTAGATCTGACAAAGGTACGATTTGTCATAGCCACAGCGATCCGCGATCTCGTCCAAACTCTTCAGTTTCATAAAATGCTCACTAATAAAGCGTGTCACCGCCCGGAACGCCTCATCCGTAGACTCAACCTCCGGCCGTCGCTTCTTAGGTAGCAGCCCCAGAAAGCACCCAAGGGCATCGATCGAACGCACCAAAACTTCCCACATTTCGGGATCCCCAGCGATATCCGTGATCAGATTAATAAATTTCAAAACCCGAATCACCGGAATGCGCTCCACCAGAAGTCCCCGCCCTTCAGTAAACAAACCTTGCAGGCTCTCCAAATCCATACCCGCACCAGGACTAATCGCTATAAAGTGCTTCGTACAACGCACTCCAGTCGCAACTTTCATCGATACGCGCGAGCCTGGACCATAACAAAGAAACCCCCCACGCCTCAAGGATGTGCTCTCATTATCTAATATAATATCTATACTCCCCGCCTCGATAAACTCCATAACGAGAAAAGGAAATCCTTCGCGATCAATCGAATAGGACGCATCACAAACCTCACTACCTAGAAGGCCTGCCAACTCAACACCATCCCCACCGGGCTTCAAAAAAGAATAGAGCCTGCGCTTGAGAACTTGTTTTGAGAGGGGTAAAGCATCCATGATATAATCTCGATATTATCCATACCAAACCAACTATACCTATTCTTCAAACCTTAAAAATAACATAAAGTACACAACATGAACCCCCTCACCCTTAAAAGCATGCCCAAGATAGGCATTCGTCCAACGATTGATGGCCGCCTCGGTGGAGTCAGAGAATCCTTGGAGGAAAAGACCCTTCAACAGGCCCAACGTGTCGCGGACCTCATTGCAAAAGTATTACGTTACCCAACGGGTGATCCCGTGGAATGCGTAATCCCAGAAACATGCATCGGAGGCAGTGCAGAAGCTGCCGCCTGCGACCAACTCTTTAAATCCAACAACGTTGGTGTAACCCTTACAGTTACTCCGTGCTGGTGTTATGGATCTGAAACCATGGACATGGACGCTTCGATCCCGAAGGCGATCTGGGGATTCAATGGTACAGAACGACCAGGCGCGGTTTATCTCGCAGCTGTTCTCTCAGGTCACACTCAAAAGGGTCTCCCCGCATTCGGCATCTACGGTAAAGACGTTCAAAACGCGGATGACGAGTTCATCCCTGAAGACGTTTCCGAAAAAATCATCAGTTTCATTCGCTGTGGCCTCGCCGTCGCAATCATGCGTGGCAAGTCTTACCTCTCTATGGGTGGAACCTCGATGGGTATCGCCGGTTCAATGATCGATCCTAATTTCTGGGAAAAATGGCTCGGAATGCGTGTCGAAGATATCGACATGACAGAATTTGTAGGTCGCATCCAAAAAGGACAGTTCGACCAAGAAGAATACGCGAAGGCTCTCGAATGGACCAAGGCCAATTGCCCAGAAGGCGACGACTATAATAGCGAAGATACAAAACGTCCTCGCGAACAACTTGACGAGGAACTCGAAACGAGTGTCAAGATGACTCTCATCGCTCGTGACCTCATGATCGGTAATCCCAAGCTCAAGGAAATGGGCCTCGGAGAGCAGGCACAAGGCCGCTACGCATTGGCATCAGGTTTCCAAGGACAACGTCAGTGGACAGACCATTTCCCTAACGGCGATTTCCTCGAAGCGATTCTAAACTCATCGTTCGATTGGAACGGTAAAAGAGCTCCTTTCATCGTAGCCACCGAGAATGACGCGCTCAATGCAGCGACCATGCTCTTCGGCAATCTCCTCACGAATTCTGCACAAGTATTCGCCGATCTCCGTACTTACTGGAGCCCAACTGCTGTTGAAAAAGCAAGCGGTCACAAGCTAGAAGGAATCGCAAGTGACGGCCTTCTTCACTTGATCAATTCAGGACCAGCAGCTCTCGACGGCACTGGCGAACAGAGCATCGACGGCAAGCCAGCGATGAAACCCTTCTGGGAAATCACCGACGAAGAAGAAAAAGCCTGTCTCGAAGCCACCACATGGCACCCTTCCATCACAGAATACTTCCCTGGTGGCGGTTGGAGCACGCGCTACAAGACTCGCGGCGGAATGCCGGTAACGATGTCTCGCATAAATCTCGTTGATGGACTCGGTCCAGTTCTCCAATTGGCTGAAGGCTACACAGTAGAGCTTCCAGAAGATGCTCACGATGCCCTCGACCAACGCACGAACCCAACGTGGCCTACCACATGGTTCGCACCTATCCTCAACGGAAAGGGACCTTTCGTTTCCACTTACGAAGTCATGAATAGCTGGGGTGCAAACCACTGCGTAATGACTTACGGACACGTCGGACATAATTTCATAACATTGGCTTCGATGCTACGCATCCCCGTTCACATGCACAACGTAAGCGAAGACCGCGTCTTCCGCCCAAGTGCATGGCGTGGATTCGGAACAGCAGACCTCGAAGGAGCCGATTTTAGAGCGTGTAACAACTACGGTCCGCTCTATAAATAATTGGGTATATTGGATATACACAGGGAACAAAAGTTCAGTGCCCGGCCTGGGAACCGGGTGCTGAATGCTCCCCTCTTTTCCAATAAATCTTATTTAATTTTCGAAAGCCGCTAACAAGCGGTTTTTTTCATGTAAAACACGATACCCCTAATATAATACTTCCCCAAAGACGAAGGACCCCATAAAACAAAGGCATACTAAATAAAATTGCCTCACCTCCCCCAAATGCACGGTGCTCGCCCCTCTCAAGACGTGATAGAATACCCCATTAACAATTTAAGAAATCAGTTAGCAAACGAGATAAAGGTGCTCCCCTAACGCTGAACCAACCGAAAACCCGATCAAGATGAGTGCCTTCTTTTTAAGAAAGGTACGATTTCAAGGACGTGATTTGAACGCACTAGGCTCAAAGTTATCCATAGGTGAGAATTTAATAAAACGAACAATTAAGACAAGAACAGCGAGTAGAATAAAAACATGAGCGTACCCCAATCCAATATACAAAGCGAAGATCAGAGTTTAACTGATCGCGTGATTTGAAGTGGACCCCATTAGTGAGACAGGGGTAGCCGAGTTGTTAGTTGGTTTA
>CAWVWU010000175.1:0-7539 GCA_963933925.1 uncultured Puniceicoccaceae bacterium
AAGAGGCGATACACACTATCACCATCATTCTGATAATTCTTCGCAGCATTAATCCCCCCCTGCGCCGCAATCGAGTGGGCACGTCGTGGACTATCGTGAAAAGAAAAGCACTTTACCTTATAACCGAGCTCACCGAGCGTCGCAGCTGCCGAAGCACCTGCCAAACCTGAGCCAACGATGATAATTTCGTACTTACGCTTATTCGCTGGATTGACGAGCTTGCCGTGGGCAACGTGCTCTGTCCATTTGCTGGCGAGCGGACCTGAAGGAATCTTGGAATCGAGTTTCATCTTCGTGGAAATCTAGTTGTTAGCAGTCTTGGATTCGCAAACCACACAGTCACCGATCGGGCAAGCCGTGGCGATATTCGGATTCTGCACTTTCACACAGCCACTCATGACTGCCGTCACGATCGCCGCGTTCCCGAGGAAATAGAGGATGCTGATGACCAATGCGAGCCTGTTCAAACACTTCGACATCGCACGGGAACGAATCCCGATCGATTGAAACATGCTTGAGAAGCCGTGGCTCAAATGCCAGCTCAGTAGAGCGATCGCCACCAAGTAGAAGATCGCCACCAACTGGTTTTGAAAACCGAGAACCATCATGCTGTGGACGTCGATTACAGACTCTCCGTGAAGAAGAGTCATCGGATACGCCTCAGCACCATGAGTGCTCTTAGTTGTGAAGTGTAGAATATGGTACACGAGAAACGCCAAAACGATCAAACCGCTGTAACGCATCGTCCGCGACGCATAGGATGCCTTGAGCGTACGCTGCTTCGCGAAACTCTTAGGTCGAGCCGCCCTGTTTTCTAAAACAAGCAAAACCGCCATCCATATATGAAGTCCTACTGACAAGAGCAAGAAGGCACGGATCGCCCATAGAGCAGGGCCTAAGCTCTGCAATAAGTGCGCATAGGCATTTATTTTCTCTGGTGGAGAGAAGATCTGCAAATTACCGACCAGGTGGCCAATGACAAAGCCAAACAGGATTAGACCCGTGACTGCCATGATGACCTTCTTACCGATCGACGACTTAAATAACGCTTTGAGGATATTCATCGGAACGAATTTATAAACAATTTCCTGTCACAGACACACCGCCAATATCAGAGGGGAAAAAACAGGAAAGAACAGTTACTAACCACCGCGATCGAGGTCAATTAGGAATCATCCCTAAATCACACAGAATCACTATGATAAGCATTTATTCATCACCGTATTAAATCTACTCATCTAGTTTCAAAATCGAATCGATATGACGTAGCCGCGACAAGACCGATTTAGCCTGTTCCGTGTCTTTCGCATTCCGCACCATCTCTTTTGCCTCAGCCAAATACCGTAGATGGTCTCTTCCGAGCCGACAATACGCAGAAAGTGCACATGCCCTAACAAAAGGTACCTTATCGGAACAACTCTCCCTCAAAAAGAATTCGACCTCTTCAATCCCAATCAACGCCGCCATTCCTTCCACACAAAAGAGCCGACACAAATAGTACCTGCCCTCCCATGAAGTAAAGCCATCGAAACAAGAAGCCAACAAACCACATTCTTCAGAATTCAGTCCTCCCCCTTCTTCAACCCACTTTTCAAGCAACCACGCCCCACCACGCTCCAAGAGCTTTGAACCACTCGCCACGGCCTCCACGATCTCAAAAGAAAACCCCACGTCCTCGCAATACCTCGCATACAACGCCCCCAACTCTTTTACGCTCGCCTTACCAGCATCCTCTAAAGCGACGAATAACCCAGCCATACGAAAACCGAAGCTACCCCTCTCGACGACGGGCTTTCAACTTCTGCAACTCAGGATAATAGAAAAACAACGCCGTCACGCTCAGCGAATGAAAGATCTCACCGCGAAACGCCATCTCGAAGACCTCCTCAATCGGAACGAGCTTCATCGAAATCTCCTCATGCTCATCCCATTTAATCTGCTCACTCAAAACACAGTTTCGAGCCACCACCAGGTGACAAAAATTATTCTGTATCGCCGGATTAGGGCGGATACTCTGCATCAACTCGGCCGACTTCGACGTGTAACCCGTCTCCTCGCGCAACTCGCGCAAACCAGCTTCCACCGGATCATTCTCGCCGTCATCGATCACTCCCCCAGGAAGCTCCCAAGACTCGCATTCAACTCCGAATCGATATTGGTTCACCAAAATAACCTGATGATCCACCGTGATCGGAAGAACATTTACCCAATCATTCGACTCGATCACATAAAAATCACCCTCCGACCCGCGTTTCGGATGACGACAACGTTTCGACTTCAGCGAAAAGATCGGTGTCTCAACAAGACTAGATTCCGATAGCGTCTCCCAATGGTGTACCTCGTGCTCAGACGATTTTTTTTCTAGCTCTGCCATAGCAAACAGTGAGACCTCCCTATTTCGCGACAGGAATAATAATTGTTTGCCCGATCTGCAAACGACCGGGATCAACTCCAGGATTCGCCTTTAGAATATCCTCCAAGTTTACTTTAAAACGAGACGCCACTTTACTAAAACTATCGCCACTCTGAATCTTATATTCCTTTTGACCAGCGGTCGCCACGGGCTTTGTTGACGATGCAGTGCTTGAGTTAGCAGTTGATGGAGCAGGCGAAGCCTTGTTAGCACGAACGGGTGCAGGCTTCTTAGGAGCCGCTGCAACCTTCACACCTTTCGCCTCCAGTTCTTCAACCTTCTTCATCGCCATCCCAGCCTGCATCGCATTGGAACGCACATTCTTCTTAACCGATTGAATATCGGACTGAACACTCTTCAAAATCTGACTCACCTCCGAACGCAAGGTCGACACACCAGAAGCCACGCGGCTCAACTCCCCTGTATTCCCATCAATCTTTTCTTCAGCTGCCGCCAATGCTTCAGACGGAGAGCTCAACGCCAGCAACTGAGCCTCCAGATCATTCGCCTTGGAAAATCCCATCCAAGCGAGCACCAGTCCCGTTACCGCAAGCAGTATCGCCGCAATCCCAAGGAAAAGCGGTGTTTTGGAAGGAGAATCGAGTTCGGCGGATGTAATTGGGTCCATTTTGCTGCGAGAAGTGATATAATGTTAATTTCGAGTGCCTTGATAAAATGTACCTTCAGCGGCTCTTCCCCACGAATGACAGAACTTATTCGGAATTTTTCAAGAAAATCTTGACAGAGATCGAAATTCGTAATCAGTAAGCCCTTCTTTTTACGGGGCGTAGCTTAGCCTGGTAGAGCGCCTGGTTTGGGACCAGGAGGTCGAAGGTTCGAATCCTTTCGCCCCGACCATTTTTCCTTCTGGAAAGATGATCGATTCCGTAAAAAGAGTTTTTCGCCTGAGGACGTCTCGAGCGAAAAGATGAGTTCCGAAAAAAGGTTCGACGAAACGAGCTCCGCGAGTGAAGAAGGGGCATACGAAGCAAGAGTCCGGAGGACTGAATGAGCAAAGCGAAGAAACCTATCCTTTCGCCCCAGGAGTTTCCGAGAGCCCCCATTCCAATCTATGTCCATCTGATCAGCTCCTCTCAGTAAAACCCTCAATCGAATTTACTGGATACCCGTGCCCTCATACTACAAACAATAGGGTTCTCCGGACTATTTTACAATGACCGCAGACATTCCCACACCATGGAACCAGATCCCATAGAAAAAATTTCTCTTCCGCTCCTCTTAGAGTTCGCATCGCTCCTGCCTGCGAGTCCCAAGGTATTTTCACGTCTCGAAAAATTGGTCTCAGACGAAAACGCTGCCTTGGACTATATCGCCTCCCTCGTAAAACTCGATCCCGGGATATCCGCTCACATCCTCAGAATCTCCAACAGTGCCTACTACGGATCGACCGTACAGGTTAACAACCTCGAAGCCGCCATTAGCCGCATCGGCTTCAAAGAAGTACAAGGCGTCCTCAACACCATGGTTGAGCAAGACTGCTTTTACCAAGCCCTCCCCTGCTATGGCATTACCGCAAGTGCCTATACAGATCGTTGCATTGAAACCGCCGCCTGTGCCGAAACCATCGCCAAACGCGTCGGGGCCGATCCCGATACCCCCTACCTCGCAGGACTTCTCTCTGAAATCGGAAAGCTCGCGATCAACGTCTACTACGAGAAAATCTCCAAAGTCTTCAACATCGTCGAAGCGGCTGGCGACCAAGACCTCGCCACCTTCGAACGCGAATCCCTCAACATCTCACACGTAAGAGCAGGCTACGAACTCCTCAAAAATTGGCAGTTCGACCCTGGGATCTGGAATCCGATTAAAAATCTCCGTGAGCCCACTCTTACTACCAGCTACGTGAGAACCACCGCGATCCTCGTATTCGCCCAATGGATCCCGAGTCAAATTCGCGGCTTCGACCCCGACGCAAAACTCCCCAAAAACATCGAGTGGTCCCTCAAACAACTTTCTATCGATCGCCTCGACCTCGCTTCTTTTGTCGATGACTGCCGATTCGAGATCAACGACCGTCAAAGCACATTATCCATGATGCTCTGATTGCCCGTGCAATCCAGCCCCGCAAAAATCCAACTCCATCCATTCCGACCTGCTAGAATGTCGGCCTTATTCCTTGCTGCCTGGAGCCTCGCTGCTTCAGCCTTTTCCCAAGCACCTCCCAACATCGAATACGCCACCCTAACCGGCCTCATCGACCAAGGAACCCAAGCCTTCTCCCAAGGACAATACGCCACCGCCGCCACCGCATACGGCAAAGTCCAATCCCTTTACGAAGAAGACTCCAATTGGCAAAACGGACAACTCCCTCGCAAGCTCCTCCCCCTCACCGGCTACGCCGCCCTAAAGGCCGGATTCCATGAGCAAAGTATCGCCGCGTTCGAACTCTTCCTCGACGACTACGCAGACAACTACTCCCAAAAAACCTTTTCCCAGTTCTCTCTCGCACTCGCCTACAAACGCCAAGGCAAAATCCAAACCGCCATCGAGCAATTCTCCAACTTCCGAGCCAACACCCAATCCCCTTCCCTCCAAGCGATAGCCGGCATCCAAGAAGCCTCCCTACTGGTCGAAGCCGGCAAGACCCAAGACGCCATCACTCTTCTCATCTCCCTCACTACCGGAGAGCGAGCCGAACGCACCAAAACCCAAGCCCGTCTCGCCGCCATTCACCACGCCATCAACGCAGGCCACTTCGACCAAGCCAGCCCCCTCCTCCTCGAACACCAATGGAAAACGGACGCCATGCCGGAACTGGCCATGCTCAGTTTCGCCGCCATCGAGATCGGCGACCACCTCCTCGCTAACCAACGCCCCGCAGACGCCATCAAGGCCTACCAACTGGTCCTCCCCAAGGCCACCCTCGTAGCCCGCCAACAAGAAAAGCTCAAAGCCCTCAAGCAACGCTACACCGAACGCCGACGTACCCTCAAACTTCAGACAAGCCTCTGGGACGAATTTTACCGACAGATCATCCAATCCCTCGAACACCAACTCACCAGCCTCGAAGAAGCCGCCGACTACTCTGCCCCCCTCCAAATCCGCAGAGGACAAGCCTACCTCGCCGCAAACCGCCCTCGCGAAGCCTGGCTCATCTTCGAACGCCTCGCCAGCCACGCCGACCCAAAAACAGCCTCACAAGCCCAATACCTCTGGATCGCCGCCGCCCGCGAAGCTAACCTCCTCCCCGAAGCGATCATCATCGCCAAGGACTACCTCAAAAAATTCCCCGACCAAACCGAAAGTCTTCACACCCTCTACCTCCTAGGAAACATCCTCATGGAGGAAGACCAAACCGAAGACGCCATCCTCGCCTTCGACGGTCTAATCGACCACCCAGAAACGTCCAAACTCACCGCCCCCGCCCTCTTCAACCGTGCCTTCTGCCACGCCAGTCTAAGCCGCTACACCGAAGCCCGCAAAGACTTCATCCGTATCCAAAGCGACCACGCCGATAGTCCACTCGCCCCAAACGCCGCCATCTGGCAAGGCCTCACCCATTTCTTTGAAGCAGACTTCCCCCAAGCCCTCGCCCACTTCACAACGATCCAAAAAACTCTCACCCAACCCCGCCACCAAGCAGAACTCCTCTACCGAATCGCCTGTACCCAATTCGCCCTACGCGACATCCAAGCGACCGAAAACACCTGCAAAACCTACCTCAAAGAACACAAACAACACGAACGCGAAAACGAAGTCGCCCTCCTCCTCGGCGACGCACGTCTCCAACAAGGCGACTACACCGAAGCCATCAAAGCCTACTCCAAGGTCAGCTCCGACCAAACAGAGCCCTACCACCACGCCACTCTCGAAACCGCCCGCTGCTACACCGAACTCGACGAACCGCGCACAGCCCTCAGCACCCTCGACTCCTACGCCGAGACAGCTCCCATTCACCTCGCCTCACAAGCCTACCAAGCCCAAATCGCACTCTATCGCCAGACCGACGCCCCCGACCGTGCCTTCGCAAAACTCAAGCAAGCCCTCGAAAAGATAGGAAACAACCCCCAAGCCACCGGATTTTCTGACTGTATCCAAGAACTCTCAAACCACCCCCGATACACCACCTTCCTAAACGACACTCTCCAAACCGCCAACGACCACCCCACCCTAGAATCACGAATCAAACTCGCCACCGCACGACAACTCCAAGCCGCAAAAAAACCTTACCAAAGCGAAGTCATAATCCTCGACATGGCCAGCCGCTATGAACGAAGCGATCTCCCCGAAGAATGCCTCGCACACGTCGGACTAAAACTCGCCGAGATCCACTCCGAACAAGCCAACGACTTCCTCGACGACCTCCTCATCCGTTACCCAAACAGCGAATACAAACCGTTTGCTCACTACGGCTACGCTCTCCAAGCAGAACGAAAAAATGACTCTCTCACCACTCTAGCCTGGCTCGACCTCATTTCCCCGAGTTCCTACCAAGCCCCCTTCTACCTCGACGCCCTCCTCCTCAAAGGCGACATCCTCCTCAAAACCGGCGAACACCTCCAAGCCACCGAGATCTACCAATCCATCCTCGCACTACGCTGGGCCCGCGGCCTCCACAAGGCCACCGCCCTATCCGGTCTCGCCAACAGCTCCGCACTCCAAGACAAAAACGAGGAAGCCATCATCTACCACCAAAGGATCTACACGCTCTACCCTGCCTACGAAAAGCTCGCCTCCAACAGCTACCTAGCCTCCGCCCAGCTCTTCTTAGAAATAGGCGACCCCACCAGTGCCGAACGCACCTGTCGCGACTTCCTAAAACAAGAACGCTTCGCAGCCAACGAACACTACCTCAAAATCCAAGCACTCCTAAAAAAGTCTCAAACCCAACTCCCAACTCTCTCCCCCCCCCAACCATGAACGCCACACTCCCCACTCCAGGACCACGGCGACAACATTTCGCCCACACACACCTCTCCCGCAACACCACCTTTTTCTCCCTCCTGCTCGCCGCCCTCCTCACATTCACCACAAACACCAAAGCCATCGACAGCGTCGAACTCCTCGACGGCGAAACCCACCAAGGCCAACTCAATGGCATGATCGCAGGCTACGTCCTCCTCAGCCAAACCTCCGGACAAGGCTCCATCGAACGCCGTTTCTCC
>CAWVWU010000176.1:0-7450 GCA_963933925.1 uncultured Puniceicoccaceae bacterium
CCAACGGAGCCGGAAAGTCCACTCTCATACGTGCCCTAAGCGGCATGACCCAACCGCTTTCAGGTACCATCCGCATCAACAACTGTCCCTTGGGAACACTCAGCCCTCGAGAACGTGCCCGCGAAATCAGTGTCGTACTCACTGACTCCATGTCCATCGGCATGCTCAGTGTCTACTCACTCGTTGCTCTCGGCCGACACCCACATACCAATTGGGCAGGCACGCTCAGCACTCTCGATCGGGAAAAGATCGACTGGGCCCTCTCTGCTGTCAGCAGTCAAGACCTCGCCCATCGCCACGTCGGCGAACTCAGCGACGGCGAACGCCAAAAAGTAATGATCGCCCGCGCCCTCGCCCAAGAAGCTCCTATCATGCTTCTCGACGAGCCCACAGCATTCCTCGATTTGACCCGTCGCGTCGAACTCATGCGCATCCTACGCGACCTCGCCCACTCGGAAAACCTCTCTATCCTCCTCTCCACCCACGACCTCGACCTCGCACTCCGCTGTGCCGACCAACTCTGGCTTTTCAACGACGAAGGTAAACCGCTCTGCGCTCCCCCAGAGGAACTCGCCCTCAGCGGTGCCATCGCTCACGCCTTCGCCAGCGAGAAACTAGACTGGGACATCGAACAAGGCTCCTTCCGGATGCACCGCGAGCCCTGTGCGTTCGTCAATTTCACGGGTAACGGTCCAGCCGCCACTTGGACCCGACGAGCCCTCGCCCGCCTCGGATACGGCATCGCAAACGAAAATCAAAAAAGCGTATTTACTCTCAACCTAAGCGAAAACCCAACTTGGACCGTAACCACTCCACAATCCACCCAATCCTTTCAATCACTACAAGAATTCACATTCTGGCTACAGACCTACAATCCCTCAAAGTAGAACCAAATAGAATCTAGAACACCCCAATAAACATCTGTGTCAATCTGAGTAATCCGTGGGCAAAAAATCACAAAACATGAAAATCGGTCACTACTACGACGCCATTGATCTCTTTCGAAAAGAAAAGATCGTCTACGCTCATTTTCTCAAACCACATCGCGTCCTTTCCACCTGCCGCTGCAACGGTGGCCTTCGCGAAGATCTCGACTACCTCTACAATCACCAATCCTGCGAGCCTTCCAACCACACTGGCACCGACCTCTGCGAAGTCGCCGTGGCCGATCCTCAACGCTACCACCAACGCATCGCAAATAAGGCAGAGATCGACCCTACAAGATCCGCCGGCCTCGGCACCGCGGCCAATATGCACAACTCCGCCACAGCCCGACACACATTCAAAGGCCTAGAAATCATCGCCGTCACCACCGCCGGAGTCGGCACCAACGCCAGCCGTGCCGGCGATCCCGCCTCCTACTACCAAAGCGAAGAAGGGGCCGTCATAATTAAAGGCGAACTCCCCAAACCGGGAACCATCAATACTCTCCTTTTCCTCAGCCAAGAGTTCACGCCAGGAGCTCTCCTCGTGGCCGCCACTGTCGCCACCGAAGCCAAATCCGCTCTCCTCCAAGAACTCAGTGCCCCCTCGCGCTACGGATCAGGGATCGCGACAGGAACCGGAACCGACCAAATTGGAATCGCCTGCCAAGTCGGAACAGACCTCGTCCATACCGACGCCAACAAACACTCCAAAGCAGGCGAACTCATCGCCCTCGCTGTAAGAGAGTCCCTCCAAGAAGCTCTCAACCTCCAGTGCGGACTCACCCCCGACAACCGTCGCTCCACCATCGCACTCCTGCAACGCTTCGGTGAAACCCAAGGCACCTTTATCAACGGAATCAGCAACGCTCTCGAAGAACCACACAAACAACTCTTCAAAGACAACTTCCTCTCCGCCAACCACGACCCAATCGCAGTCGCTGCCACTCAAGCCCTCATTCATCTACGCGACCAAATAGTCTGGGGCATCCTCCCCCAAAGTTGTATCCACGACATCCTACTCACTTACGCAGCACACATCGCAAAAACGATCTCCCAAAAAGAGATCCCTCTCGAAAACTTCGCCGCCGAATTAAACCGATTGCCAATTTCAATAGACAACGACAAATTCCTAACACTTATCCACAAAGCCTTCGCCCTCGGCTTCAAACACAAATGGGACAACCGCTTCCAAGACTAATCACAATCCCACAAAACCATTTTCAATATTCAATTTCCCAATAAACCTTTGTGACATTTCGTGTCCTTCGTGGGCAAAAAACACAACTAAATCACCCAACCTAAAAATGGCAGGAAACATCTCAACAAAATCAGGCGACAAAGGCAGAACAGGCATCGGCGGCGGCGGACGCGTCGACAAGGACGACATTCGAATCGAGTGCCTCGGCGAACTCGACGAAGCCAACAGCTCCATCGGACTCCTCCGTTGCAAACTCGCACCCGATAGCGACTGGGAAGAGGGCCTACGTCGCATCCAAACCGAAATGATGAATCTCATGTCGCACGTGGCCACTCCCTCCACATCGGAGCGTAAGCCACAAATCCCCCTCCCCATCGGTTCGGCCGAATGGATGGAAGAGTGGATGAACGAAATCGAAACGACCCTAAATAGCGAAACCGTCTACTTCCTCCTTCCAGGAGGCAACGAAGTCAACGCGCTCTGCCACGTCTGCCGCACTCAAGCTCGGCGTGCCGAACGACGCCTCGCGACACTCAATAAAGCCGATCCCGTCGACCCAAGCATCCTTAAATTCGTTAACAGACTTTCAGATCTCCTTTTCAAACTCTCACGACAAGAAACAGAACGAAAGAACCTCACCGAAGAGCGCTGGCAACTCTTTAAAGGTCCTAGGGACTCGAAATAGAATTCAGATCACTTTCATCCAAAATAAAGCGATCCTCGCAAGGGTCGCTTTTTTTGCGTCCAATTCGCAGCCTCACCTTATAATGATCTATAAGAGGCTGTTTAATAAGTCACTTTGGAGACTACGAAATTATATTTGTACCGATCCCGCATGCGCGGAGACACTTGAGGAATGAAGTGAGGAAATGAATTTTGAAATCAAAAAGAACGAGAAGGCGAACGAAACGGACTTATTAAACAGTCTCTAAGACAAATAATTAGCCCTCCACCCTTAGAGCATGAATCCATGCGACATCGTCGCCTCCTTGTTCTTGAAGAATTGAGCTCCTGCCTGCCTGCCTTGTGATTACTAGCGAATGCGACTTAACCAAACCGCCACCATGCTCGCTTTCTGCAACCCATCATTTCCAACTGCTAAAAATCCCCGCAAACATACGTTCACGGGGATTGTCTTTTCCCTCTACAAAAAACGAAAATCCGCCGATCAGACGCCCCTCCCTCAGATAGATTACCTCATTCCTCTACCCATGCCCTTGCTTCATCGATATACGCGAAAACCTTAAATGTCCACGGAGAGCGAAACCGCTTACTCTCGCGCACATAAACCTCACACAAATCACGAGAATGTTCATCCGCCGCAACCAGCCCTACCTTAAATTTTCCCAAAGTAACCGCCGCCCCCAAATCCATCGCCACGGCAGACATCAAATCACCAGAGTGAACCCGCGATAGATTCGAATTCGAATAGTCCCAAATCGAATACGAGTGCTTATAGTAGCGCGGATCATGGCTAAGACGCTCATTCGCTTCATCGATATCTTCTATTTTAAGATCACCCGAAAACTCACATACAGTTCCACGATCTTCCCACAAAATAGAATAGTGATCTCCATCTTTTCCCACAGCAGATTCCTCTTTTCTTAGCAGAAAACCCTCGCTGTAACAGAAAGCAAGAAACCGACTAACTACCTAAAAACAACCTAGCACAATTACGTACACTGTCCATCTCTAATACGCATTTTTCTAGGATCTAGATAAATTCAGCAAGTCCTGATTTAGAATCCGAAATAATTCTGAGCATTTCCATACCTAATATTTTCTATATTCGTGCCGACCAATTCAAAATCATCAGGAAGCACCCCCTTCGCTCTATAGCTAATTCGATATATCACAGAACAAACGACGGAAGGGGCTGGTGGCACGTTTAAAGATATCGTCGATTTGAAACGGGGAGGCTAAAAGAAATGGGGGGCATTCAGCCACGAACTTGACCTACAACTAATATTGCACATTTTGGCAACTTGTTGCATATATAAGCAAAACCAAAATGAAGCATGTATTAATGGCATTGGGCAGCTACGACTATAGTGCCCACAAAGGAATCGCTCGCTACGCCGCGGCACATGGTTGGCACCTCAATACCAGCATCCTCAAAACCTTCCAAATGCCTCACAACTGGCAAGGCGACGGCATTATAACATCCCTTAACAACAACCAACGCATTGCCCAGTTTATCCAGAAATCAAAGCTCCCCACTGTAGACATCTCATCCTGGAGGGAAGACATCGACGTCGCCCGAGTCACTGCAGACAACCGCGCAATCGGAATTACCGCTGCCAATCACTTTATAGAGATGGGCCACCGCCACTGTGCCTGGTACGCTCTTTCCATAAACCCAGTCGGTCGTGCCCGATTCGAAGGCTTCAGACAAGGCCTTGCCAATTACGAATTAGAACCTGTCCGCCTCGACGGCGGGCGTGCCCAAGACGGATCCGCCATACTAAAGAAACTATCAAAACTCCCCCGCCCCTGTGCCATATTTTGCAAGAGCGACTACGACGCAGCATGGCTCTCCGACCTTTGTCTCAGTGCCGAAATCAGAATTCCCGAAGACATCGCCATCCTTGGAGTCGATAACAACGCCCTCATTTGCGAAAATCAAATTGCCCCCCTCTCTAGCGTCAACCACGACCTCGAACGAATTGGCTACGAAGGGGCCGCCCTTCTCGAGAAACTCATGAATGGCGAAGCCTCACCCAGTTCCCCAATCCTAATCGAACCTGACGGAATCACTGTGCGCAAAAGCACCGATGCCTTAGCAATTTCCGATCCTCTGGTCCTCCAAGCCCTCGAATTCCTAAACACCAACGCACACCGCCCCCTCTCCACCACCAGTATCTCCGAATCCCTCGGCGTTAGCCGCCGTACCCTAGAAACAAAATTCCGAACAACGTTAAGAACGACAGTGCGGGAAAAGCTAATTCGAATCCGAATCGAACGGAGCAAAACGATGCTCATCCAAACAACCAAGCCTATCGAAGACGTCGCCGTCCTCAACGGATTCTGCCACGCCCCTCACTTCTCAAACACCTTCAAAAAACTAACCGGAATCTCCCCCACCGAATTCCGCCAAAAAACCGCCTAATCCCAACAATCCTCCATCCATAATTCCCTCATCAAGGAAACGAAGACAAGTATCACCGATTTACGATATAATTGATGAGTCCTCCAATAATTCGTATCCACTCCTTCAAATCGCCGGGATCAGACGCAAGCGTTTCCTCGAGTGATTCAAAATACAGTAGTGTTGAAAATCGATATTCTAAGGCTTCTCCAGCCAAAACTCCATCGCCCCTTTACCTTCTTTCAAGAGGTCTCTTCTTTTTTTCAATAATTTAAAATTGATAAAAATGCTTTCGAGTTCAGGAAGCTCATAGAAGGAATAAAACCTTCGCCCAGATAATTTTTCTTGAGCCTCACAACCTCCTGGATATCCCGGCCTTGGTTTATCAATATACTGCTCTCCATCTCCGATCTTTAGATTGCAGAAAAAAACTCCTCCTGAATTCAAAGAACTCCAGATATCGTTGATACAAATCGAAAATTCTTCTTTCGTCAGATGATAGAGGCAAGCACACGCCCAGATACCATCAAACCTCCCAACACTTCCGATTTCTCTCAAATCATGCTTGAGGTAAATCCCATTGGGATCATCCGATCGAGCGACTTCAAGCATACCATCCGATAAATCAAACGATGTGATTCGAAACCCCATACTTCTGAGGTAACGAGAGTCACGACCTTCACCACAACCGGCAACCAAGACTTTCTTACCGGACATATAGCCGGAGAATATCCGCATCGAATCCTCCAACCATGCTCGATTCTCAGGAGTAGATATAACTCCATAATTCTTAGCAATTGAGTCGTAGGTGGCAATTGTTTCAGTAACGTGTTTCACGGTTTCCTTCACCCAACAATCAATTATTCATCCGATTCTTAGGCTGCCCGCGACTACTACACTTAACGAAAATGGGAATACTCGAAACCTTCACGCCACCGTGAAAAAAGGCTGCCTCGTAATCCCCATAGTTATCAAACTTTAAACGGTTAATATTCATAACTAAGTTAACCGCCGTACTCGTCCGATTCGCAGGGATCTTCACCGCAAACTTAGCTTTCATCTCGGGCATAATACGCTGCCCCTGTTTATTAAAGAAGCGTAGTGCCACCTGATGCTGCCCAACCTCATCCGCTGCGAAACGCAAACGGACCACAATAGAACAACGCTCCCTAAAAATCGGGGGAATCGGCCCGGAGACTGACTCAAAAATGCCTAAAACATTTAAGCGTCCACCCTGATCCGTCGCCGCATCGCAAATCGAAAACACTTCTACTTTCATCGAATTTTATAAGCTAGAAAAACTCACAATTCCACCTCAGAGGACTAACGCATTCCAACCGGAGTATCCAAGATTTCTCTTAAGACAACCGCCCGACGCAGAGAACGAGGCTGCATTAACTCATCACGAATACTCCTCCGAGAAGATATAGACTGTACCGCAACGCGCCCTTGTCGTGATACCGTCTTTCCCATCACGTTGAGAGCCTTCTTCCGCAATTCCTCTGCACGTTTCATTTGCACAGCGATTTCACGGCGACGACGTTCATATTCCTCAACGGGTGCTTCCCTAGTAACAACGGGTGCTTCAACCCGTTGAACAACAGGAGCCGCTCTAACCGGCTCTTCTTCAACATCCTCTTCCCATCCGACATTCCCAGTCGTCTGTGGTGAGAGATTCTCCCGACGAGGAGTAGGAGATCCGCCCATCTGCCGCTCAATGATCTTACGCCGTATCTCTTCTTGGATACGGCGTGTCCGCTCAGCAGCTTCAGGATTGACCTCTTCTTCTTCAGCTCCACCCCGTTTACTCATGACAAAATAAATTATCGCGATAACAAACGGGACGAGCTTTGCTAGAATGGCTATTAAGTCATCCATAGCCTATTTACTATCGTCAGTCTTATCGGCATTCGGGTCTGCAATCGAATCACGCATTTTCGTATCCGACTCGATATTCTTCATCTTGTAATAATCCATGATTCCCAAGTTCCCTGCTCTAAAGGCTTCCGCCATCGCAAGAGGTACTTGAGCCTCAGCCTCAACAACCTTAGCACGCATTTCTTCAACACGGGCCTTCATTTCTTGTTCGAGAGCAACCGCAGCCGCACGACGGATTTCCGCTTCAGCCTGAGCCATGTTCTTATTGGCCTCCGCCTGTGCTTCTTGCAACGCAGCTCCCACATTCGCACCAACATCTACGTCTGCAATATCAATGGACAAAATTTCAAATGCCGTCCC
>CAWVWU010000177.1:0-7425 GCA_963933925.1 uncultured Puniceicoccaceae bacterium
AAGCCCTCCAGCTCATTCGCGACGAAGCCTGCACCGGAATCGGAGTCGACGAACTCGCTAGCCGCGTCGGAGCCTCTCGCAGCGTACTCCAACGTCGCTTCCGCCTCCACCTCAACAAATCCATCAACTTGATTCTCGTATCCAACTCGATCATTCTATTCTGCTGATCTCTCAGGTCCTTGGATCGTTGATCTATTTCTGTTTCCTTTTCTAGGATTTCCTTGAATTTTCCTGTCGCGCCTGCTGCCGCATCTTTGGAATTCAGAGAAGCATTACAACGCAGGCACATCTTTCCCTCATGCGGATTGGGATGTTCGCAGTGCTCGCAAAGGATATTACGATTAAGGGTCTTTTCAGATATCTTTTCTCCGTAATGCAATTTGAATCGATTGATCACGTCCGTAGTGCTCAGTCTCCCATAAACGTTCGTAAAGTACTTGACCGAATGGCCATGACGATCCGCAGCCAGTTCAACCGGCAAATTGTCGATTTTATCTAGAGCACACGACGAATGCCTGAGATTGTAGAAATCCAAAGGCTTCTTGAAATCGCAGCGGAATCCCAAACTTCGGACTCGCTTTCGTATCGCTGGATACGCGTATCTCTCGACAATGTATTCATTCGTTCTCGACGAATGGAAATACTCTCTTACCCAAAGCGGATCCTCGGGCTTCTTGGTCGGATGGGAATTATACCATTTCAAAAAATGGGGAGCGGATCGATACGCCACGACGTCCCGACTCCCGGTCTTTCCTCCACGCACATGGAAGACCACCACTCTATCCAAGACAGATACATCGCCATAGTTTAGATCGACAAATTCCGAAGGCCGGAAACCAGCGTCAAGCTGGGTTAAGACTATAGCCTTTACCTGAACGCTGATCGTTTTCCCGCCCAGCATCAATCCGTCTTCCCATGAAATCATATCCGAAGAATCCAAATCCCGCTTCTCCTTCGAGCTTCTTAGTTTCGCAACGTCCTTCAGTCCTACTGGCAGCTCGCCTTCGAAAAGCCATCGCCCGAAACGAATGGCAACATTAGCGAACGTGTTGCATGTGGCAGGCGCGTACTTATTCCGCAATTCACGAAATAATAGATTGATGCGATCCCTATCCTTCAAGACCGCCTCGACATCGTCATCCATCTCGAGCAGTATCCGTATCCGCTCTATGAATATAGATAATCTAGCAGGCGAAACGTCGTAGCTCACCAGAAATCGTTGCAGCAGATCCTTATTACGCTTCGAAACCGTTTTCGATTCGAATAGCGCTTTTTCCAATTTTAAAGCCTTCGCCCCATAGTCTATTATCGGCATGTTCCATGTACCCCGTTGCTACTTAATAATGATGACGCAAATTCGCTAGGGAATTGATCAGCGACAGAGATTCCTACCATTCATTCAACACCCATTTCGAGAAATGAACCAAGTATTCAAATCCCCACAATTTGCCAGGGATTCGAACCTTTTGTTCCACGCCCGAGCCGAGCGTGAAATCTAAAGTTCACCTCCCACCCCCTACTGGCTTTTCGATCATCAACAAATAGAGAACATTTCCAACTTATAAAGTTTCCGCTCTATTTAAGTGGGTCTGAATACACATAGTATGTGTGTCTTGCTCGATGGGGCTATAGTTGATTTATGCTAAAACTCGGAATCGCGGTTTAGTATCTTAGCAAGATTACTGTCACACAAGCGGAGCATTGTAGATTCCAGCACATAGTTCAGTTCAATCCTAGAAATGATTGCTATGAGATGGTCTTTTAGAATTCCCACTACCCTTCTAATCTTCACGACATTCGCGACACTGTATGCCAGCGAATCAAAAATCGAAATTTATCCTCTTACTGAAAACTCATTCCGGCATGACGGGGTGCCACGAGGGTCCGTCGAACGCTTTCGAATCGAAGGAAGCGAGATCTATGGGAACAATACGCGAAGAGACTACTGGGTGTATACTCCTGCCCAATACGATGCCTCCCAACCGGCAGCCCTCATGGTGTTTCTTGACGGCTGGATCTATCTCGACGAAGAGGGAAAATTCAAAACATCCATCGTACTCGATAATTTGATTCACCAGGGAAAGATTCCGATAACCGTCGCGGTCTTCGTCAATCCGGCGAACCTCCGATCCATTCCTACGCCAATAGTCTTCGCCAACGGGAATACTGCGAAATGAGCAATCGCATGATCCGTTTCCTAACTGAGGAACTCATGCCGCAAGTCGAAAAAACCCACACCCTTAGCCAGGATAGAAAAATGCGGGCCAGCGCAGGTCGATCCTCCGGCGGTCCGGGAGCCTTTACAGCGGCATGGCATTCCGACTACTTTCACAAAGTAATGTCTCACAACGGCAGCTTTACCAACATCATCCGCAATCACGAGTATCCATTCATCATTCGCAAATCCTACAAGAAGGATATCAAAATGTACCTTCTCGCTTCCCGTTACGATTTGGATAACGAGCACGGCAATTGGTTCATCAGTAATCTGCAAATGGCGAGCTCTCTGAAGTACCAAGGATACGAATACCGCATGGACGAAGCCGACGATGAACACAACAGCACTCACGGAGGGGCCTTTCTACCCGATACACTCACATGGCTTTGGAGCGACGTCATCGATCATTGATTCTTCAACTCTTATTCTATGAAAACCAATCCAATAAAGACCTATGCTGTCGCAGGCGTCGTTTTACTTGCTTGTGCAAGTAGCTCCACTGCGGCCTTTCCATCTCGATCAGACCAAGTCCTCTCGGAAAGGCAGCACATTGCCGATCTAGGCAATGGCTACTACCAAAACCCGATCATCTCGGGCAACCTTGCCGATCCCTCCGTCATTCGCGTCGACCAAGACTACTACATGGTTCACAGCAAAGGCACCCATCATGCTATGATTGTCTAGCATTCGAGAAATCTGGTCAACTGGGCTCCTGTATCCAAAATATTCACGGGAAAGAACTGTAGCCCATGGGCACCCGATCTTGTACGGGTAGGAGACCACTTCTACGTCTACGTAACGATCCCTACCTACCACGGCGACGGAACACGCTCCTTTGCCAACTATGTCTTTCATGCCAAGGCCCCAGACGGCCCGTGGTCAGAAGCAATCGATCTCAACATCAAAGGAGTTATCGATCCCGGACACGCATTGGCTCAAGATGGACAACGTTATCTATACTTTGAAAAGGGTCATGTCATCGAAATCAATCCAGACGGACTCTCCACCGTCGGAGAACTCATGAACGACAAATACGATGGCTGGCCGTATCCAGAGAGCTGGGATGTCGAGTGCTGGTGCCTCGAGTCCCCAAAGATAATCTACAGAGACGGCTACTACTATATGACTTCCGCTCTAGGTGGAACACGAGGACCTGCAACTGCTCACATGGCAGCAGTCGAGCGTTCCCGAGGTCCCCTCGGCCCTTGGGAAGACTCACCACACAATCCTCTCATTCATACTTCAAGCATGGATGAACGCTGGTGGACCCAAGGTCACGCAACTCTCATAGAACACCACGACGGAACATGGTGGGCCTTCTACCACGGCATTGACAGCCACAATAAAAGTCTGGACCGCCGAACGCTTCTCCTTCCGGTCGAATGGACCGACAACGGTTGGCTTGTCATTCTCGACGAATACAGTGCGGGCAGTCTCATTCCCAAGCCTAGCGGTGAAAACGTCGGCCATGGAATCTCTCAATCAGATGACTTCAGCGGCAATAAACTGGGATTCCAATGGGCAATCCCAAATGACCAATTGGATCGCCTCAGCATCGGCAATGGTAAGCTCGTCATCGATGCTCATGGCGACTCGCCTTCCAATGGCGTCGTTCTAAGGCTTCGCCACACAAATCGATCTTATCAGATTAACGTCGAACTTGAAATCGAATCGGGAGCCGAAGCCGGCATTCTCGCAGGAGATTCTGGTATCGGGCTTCGCAAGGGCAACCCGCCCCTTCACCCATCGGAAAAATTTTCACCCAAAGACTTTCCCTGGAGTCCCGTATTCTACCAACGGGGACAAGCCGTTCGCTTAAGGGCAAAAGAACTGGAAGGTTGGCAAAGCAATCGAGTCCACCCAAAAATCGTCAACGAAAAGGAACACCTGTGTTTCTACCTAAGCTCGGACGGGAAGACTTGGAAGAAATTCGCCCGCAGCCTCATTCGCAAAAAATACAAACTCATGCACAATGTGCTTCGCCATACCTTCATTTCGATGACAGTTGGTGCCTTCAAATCCATTGGTGACGCATCACTACAAGCGGGAAATTCAGAGAGTATTATCCGCAAGCACTACCTCGACCTGATAACCGAGAGGGACGCCGATGATTTTTGGAGAATCGTCCCCAAAGATAAACAATTGCCCTCAAATCTCGCCAAGCGAAACGGTCGCTACGAGGAACCAGATCTCGAGAGAGTTTGAAGTCGGAGCATTGTCGGCAGTTTTGGCCCAAGATCTCGATGATCGGTGTCGATTTTTCGCCTATTCCCGATGCTATCTTCGATTGACTAAGCAATTCTTAGCAAGCGAATCCCTTACCTCGTCAATATCGAAAAATACCAAGTGCCCTATTTTTAAATACGGTATCCTTCTTTGAGCCTGCATTTGCCTTACCCATCGAAGCGACGGGCGGCTATCCTCATCAAATAAAGCGATTAAGAGCCCCTGAGCATCAACTAACTTTCTCTGCTTTTCACTCATTGAACCATCACCCCCATTTCTAGTTACGAAAAATGGTTTTGGAAACATCAACCGGACGTGATCATTCAAAACAGCCAAACCGGTATCACGAAATTGGGACTGATGAGTTACAGCGAAATCCTAAACCGATTCAAGAAGGCGATACCGCGCAGCATCGGAAGATGCTCGCTCAACGCGAATCCTGAAAACGAACCCGTCTCAGGTGTCATCCGCAACGAGCAGGAAATCGGCTTTTCCGCAATCGAGCTGATGTCCTCAATGATAGAGCGTAACATTATGGGCCTTCCCAATCACACGAAAGTCCTCACCATTCTCAGTGATTGGTACGAAGGGGAAACACTACCGAAAAGAGCTCATTAGAAAAAGTCCGATTCAATTCAAGCTCCGAGCGTCCACATGACAGCTGTAACGATGTGCGCTCGAAGATCGCCCGCTACCAAATGACCCTTCTCAATCGATATCTAGGAGCCAACCCTGCTCCTCGCTGAGCCATTCGCGAGTTTCATCCTTAGCCCACTTTCGCTGATCCTGTTGCTGATCGTGCTCGCGGGCGGTGTAGTACGCGTGCAATACCCGCCTCCGCTCACCCGAACGATTGGTCGTTCCTCCATGCCAGGTGTGGGCATTGATCATGACCACGGACCCAGCGGGAACCACCGCCACAATCTCATCCGGATGAGTTACGCTTGGGTCTTCTATAAACGCCTCAGGAGGACCCGCCCTTCTATGACTTCCCGGCACCAGTCGCGGCGCTCCATTTTCTTCTGTAAGATCGTCGACGGCCCAAAGAGCATTGCACGAATGGGCACTGTCAATGGAACCTCTTTCGCCTTTCCAGTCGCTGTGCAATGGCTGATGTCCACCTCCCAAAAGTGCCTCTCGCCCATTGCAAGAGCTGATCTTAAATGGCCTTCCGAACATGTGCAAACAGCATGAAAGGATCAGCGGATGGCACCAAGCCGTTTCAAATATGCGACCCTTATTTACAAGGTTTGCAATCCGGTGGGTACCCGCTTCCTGATGGTGCTCACGAGCCGCGTCTCTGCCCTCCATTTCAACAATTTCATCAAACGCGGAACGCACCACGGACAAGGTCTTTTCATCCACCATATCAGGAAGGACGACATACCCGTCTTCACTCAACGATCGCGCGATTTCCTTGGGGAGCTTGCAATAGGGGTCGAGCAATTCGTTTAGATATGTATCCGCATTACATTTACTCATGTCATCAACGCTATAAAGGATTTACAACTACTAACCAAGATTCAAATTCAATCGGATTGCAAGGCACCTGATTCAATCATCTCGGAAACCTTTTCCGCGGTATAGCCAAGTTCCTCTGCAATTTCACGCGAATGCTCACCTAGGTTCGGTGGCGTGTGTCGCAAGCTCATAGGTGTACCGTGAAGCCTCACGGGAACCCCTAGCATCTTTAGAGGTCCCGCCCGCTCGTGGTTCATTTCGAGAACCATATTGTTCGCCTTGATTTGAGGATCATCTCGAGCCTCGGCGAAGGTGTTTACACGGGCACATAAGACTCCCCTAGGCTCAAGTTCCTCTATCCATTGAGCGGTACTCTTCTCTTTGAATCGCTCTGCCAGAATGGAATTCAGCTCTATGCCGTTTGCGATCTGAAGGGTCTCTGTATTAAAGCGTGGATCAAGGGAAAGATCACCCAGGCCCATCGCTGTAGATATGTCACGCAAGGCGTTGTCAGAAAATACAGGCGATATCTCGATCGCTCCATCGGCAGTCAGAAATGCCTTTAGAATAGCCGCTTCCGTTCCGCCCACCGCCGCGGGTGCATCGATCTTGTCCGCATTTAATTCAGTCGCACCCTCCCAGGCGTGGGCGTGAAAAGCGACGCTAAGCAAATCGGTAGTGACCAACTGCCCTGTTCCTGTCTTTTCGCGATGATACAGCGCCATCAATATCGCCGTCATCAAATTCATACCTGCACAGTAATCGATACTCACTCCTCCTGGAATCGGGGCCTTTCCGTCTCCTGTATCGATAAACCAACCACCTTCAGCCCGAGCCATCATGTCATGCCCGCCTCGGCCACTGTCCGCGTAGGGTCCATTGTCGCCCCATCCGCTGCTCCAGGCATAGACGATAGAAGGATTGATCGCCTTGACTTCCTCGTAGCCCAATCCGTTCTTCTCCATCACTCCCTTACGAAAATTATGAACCACGATATCCGCCTTCTCAACCAGACGATGAACCATCTTCTTGCCAGATTCCGACTTCAGGTTAACGGCGAGAGAACGCTTGTTGCGGTTTAAGTTGGCAAAGGGCAGCGAAACGCCCTTAACGAACGGTCCCCAAGCTCGACTCCAATCCCCATATCCTGGTCTTTCGACTTTGATGACATCCGCTCCGTAGTCCGCGAGCATCTGCGTTCCCACAGGCCCCTGGTAAACATGGGAAAAATCCAATATCCTCAAGCCAGCCAATGCTGCTTCTTTCTGATCCCTATCGTTCATTTCTTTCGTTTGTCCAAAAAATTCCTAATTCGCAATTTCGTATCTGCACTGGCTATACATTCCAATGAGTACCCACTTTCCTGCAATAGACTGGCTTCACGCGCATCGCGATCCTGGGCGTTTAGAATACCCTTAAAACCGCTTATTCCAACTACGCTTTTCGAGCCTACATTACTTGAAAAATCACCCAACCATTGGACAAAATACTTGGTACAGGCGATGCCTCCCATCGCAGCA
>CAWVWU010000178.1:0-7405 GCA_963933925.1 uncultured Puniceicoccaceae bacterium
CAGATTGCCATCGCTCGATCCTACCGGTTCTCGCCAGTATTCCAATGCAACTCCTCTCCTATCACATCGCAAACTTGAGAGGATGCGACGTCGACAAACCGCGTAACTTGGCAAAATCAGTTACCGTCGAATAATAGGCACATCCTCCTTCTTTCTAAATCCTATCGAACCCAATAATCAGGTTCTGATAGGATTTTTTGTGCCCACACTGATACTGGAAACATCTGCCCCTGATTTATTCGGCCAAAAAAAGCCGGCCTCAATATGTACTCAACAATAGTCAGTTTTCGAAAACACATCGAGGGGCACTCTGACTTCATTAAAGACATATGGCTTTATGAAGATTTCTTGCCCTGTAAAACTCGGTAATTCGGTAATTCGGTAATTCGGTAATTCGGTAATTCGGTTTAGAGAAATCGGAATTGACAAACAAGCAACACCACTTAGTTATTTACTGTTCTTTTACGAAGGTATCTCTAGGTACCCCAATAACCCTCGATTCCAACTCTCATGAATTATTCTACCTCTTTAAGAGTGTGGCTCTACTGTGCCCTCGTCTCTTTAATACCGAATGTACTAAACGCAGCCAGCGTGTGGATTAATGAAATTCACTACGACAATGGAGGAGCTGACGAAAACGAATTCATAGAAATCGCCGGAAAGTCAGGCACGAACTTAGATGGATACCTGATCGAGTTATACAATGGAGCAAACGGAACCGTTTACGACGATATCACTCTCACCGGGATTATTCCTGACCTGAAAAACGGTTTTGGCACCCTTTCTTTCAGCCCAAACGACGGAAGTATCCAAAACGGAGGTGCCGACGGAATCGCCTTGGGCAATGGATCCAATTTCTTAATCCAATTTCTGTCGTACGAAGGGACTCATATCGGAAACGGCGGAATCGCAAACGGAGTCACTAGCATAGACATCCTTCAACACGAATCAGGAAGTACTCCCGCAGGGAACTCACTTCAACTCATCGGATCCGGATCTAAATCTAGTGACTTCACATGGGCTGCCCCCTCACTCAGTTCTTTTGGAACAATCAACGATGGACAGTCCTTTTCAGTATCAGCGTCTGCCAACACAGCTCTTCTCTTGCTCGCTTCATTAACACTTCTTCGTTTTTCGCCAATGCGACGAAGAACAATCTAAACGCCCTCTGTTTAGCACCCCGCAGCAAGCTGTCGACTGCGTTGATCTCGGATAAACCGAAACGAGGCATCACGGCAATCAAACGATTCGGGGAATGAACCCTGTTGCGATTCAAACTAAAAAAGGCCTACCGCATTTGCGATAGGCCTCTTTATTTTTTTTAATTATACGTTCAGGGAACTAAGCATCCAAAAGTCGCTTTAGGTAGGTCGCATAACTTGTCTTCCCAAGAAATTCGACACGCTTAGCCAAAGCATCACGACTAATCCAACCATTCTCATAACCGATTCCCTCTAAACAAGCCATCTTGAGTCCTTGACGCTCTTCGATCACTTGAACGAACTGGCCCGCTTCCATTAAGTTCTTATGAGTCCCAGTATCCAACCATGCGGTACCGCGACCAAGCAACTCAACTCGAAGGGATTCTCGTTCAAGATAAAGTCGATTCAAATCGGTAATCTCCAACTCTCCACGAGGAGAAGGCTTGATCTGTTTCGCAAGCTCAACGACATCCTTATCATAGAAATATAGACCTGGTACCGCGTAGTTAGATTTCGGTTCAGTTGGTTTCTCTTCGATAGAGAGAACCTTCCCATCCGCCGCAAACTCGACAACACCATATGCCGTAGGATCTGCCACTTGATAACCGAAAATAGTCGACCCACTAAGGTTAGCATCAGCCGCCTGCAATGTTTTTACCAACTCGTGTCCAAAGAACAAGTTATCACCCAACACAAGTGCAGCGGGAGCCCCCGCCAAAAACTCTTCACCGATAAGGAAAGCTTGTGCGAGCCCATCGGGAGAAGCTTGAACAGCGTAAGTAAACTCAACCCCAAACTGTGATCCATCGCCGAGTAAACGCTCGAACAACGGCGTATCCTGAGGTGTCGAGATAATCAAGATCTCCTTAATCCCTGCCAGCATCAGCAGAGAAATCGGATAATAGATCATCGGTTTATCATAAATCGGCATCAACTGCTTTGATACCGCAATCGTACAAGGATAAAGACGGGTACCCGATCCCCCAGCGAGGACGATTCCTTTTCTATTTGAAGAACTTTTCATATTAACTATTGCCCAAACGCTCCCGAGCGTAATTTCCATCGGTAATATCGCGGCTCCATTCTTGATTATCCAGATACCACTTTACCGTCTTCTCAATACCTGACTCGAATGTCTCCGCAGGCTCCCAGCCAAGCTCATTTTGCATGCGGTCAGAATTAATCGCATAGCGACGATCATGACCCGGACGATCCTTAACGTAAGTAATCAAGTCCTCATACTTGGCAACAGAGTCATCCTTAATCTTTGGATTATCTGCAACGGGCCTCAGCCCATCTAAGATACCGCATATACGACGTACGATTTGGATATTCTCCATTTCACTGCGTCCTCCGATACAATACGTCTCGCCAAGCTTTCCTTCATTCAAGGCTGCCCAGATCCCAGTACAATGATCGCCTACATAGAGCCAATCACGAATATTCTTACCGTCACCATAAATTGGCAACGCTTTCCCTTCGAGGGCATTTAACATTACCAAAGGAATCAATTTCTCTGGAAATTGATAGGGACCGTAGTTGTTCGAACAATTCGTTGTAACCACAGGCATCCCATAGGTATGGAAGTACGCTCTAACAAGAAAATCGCTTGAAGCCTTCGAAGCCGAATACGGACTATTCGGAGCATAAGGAGTCGTTTCGCAGAATGCAGGATCATCCTTGGAAAGAGAGCCATAGACCTCATCCGTTGAAACGTGCAAAAAACGGAACGATTCCTTTTCATCACCCTCAAGAGAGCTCCAATGAAAACGTGCTGCCTCGAGAAGTCTCAATGTCCCCACTACATTTGTCTGAATAAAGGGTTCAGGACTATCAATCGAACGATCCACATGACTCTCTGCCGCGAAATGAGTGACATTCAAAATGTTATTCTCCTTAAACAATCCCGCAAGAAGCTCCGAATCCTCGATACTCCCATGCACAAATTTATAGGAAGAGCTCGACTCAAGATCCTTTAAATTCGCCGGATTACCCGCGTAAGTCAAAGAGTCCAAGTTAATCAAAAGATCAAATCCGCCTTGCCTTAAAAGCTTAGCGTCATCCGACAATAAAAGTCTTACAAAGTTTGAGCCGATAAAGCCGCAACCTCCAGTAACAAGTAGTGATTTCATAATATGTGTAGAATTGGTTCCGTTATAAAACAGTGATGCAGAACGAAAATTCGTTCTGCATTTTGGAAAACATACTGGACTTAGGATTCAAGCTGCCAGTTCTTCAATGAGTAATCCAGAGCCTCAAGGACTGGTCTCATTTTGATGCCAACACTCTCCAATTTTGATGTATCCAATACACAATTCGAACGAGGAGTTTTTGCGGCTTTCGCCATAAAATCCTCTTCATTATCGAAGAATTTGTAATCCTTTTTGTTCACACCATTTTTGACGATGAGCTCAACAACATCCGACGTCGTTACCGAACCTGGATTCGTTACGTTATAGATCCCATAAGGGACCTTCTTTTCAACGCATTCCCAACAAGCTGTAATAAAGTCATCCAATTGGCTCAATGAATTACGTGCCTGGAGCAAATTTTCGTAGCGCTGTACCTTGCTCAAATAGTTTCGCGGACTATCATTTTCATCAAAGGGTATGCGTAATCTCCACACATAGCCTTCTGGCTCAGATTCGTGTTCCCATGCCGGCCATTCGCCTTCGCCGCGACTGACTTCGCTATAACCCAAAACTTCTTCGCCTAAAGCTTTAGTGCCACTGTAAAAGGAGCAGGGAGGTTTGCGGAACGAAAAGTTAGGGGCGTCGTCTTCACGCCAACCACCGCCACCTGGACGCTCGCCACCAAAGATACACCCACTGGAGACATGCCCCCAGCCAATGCCGACCTCAGTACAGATTTCACGAATAGCTCCCGGTAATACAGCATTACCATCCAAACAATTAGCACGATCGAGCTCGCAGGCATCTACATTGGGTTTCCCAGTATAACCTGCACAATTAACCAAAAAGGTTACAGAATTGTCTTTCAACAAACTGACCATTTCCGCCTTTCGATTGAGATGAAACTGGCGTCCGCTAATGGGAAGGACCGCAATTCCTTTTTCTTCTAGATGAGCGTGGAAAAGTTTTCCCACGTACCCCGTGCTCCCGAGTAGTGCTATCATAAATATTCGTTTAAATTAGTGTATATAGCGAAATCGCTCTACCAAATGGTCAATTTTTCTGGAACGTTAACTATATCAAAAGGACGAAGGTAGAACATCTCACTATCCTTACCTTCGAGAACGGCCTTCAAATCCAACTTGTAATTAACGTATTTTCCATTCTCACGGCGCGTTATAACAACAGCTTTCGCATTCGCTCGAGTAAAATCAAAGCCACCTGCTTCCATGATCGCGTCCATCGCAGTCAATGCTCGGTTCGATTGCTGCTTCCCAGGACTCATAACCGCACCATTTACATATATAGTGAAATTTGAAGTGATCACCTTAACGGTGACTTCTTTCGTTACGATCTGGTCGCCGTAGAGTTCCAAAAGCTTCTTTTCAACTTGAGTGGGAGTCTCACCCGCAACACTCACTTCACCCACCATCGTAAGCGAAATTTTCCCGTCTCTACGGATCGTTTGTTGCGTGTTAAGGCTAGGGGCTCCGGGAAATTCAATTCCTACAACATCTCCCTCAATGAATATTAATTCGTAGGAACGTGCTGCCGCTTCCGCGACTTGGTTCGTAGTATTTTCAGTGGTTTCACAGCCACAAAATAGAAGAGCGATACAGGCTACGCTCAAGTTCGCCAATTGTCTAAAGTACATCATAATTAAGAGATAGATAATATTCCGATGATTCGCCATCTCCCACTCCATAACACAAGTGAAACCAGCGAGGGTAAAACCCTCATCAGAGTGAATATCATTCGGTACATCAAGGAGAAAGCTTTACCGCTCTTTGAGTCAATTTTCACAAAATGACCAAAAAAAGGGTCACAAGCACCCAAATCTCCCAAAAATCCCGTTCCGAAATACAAAGGAATCGATAAAAAGGCCAATTCCGTAAAATCATCCTCAATTTCCTGAAAAGTTTCGAAGTAAAAAGACGAATAAGAGGTTACAATGCCATTAGTCACCTCAAAATCATCGTCCAGCGCAGCAAAAACGAATCTACGTCACAAGGACAAGAAGCAGAATGTCGGTTTTTGGGAATCTCAGCGGCTAGCTAAAACCAAGGCCTACGAGAAGAAGGCTAAGAAATATAAGGTAAAACTCGAAACGCTGACGACATTTACACAGCAACTTGCGTCTATGTTAGAAGCAGGTCTGCCCTTAGTCTCTGCCCTCGAAGCTCTTCAAGAACAAACAGAAGACCCCATTTTCTGCATCATTATCCGTGAGGTACGTTCCGATGTATCACAGGGAAATAGCTTCTCTTCCGCCTGTGCGAAATACCCGAGAGCCTTTAATAACCTCTTCGTTTCAATGGTAGAGGCGGGTGAAGCCAGTGGTGGCCTCTGCGAGATTCTTATGAAGGTGGCCGAATACTTCGAATCGACCCACAAACTCACCAAAAAGGTCAAATCCGCCATGACCTACCCGGTCGCAGTTATCGCTCTCGCATTTATCCTCGTCGCCGTACTTCTGATCTTCGTAATCCCCGTATTTGCCGACATGTTTGCGGATTTCGGAAAAGAACTTCCCGCCCCGACCCAATTTCTTATCGATCTCAGCGATTGGCTTAAAGGAAACGTCCATTACGTATTGATTGGCGGATTCATCGCATTTAAGGCATGGGGCCATTTCGCAAAAACTCCCAAAGGAAGACGCGTTCAGGATCAAATCGTTATCAACGCCCCCATTTTTGGAAATCTCGTTAAAAAAATTACGCTCTCTCGGTTTTGCCGTACCTACGCGACATTACTTCGAAGCGGCGTCCCAATCCTACGCTGTCTCGAAATCGTTGCCACGAGTAGTGGAAAAACTCAAATCGAAGACGCCTGTAAGGCAATCTCTAAGAGCATCTCCGAGGGGGGACAAGTTTCAGACACCTTAAAACGCATCGCATTTTTTCCCCCAATGATGAAGCACATGGCCAAGGCTGGGGAACAAACGGGTAACGTTGACGGCATGATGAACAAGATCGCCGACTTCTACGATACAGAGACCGAAGCAATTATCTCATCGCTTACCTCTCTCATTGAGCCTTTATTGATCGTGTTTCTCGGTGTCGTAGTCGGCGGCATCGTTATGGCGATGTTCCTCCCGATTTTCGAAATGGGCAACGTCGCAGCAGGCTAGACAACCCACATCCCACTTTTTTCAGCAACAACCAGTTATGCAATCCATCCTAATCGTAGACGATATGGAGTCCATCCAAGAGATGTTGGACGCCATCATCCAACCTTTCGGTCACGAAACTGATTTCGCCTCCTCAGGCGAAGAAGCCCTCGCTAAATTTGGCGAGAAACGTCACGATATAGTTCTCACTGACATCAGTATGCAACCCATGGGCGGCACCGAACTTTTGAAACAAATCAAGGCGATCGATCCCAATGTAATCGTTATTATGATGTCAGGATTCGCCAACGTGGACAATGCCATGGAATCTCTCAAACATGGTGCCTTCGACTTTCTAACAAAGCCCTTCAAGGTAGATCAATTGATGAACGCTCTTAATAGAGCTTCAGCGAAGCTAAATCTGACAAAATAGCTGTTAAAGAGCGCTTTTTTTGTCCACAGACGAAACAAGCGCCGAATTCCGCTTGCCATCAATAAAGAATCGCTTCTTTTCACCCTTACCCTAGCCGCTATGGCTATGGGAAAAAGAACAATTCTACCATGCCAAAGCGGACCGACATCGAATCTATTCTGATCATTGGAGCAGGGCCTATCGTCATAGGTCAAGCTTGCGAATTCGACTATTCCGGCACACAAGCCTGTAAAGCCCTGAAAGAAGAGGGCTATAAAGTCGTACTCGTAAACAGTAATCCAGCGACCATCATGACGGACCCTGAGTTCGCGGATGTGACTTACATCGAACCCCTCACATTAGAGGCACTCGAGAAGATTATCGCCAAAGAGAAGCCAGACGCTCTCCTCCCAACTCTCGGGGGACAGACTGCTCTCAATCTATCGCTTGAGCTCGAAAAAGCTGGGATTCTCCACGAGCACGGCGTCGAAATGATCGGAGCCAAGTCCGCCGCCATCGAAAAGGGTGAAGACCGCGAGCTATTCAAAGC
>CAWVWU010000179.1:0-7396 GCA_963933925.1 uncultured Puniceicoccaceae bacterium
CTCTTCATCGATCGTGGTCCGGTTGTCCAAGTAAAGGAGCCCTATGGACGCGTATCTGCTAAATCAGACCGCAATCCCAAAGTAATCTACACTGGCCCTCTCGCTGTTCTCACAAATCGCTACAGTGCATCCGCCTCGGAAATCGTAGCAGGAGCCCTCCAAAACTATGGACGTGCGATCGTAATCGGAAATGACAGCACCCACGGAAAAGGAACCGTACAAACGGTTATCTCACTAGAAAACTACGTGATCAACGCTTTCAATACCGACGAAAAAGCGGGGGCGACCAAGCTCACTATCCAAAAATTCTATCTTCCCAACGGATTCTCAACACAACGAAAAGGAGTATCATCTGATATCAGAATCCCTTCAATCGATGAAATATTTGCCGAGGGCGAAGCAGAACTTCCCAACGCCCTCTCATGGGATTTCGTAAAGCCAGCTCGCTTCTCCGAAATGAATCTAAAAAAGACTTTCGTCGAAGAGCTCCTCGCTGAGAGCGAAGTACGCCGCAACCAATTAGAAGAATTTCAATTCCTCAACAAGCGCCTCGACTGGTATAAAGAACGCGAAGAACGCACCGAAATTTCTGTAAACCTCGAGACACGCAAAAGTCTCAAAGAGACTGAAAAAGCATTTATTGATGAAATGGAAGACGCACAACGCCAACTCGCTATCCTAAACTTTGAGGAAATCGAATTCACTCTCGATGGTGTTGAAGTTCCCGAAGAAGAGGAAGAAGTCGTTGCCGCGGTCGAGGACAAAGAGGACGTCATCGAAGAAGATGCGACTGAAGTCGTAGCTGACGTGGATGCCCCAAGCGAAGAGTCTTCAACTGACGAAGCCACCGAAGAATCAACTGAAGTTGCCGCCACAATCGAGGACGAAGAAGAAGAAAAAGAAGACGTTCCTCCTTTCGACATTCAACTGCGCGAAACCTTACGCATCATGGTAGATGCCATCGACCAATCACCCAATCCTTCAGAGTGGGTCGAAGTTGCCAGCCCGATTGCCTTTAAAAACCGATTCGAATTAGTCGATCCGGGAGCAAAACTATAAGGAGGTGCGTATAAAACGCTCTCGACCGCTAAAATCATCGAGCCCTTCGCTCGATGCATAGCCGGCCTGTTCGCACTGTTCTAAAAGTGCAGCTCGTTGGTCGATTCCGGTTTCCAACCAAAGAACTCCCTCGGGGTTAAGCAATCCACGAGCACCCGCGATAATGGTCTCCAAGTCCTGGAGTCCCTTATTCGGAGCAACTAAGGCCGATTCCGGCTCGAATTCTCGAACCTCCGGCTCGGCCGAAACCATCTCATCGTCTGTCAAATAAGGTGGGTTCGAAACGATCAGATCAAAATGCTCTGATTCTTTATCAATCGCCTCGTACCAATTCGACTGTCGAAAATCGACTCGGTTCGCCAATCCATTTAAAACTGCGTTCTCGCGAGCAACCTCAAGAGCATCTTCACTCGCATCCACGGCAATGATCGTTGCCTGCGGAAAATAAAATGCCAAAGACAAGGCAATCGCCCCACTCCCCGTCCCCAAGTCTAGAATCTTCAAGGGCAAGCCATTGTCAGAATACGAATCGACAATTTTCTCAACCAAAAGCTCAGTCTCCGGCCTAGGAATCAAAACACGTGGATCGACCTTCAAGGTAAGATCATGAAAGGCCGCTTCGCCCAAAATATACTGAAGAGGTTCACGCTTCCCACGACGAGCGACATAAGCACGCATTACCGCCAACTCTTCTTCGGTCAGCGGCCGATCAAACTGCACATACAGCTCCATCCGCTTTAAGCCAACTGCACCCGCAATCAATAGCTCAGCATTGAGCCGTGCACTCTCGATCCCCTTCTTTTCAAGAAATGACGCACTACGCGTCACGACCTCCAGAACTGTCAAAACCTCTGCCATCCAACCAACTACGATTGAACCGCTTTATTGGCGTTCTCCAACAATGCATCGATCTTCAGGTTGTAATCCGCCTTTGCCAAAGCATCCAGCACTTCTTGGATTTCACCTTCCATCACCTGAGTCAGGCTATGAATCGTCAGGCCAATACGGTGATCAGACAAACGGCTCTGTGGGAAATTATAGGTACGAATTCGCTCACTTCGGTCACCTGTCCCGATCTGGTCGCGACGGTGAGCCGCATACTTAGCACGCTCCTCCTCCTTCTTCGCACCCAACATACGTGCGTAAAGGACCTTCATCGCCTTCGCACGATTCTTGATCTGAGAACGCTCATCGGCACATGTGACCATGATACCCGTTGGCTTGTGGACGATTTGAATAGCCGAATCCGTCGTATTGACGTGCTGACCACCCGCTCCACTTGCACGACAGGTTGTAATTTCTAAATCGCCTGGATCGATCTCGACATCGACATCTTCCGCCTCTGGCAAAACCGCCACTGTGACTGTCGATGTATGGACGCGTCCTTGAGATTCCGTTTCGGGCACACGTTGCACACGGTGAACGCCACTCTCAAACTTGATCTCCTTATACACGTCCACCCCACGGATCATAAACGACACTTCCTTAAAACCGTTCATACCGCTCATGCTGGTACTCATCAGCTCGATGGACCACCCACGAGTCTCCGCATAACGGATATACATGCGGTATAAGTCACCCGCAAACAAAGACGCTTCGTCTCCACCCGCACCCGCTCGAATTTCCACAATCGTATTGCGCGAATCTGACTCCTCAGGAGGAATCATCGCAACGAGGATCTTCTGCTCATAAGTATTGATGGTCTCCTCTATTTCAGGAATTTCCGCCTCAGCCATCTCCTTCAACTCAGCATCGCCGCTTGAGTCCATCAGCATTTCCTGGTTATCAGCGAGATCATTCTGAGCCTTTTCCAAAGCCGCGAAATCCACCAACAACTGCCTCAGCTTCATATGCTCGCGACCAATCGCAGCCGAACGCCGCCCATCGTTAAAGAAATCCGGATTGTTCATCATCTCGTCGATTTCTTCGACGCGTTTTCTAAACGGTGTAATATCTGGAATTATAGTCGCCATGGCATTTGAAAATTTTACATTCCGCGCAGATCAAACGCGAAGCAGAGCATTTGCAGATTGAATAATCGAAAAGTAAAGCTTTCCTACATTTCACCCTGCGCTTTTACGCTAAAACGGAGGAATTTGATCTATCAAGCTATGTCGCAAACGCTGTACACACAGAACAAAATCGCAATCGTTTGGGATTTCGACAAGACACTAATCCCCGGCTACATGCAGCAGCCGATCTTCGAACACTACGAGATCGACGAACACACGTTCTGGAAAGAGGTCAACACCATGGCCGAGCATTATAAAGAACGCGGCTACACCGTTTCAGGGGAAAGCGTCTACCTCAACCACATCCTCACTTACGTCAAAGCAGGAAAGATGAAGGGCCTCAACAACGCCCGCCTCGCTGAACTCGGTGCAGAAATCGAATTCTACGAAGGCCTCCCAAAATTCTTCCAAGATCTACGCGACCACGCCCAGAGCACCCCCGAATACGTAAAACACGGCATCGAGCTTGAGCATTACGTCGTCAGTACCGGCCTCGCCCAAATGATCCGCGGCAGCAAAATAGCCCCTTTCATCGACGGCGTCTGGGGATGTGAGTTTATCGAAGCCCCGCTCCAACCGGGCTTCCTCTCCCAAGACGAGCTCACCATCGAAACCGATCTCGAAATCAGTCAAATCGGAGTCATGGTCGACAACACGACCAAAACCCGCGCCCTCTTCGAAATCAACAAAGGCTCCAACAGAAACGACTCCATCGACGTCAACGCCAAGATGGACACCGACGACCGGCGCATTCCCTTCAATAATATGATCTACATCGCAGATGGCCCCAGTGACGTCCCGAGCTTTTCAGTAGTACGCAAATTCGGAGGAATGGCCTATGCCGTCTACAAACCGGGCAACGCCAAAGAATTCGCCCAAAACGATCGCCTCCTCCAAACCAACCGAATCCACGCCTACGGCCCCGCCCGCTACACCGGCGACGGAAACACCTCCATGTGGCTAAAACTCCACATCGAAAAGATCTGCGACCGCATCGTCCAAGACCGCGAACTCGACTTCTCACGAAAAGTTTCCAAACCCCCAATGCACATCAAAGAAGACCCGCCGAGTTCAGTAGTGCCAATTCCTACCATTGAACAAGACACATTGGAACTGTGATCGATTAACCAAACCAATTTCTAAAACTCGTATCCACCCCCGGTCGTTTGCAATCCCTGCAAACGACCTTTTTATTATCCAAAGGATTCCCTAGTTGTAGGTCCGAATGCGATCCGGACAATTCCTCAACAACCTAAACCACCGTAAACACCTGTTGCTGATCACCCTGACGAGTCACCCCTTTTCTCAATTCTTATACATCAGCCTTCAGCTCTTCAGCCATTTACTTCCGGTCGGCCAAAGGCTGACGTGCCTCACCAAACACAACCGTCGCTCGCACGCTCCTCAAGTGTCGGCTTTCAGCCTCAGTACGCGTACATTAGCGGTTCTTCCCATCTACCCATTCAAGATATCTGTCTCCACCCCCCATAAAAATACAAATCCCTTGCCCCTACTCCCCTCCTTCACGAATCTTCACTAATGAAGGCACACAACCGCCCAGATTCCCCAACAGGAAGCGACTCCAACGACAAACGCATCCCCCTCATCATCCTTAGCGGCTTTCTCGGTGCGGGCAAAACGACCGTCCTCAACCACCTCCTCCAGAACGCCAACGGCCGCCGCATCGCGGTCCTCGTCAACGACGTCGGCGAAGTCAATATCGACGCAGCCCTCGTCAAGGACGTCGCACAAGTCGATTCAGGCTCAGCCGACAATGTCCTAGAACTCAACAACGGCTGTATCTGCTGCGGCATCAAAGAAGCCTTCAACGAAGCCATCATCAATCTCGCCAACCGAAAACCCGATTGCATCATTGTCGAAGCAACAGGAATCGCGGAGCCCCATCGTATCATATCCAGTCTTACCACTCCAAACGAAGAAGGCGTATCCGTAGAAAACTTCGTCCGTATTTCCAATCTAGTGACCGTCATCGACGCCCAGTGGTGGATAAAAAAAGTCCAAGAGACCTACCAACCAATCCGCCGCTCCCAGCTCCTGCTCTCCGATCCTCGACGCCCCCTCAGCGAGCTCCTCACCCTGCAGGTCGAATCTGCCAGTGTCATTATCCTCAACAAAACCGACCTCGCCGACGAAGCCTCCCTCAAGCGCTCCCAAAGTGCCCTCGCAGCCCTCACTCCTTCGGCAGAAATCATCGCCACCCAAGAAGGCCAAATTGAGATCGAGCAACTACTCGACAACGAACGATTCAACCCCGCCACCGCCTTCAAGAGTTCACGCTGCGATCTAGAAATCGCAAAAGAATACCGCTCCACCACTACGGACCAGAGCCCCGCCGCCCCTTCCCATGATCACGGCGACTTCGGCCTTACGGTCTTTGTCTACCGATCACGAGAACCCATTAGCCACGACAAACTCATCGCCTACCTCAGAAGCAGCATTCCCGGTCTCCTCCGTGCCAAAGGCTTCGCCTGGACCGACCGCGAACCCGACAACGCTGGCTTCCTCTCCCTCGCCGGAGACTCCCTCCGCTTCGACTATCTCAGCAAATGGATGCACGCCCAGATAAAAGAAGGCACCAAAGACCGCTCCCAAATCCCTCCCGAAGTCTGGCAAAAATGGGATCGAAAAACCGGTGACCGCCGCCAAGAAATCGTCTTCATCGGCATAGACCTAAACCGCCAAGCCATCGAATCCCGACTCAAGTCCTTCCATCTCTCCTCCCCTCAATAATAGAATAGGCCTCAATCGCCACAGCACCCTCCAGCGATTAGAAATATTAGCGTAAATTAGTGTACATTACTTCGCCATCTCCGCTGCATTCCTCGCGGTTTATCCCCGAAGCCCGCAATCAATTAGCATTCATTGGCGGTTCAAAAAAATCCCCAACATCCTACCAATACTTCGCGTTCACTTGTCACGGCGTAGCTAAGCGAAAACAAATCCGTGGTACCCTCCAACCACACCCATCCAATTCAAACGCTCAATCCTCCGAGTGCTTTTCCGAGCAATCTTCGCAATAACCAGTTATCTCTAAATTCGCCTGAAGCTTATGGTACCCAAGCTCACGAGCTACGTTCTCCAACTGAGATAGCATCGGCGAAGAGTCCACCGCCGTTGAATGGCAATCACGACAAGAAATCTTAAGCTTCGTCCCATTACTTTCAACCAAACGATAACGCGAAGGTCCCTTGCTATCAGCAAGACAATCCAAAACTCCAATTTTTATTAATGACTCGATATTTCGATAAACGGTCACCAGATCGGGCGAGCTCTCTGTGAATCGAGAATGAATCTCCTCGGTGGAAAGCGCATAAGCTTCCTCCTCAAACAACAAAGTTAACATTTCTCGACGGACGTTCGTCAACCGCATACCAGCCTCTTTCATCAGATCGAGGATATTGTCTCGCCGTTCTTTCAGGCTGATCTTGCGCTCACGTTCCATCGACTCGAATGCTCCTTCAGAGTCCAACCAAACGCAAACATTTTGCAATAAAGCTTGATATTAATGCAAATACCTTGCAACAAGTCATTATCTTAATGCAATTCTGTTGCAATAATTCTATATGAAATTCGCAAAACGAGAATCAGTACAGCAAGTTGAAGAAGGTCATCAATTAGCTCCCAAGTTCGATAAGGACGGCTTAATTCCCTGCGTCACCCAGCACGCCACATCGAAAGAAATCCTTATGTTCGCATTTATGAACGCAGAAGCTCTCGAAGCGACACTAGAGACAGGTTTGGCCCACTACTGGTCGCGCTCACGACAAAAACTCTGGAAGAAAGGCGAAACGTCGGGAATGACTCAAAACGTACAACGCGCTCTCATCGACGACGATCAAGACTGCGTCATCCTCGAAGTCGAACTCGCAACCCCCACCGCTGGTGGTGAAGAAGCTTCTTGTCACGTTGGATACAGATCCTGCTTCTACCGCAAAGTCGAGCTCGGCGAAATAGCGCAAACCAGAGAACTCACCTTTATCGAAGACGATAAAGCATTCGACCCCCTAAGTGTCTACGGAGATACCCCAAACCCAACTCAGCTCTAAATTAATGATTGTACTCACCAGTTTCATAAAAACCGACCAACTATTAACAAAATATATTAGTGCTCAGATAAATACAGTTCTTTTGATCCTAATCTAAAAAATCACTTCAGATGAGCTTATGATTGATAAATAGACGGAAACAAATCTCGGACAAAATGTCAGCCAAGACGACTCAAACTAAAGAAAAATTCGCGTCCATGTTTCGTCTCGACGATCCTCAAGTGTCGTCATTACATTCCTCGGTACGCGGTTTCAAAA
>CAWVWU010000180.1:0-7391 GCA_963933925.1 uncultured Puniceicoccaceae bacterium
TGTTCAACCATGGGCGAATGCTCAGCAAGCTGAGAAGCGCCCTTTATTGTTCGATTACTACTCCGTAGATCACTCCCCACACCATATACTTACCGGTCAATGCCGCGAGTAAGGTTCCCCCTGCACAAAACGCCAAGGCTGAGAAAAACAACGCAAAGACGCCTCCTAGCAAAAAGCCAAATTCAGGCTCCGAGCCCTTAAGTAATCCCGCAAAAAAAACGACGACCAAAAGCACGATTCCACAGACCAATGATTTAAAAAATGCAGCACTAAAAAAGCTCACCAACAATTGGCTCCGACTCGCAGGTCGAGTCCACAAGTACTCAATCGTCCCATCTCTAATCTCATTCCTCAATAATTCACCGCTCAAAGCCAACGCGAGCAATGGTATCGCACGAAATAGGATCATCTCAAAAAACCACCCTTCGAACTGAGATGATTCACCATTTAACACCAAAAAATAGGACCCCAGAAAGACTGCACTTCCGTACACAATATACATGAGCACCTTCCGAGTACTCACAGACTGGCACCACACCAGGAACATTATACTTCTTATGGCATCGACCCAAGAACTCACGCTAGAAACGCCTTTCACCTCATCTTCTACAGCTTTCATTGTGTCACCCTTTCGAAGATACTCGACAACGACTTAGTCTGATTTCTGAGTTCATAAATTTCCACCGGACAATCACCCAGATAATCCATCCAATTTGTGTAGAACGTTTCGGGTTCACTCAACCAAACGATCAAATCGTCATCCTCAATGAGATACCCTTTGAGTTGTCCTAATTCACCAAGTCGCTTTGCGACGACCTCGGGTGCACTTGAACAAATTACAGCCTGTTCCGACCAATTATCAACATCCGCCTTGATCGCACTCTGACTTCCAGAGGCCAAAGCACGCCCCCAATTAATCATCAAAAAGTTACCGCACAACGTCTCCAACTCATGCAAAATATGGCTCGAGATAATCACGTCCGTCCCGTTGCGACGCAACTTCACAAGCACATCAGTGATCTCCTTACGCCCCATCGGATCAAGTCCATTCATAGGCTCATCCAATATCACCAAATCGGGCCGATGCAATATAGCCTGAGCCAGCTTCACACGTTGTTTCATCCCTTTGGAATAGGACCCAAGGCGCTTCCCCCAATCCTTTCGATCCAAACCGACAAGATCCAAAGCTTCCTCACTACGAAGCTTTGTTTCCCGCCACCGAATACCCGACAACGATGCAAGAGATCGTAGCCAATCGACAGGTTTCAGTTGATTGGGTACATGCTCGTGCTCAGGACAATAACCGATTCGAGACAACGTATTAGAATTATTTCGAGGCGACTCGCCAAAAACCGTCAACGTCCCCGAAGACGGAGCGATTTGACCGGTCATCAAACGGATCAATGTACTCTTTCCGGCTCCATTGGGACCAACCAATCCTGTAATCCCCGATTCGATATCGAAAGACACGTTATTCACCCCCATCACTATTCCATAGAAACAACTTAGATTCTCTGCTCGTACCACGACACTCATTGCGACTTCGTCCTCAATTTAAGAATTAGGCAAGAAACCGCTCCGTATAAAACGAGGCAAGCCAATGGCACGACTACACCAGCCGGACCCAAAGAAAGCTCTTCTGGAAAATCACGAGGAACATCCTTCAGGATCAGATTGAAAAACGGCAGCATATTCGTCGCATTCTCCCACACCAGATCGAGACGAAAACTAGCCCAAATAAAATCCTTCAAGCACGCCATCAAACTAATATAGCCGCCTGCCGAATACACGACCTTTGCGGTCATCCCAACCAAGCCACTAAGTATCCAAATCAACACCCACAAAGAAACAGCCACACTCGTTCGTCGTGCAAGAGCTGACACCGCCATTGCCGCTAGAGAGAGTGAAACCATCGACACAGCAGCCACCGATAACGCCTTCAACAAGGCCTTAAAACTATAAACAAAAAACGTCCAATCGGGAGACATCATATTCCCAAAAGTCCAAAGAGATAAGATGGGCACCAACCAAATGGCACCAAGAAGTAAAAATACGATCCCGAACTTCCCGATAAAATAATCGAACCGACTCAGAGCCTTAGAGTTATAAATCACAATAGCCTGACTCGCTAAATCATGAGCTATTAGCTTCGCCACAAATAGAGCGATCGCCATAAACGAGCCCAACAAATAGATTTGGCAGGCCACATAATAAATCACACGAAAAACACCATCGACACATAATTCAGGATACAAAAGAACCCAAGATGCCAAACCATTAGCCAACTGGAGAAAAGAATCCCCCAACCGTTCCCCCACAAATGAGATCAAAGTGCTATCTGGACTGGTCAGCTGTCCTGTGAAAAACAGGACTCCCATAAAAAACAATGTCGAACTCCAAACGATGCCGATCACACCACGCAGTAACTTCGACTCTAGGCACAGCTTGAGGCCAACGCTCGTGATAACCCACCGACGCTGCCAAATCCCGGTTGGACGGCCCGTCCAACGCCTATAACCACCGTCAAGCTTCGACATTAGCTCCTCCCTCACGTAACGCTTGCACGAAAAGTTCGTTCAAAGCATTTGGGCTCGCCTTGATCTCTAGAGGGGTAACACCGACTTCCTTTAAGACACCAATCAACGGCCCCAAAGAATCGTGACCATGCGTCACCTTTAAATTGCCATTCGCCAAATCATCGAACGTCCATCCTTGGGCTTCGAAAGCACGAGTCGCCTCTTCTCGACCACGCAGCAGAACAATCTCCGCCTCCGGTCGACGTTTCTTCTTCAACGACGCGATCGAATCCTGAACCAACACTCTACCCTGAGAAATGATCACCACCTGCTCGCAAATCCTATCCACATCATGCAAAAGGTGAGACGAGAACACGACCGAAACACCAGCTTCCTTCCAAATTCGCTCTATCAGATCCAAAATAAGAGCCTGTCCCTTCGGATCTAAACCATTGGTTGGTTCATCCAAGAAAACGACTTCGGGATCATGCACCAATGCCTGAGCGATCTTCACCCGCTGCTTCATCCCCGTGGAATAGGTATCAACCTTTCTATAACGCTCCTGCCCCATCCCTACAAAATCGAGCATTTCGTGCGTTCTCTGTCGAGCCGCCTCAAACGGTAAGCCCGAGAGCTGGGCACAGTAGGTCACATACTCACAGCCTGCCATTCCCGGAATATGACAATCCCGCTCTGGTGCGTAGCCCACGCGTTTGCGCGTCTCACGCCCCGCCACATCGAGGTCCTCCCCTAAGAGATTAACGTTTCCCGAATCCTTCTTTTCCAACTGCAATAGGCACTTGATCAATGTCGATTTCCCTGCCCCATTCGGCCCCAACAAGCCAATTGGCCCGGCATCGAGACTGAGGCTTACTGCGTCCAAGGCACGATAAGCACCGTAGGTCTTACAGAGCTTATCCGTTTCTATGATCTTTACCATCGATTCGAAGCTACACGGGGTGGGAAAATGAGGTTACACTTTAATTCAAAAAAAAGACCGCTCTTGCAAGAGCGGTCTTCTAAAAATTTCCTACTTTCCTTCCCACTTGAAGAACAAAGTGGTATTCGGCGGTAGTTTAAATTCGGCCGACTGAGCACAACTATCAAATTCGATCGGCTCAGTTTTTATTCCATAACCATTGCCATCATTATCGCCGCCGTAGAACTCGGAATTCGTATTGAGGATTTCCTTCCATGTTCCTGCCTCAGGCACACCGATTCGATAGTTTTCACGCGTAAGCGGAGTAAAGTGACAAACCACGAGAATCTTATTAAAGCCATCAGACGATGTTCTCAAATAACTGATCACACTGGCAGCACTATCCCAACACGCGATCCAACGGAACCCTTCAGGATCAAAATCCGTTTCCGCCAGTGCAGGCTCGTTCACGTAGATCCGGTTCAAATCCTTAACAAGAGTCGCAATCCCTGAATGATCCTTAAAATCATTCAAATGCCATTGCAGCTGAGTCGCAAAATTCCACTCCTCCGCTTGACCAAATTCCGCCCCCATAAAGATAAGCTTCTTACCGGGATAGCCCCACATGTGACCGTAAAGTGAACGCAACGTCTGAGCCTTGTCCGAAATCGTCCCAGCACCCATCTTCATCAACATCGAGCCTTTCCCATGTGCGACTTCGTCATGAGAGAACACAGTGATAAACTTTTCCGCATACTGATACAGCATCCCGAAAGTTAACTGGCTTTGGTGGTGCTTTCGATAGATCGAGTCTTTTGCGAAGTAACTCAAATTATCGTGCATCCAGCCCATGTTCCACTTGATATCGAACCCAAGCCCATTGTTTTCAGGTGATGCAGTTACACCACCAAAAGAAGTCGATTCTTCCGCAATAGTCAGAACACCGGGATAACGATCGTGTACCGCACTATTAAACTGCTTCAAAAATGCGATCGCCTCCAAATTTTCATTACCACCGTACTGATTCGGGATCCATTCACCCTCTTCACGAGAATAATCCAAATACAACATCGACGCCACCGCATCGACTCTCAATCCATCGATATGGAAACGGTCTAACCAACACAAAGCATTTGAAACGAGAAAGTTCCTAACTTCATGACGTCCGTAATTGAAGATCAAAGTTCCCCAATCCATATGAGCTCCTTGGCGAGGATCCTCGTGCTCATAGAGATGTGATCCATCGAATAATGCCAACGCAAACGCATCACGTGGGAAGTGAGCCGGAACCCAGTCTACGATAATGCCAATGCCACGTTGGTGCATCGCATCCACGAAAAATTTAAAATCGTCAGGATTGCCAAAACGTTGAGTGGGGGCGAAAAAACCAGTTACCTGGTAGCCCCATGATCCATCAAACGGATGCTCGGCCACGGGCATTAACTCGATATGAGTATAGCCCTGGTCTACGATATAATCGGCAAGTTCCGTCGCCAATTCTCGATAGGTCAAATTCCTGTTATCTTCATTCCACTTGCGCTTCCACGAACCGAGATGCACCTCATATACCGACATGGGCTGATCAAGAGCCTGATGCGCGATCCGCTTACTCATCCAATCATCGTCACTCCAAACGTATTTGCTGTGATCGAATACGATAGAAGCATTATTCGGTGGTGACTCAAAGTACGCCCCATAAGGATCCGTCTTCAGGTGATTATTATCTCCCTGATCCTTTATCTCATACTTGTACACGCTACCAACTGTGAGTCCTGGAATAAACAACTCCCAAACTCCACTGGATCCCAATGCTCTCATTGGGTGATAACGTCCGTCCCAACCGTTAAAATCACCCACTACGGAAACCCGCTTCGCCGAGGGTGCCCAAACGGAAAATGCGACTCCCGGTACGCCATCCATCTCTAACACGCGTGCTCCGAATTTTTCGTAAGCATTCAACTCGTTACCTTGATTGAAGAGATATAAGTCATCCTCACCCAAAGTAGGCATAAATCGATATGGATCGTAAAATTGACGAATCTCCAAGTTTTTGGAATTCACTCTCAAACGATAAGGGAATACCTCTTTACGATCGGCTAAAAATCCTTCGAAAAACCCGTTTTCGTCAATTTTCTCTAGCGGATACCTCTTACCCTCAGGGCTTGAGATATCAACCACTTCACAGGTCTCCGCATTGCTAAGGTAAGCACGAACAACAAGTCCACGCTTAGAACCTTTTTTGACCGGATGCATGCCGAGAAAATCATGCGGACAATTTATTGTCGAATCCGTAAAACGCTTTAGGTCGGTTTTGGCGATTAGCATATGGGTCACATAATTTGCAAGTGACCGACTAAAAGGCAAGTCGCGTAATTGACTAAATCGCAGCAGAAGAGGGAATTGTACAACTTATACCCCTATAACCACAAAGATGAAACCGAGCCTATTCCCCCGTGTCTCCGCCCTCTCAAAAACAAGCAAATGCCTTGCTTCCCGCATTCGCTAACTCTAGACGATAGCCTTTTTATGAGAAATCGCCACACACGATTCATTTCCACTCTACTCGCCCTCCTTTTTATAGGAGCATTTTCCTCTGCCCAAGATCCTCAAGAGGACGGCTTCGAGCTCACAGCAGACGGTCCCGTTTCTTTCGACCAAGAAACGAACGAAATCGTCGCCACCGACGGGGCGAAACTACGCTACGGACTCTACTTGCTCTCAGCCGACACTATCCGCTACAGCAACGAGACGGGTGCCGCAACCGCTTCGGGAAATGTCGCATTTACTCAAAAAGACCTTCGCCTCATCGCCGAAACGATCTACTACGACCCCGCAAACAACTACGTTCGGGTCGGTGAGTTTAGAGCAGGTAACGGACGATACTACGTAGAAGGCAGTGCCCTGGAGGGCGATCCAAACAATTTTCGTTTCGTAGGCATCAACTTCTTTCCGGGAGAACCAGGCACCTTCCTATTCCGAGCCAAAGCCGACGAACTGTCCATTATCGACCAAAACATAGTCAAAGGCAAAAAGCTGGCCTTCAACCTCGGCAATCTTCCCTTCCTCATCCTTCCAAGCATTTCTCAACCACTCGATGCCGACGCCAACATATTCAAGATCGACGCCGACTACAGTGGACACCTCGGAGCCTCCATTGGCGGCGAATTCCTCATTCCAGTAAACGACAACCTACGCCTAGGTGCCAACATACTCCCAACCTCAAAAAGAGGTATTCTTTTCGGCCCGGCTGCTCAATACGACTGGGGAGATCTAGATAGCGACACCTACGCCAACGGCTATCTGAGCACGGGTTACATCGACGACGACGCAGACCTCGTCGGTCTCGACGCTCGCGGCTTCGCCATCGACGACAAACGCTCTTTCGCAGAATGGACCCACGTCCAACGCTGGAATTCACGAGCCTCAATCGTCGCCAACGTACACTACTGGTCCGACACCGAAGTCACGCGCGACTTCCACAGCTACTCGGTACAAGACCCCGATTCGTACCTCGAAGCCAACTACAACTTTGACGACTGGCAAGTCTCGCTCTTCACACGTGCCTCTCCAAACGATTTCCAAATCTACACCGAACGTCTCCCTGAACTCAAAGCGACCCTATTCCCCAAACAAATACACCACGGAATCTACCACAACGGGTACCTATCCGTAGCCAAACTCCGAGGTAACAACCCAACATCTAGCACCGAACAAGACGAAAGCGACCGTGCCGACGCCTACTACGGCTTCGACCTCTACAAACCGATCGCCAATGGATTATCACTAAGCGCCAATATCGGAGCCCGAGCCACTCATTACTTCGAAGCAACCACCTTTACCGAAAATGTAACGCCCGCCAACCGCCAACTCATTCCCATCACGGGCGACCTCAGCGGGACTTCGAGCTATTTCGCTTCGGAAGGCACACGTGCCTACGGCGACCTCGGCCTCGACCT
>CAWVWU010000181.1:0-7298 GCA_963933925.1 uncultured Puniceicoccaceae bacterium
ACGTTGCGCGGGTTGGGCGTTTCAAAAAGAGCGATTCCTCCAGGTGCTAGACAGCGGTAGACCTCTTGAAAAAGTGAAATGAGCTTTTTGAAGGGGATGTGCTCAATGACGTGCATCGCACTGATGGCTCCGTAGGTATCGTTGGGAGCAGTTGCTAGATAATCGAAAATGTCCGCTTGAGAGGCATTTAAACCACTATCGACACATGACTTAACCATGACTGAGTTTCCGTCGATGCCATGTGTATTTGGAAAGCCGTTTTCGCTTAGCAGTTCTATCCATTCACCACGGCCGCAACCGAGGTCAAGAACGGGACGTTTGGGGTCCTTTATCAAATCGCGATAGATATCGATGTAGGGACGCGTTCTTTCCTTAATCTCGCTTTTTTCACCCCTGTACTTGTTTTCGAACGCAAGATAAAATTCCTCGAAAAAAAGATCATTTTCGCTTGAACCGCCATTTTGTGATTCGAGCTTATCGAGACGTTTTTTAAGAGAGGATAGTTCTTCTCTTAACTCACTAATTTCTTTGTTTGAATGCGTCACTATTGATTTTGTGGTGATATCGAAGCGTCTTGAGGATCGTTGACCTTATGTATTTGGGATGGGATCCACATTTTTGCGGTATCGCAATTGATTTTTGTTAGAAAATCGAATTATTCGAAACCTTTGGAGGACTGAGGCGTTTTACCAAAGTAAGGAGATAGTACTTAGGTTTTGAGAAGCTCGGATGTTTAGGTACTCACGCTTTGGGACTGGTTTTAAATGGACAATCTCTAAATGAGTTGGCTTCTCATAGGGTTTAGTAACCCTTTTGCTTTTAGGCTGTGTTAATTGATAGAGAACGTACCCCCTTAGTCATTCGAAAGTTCGGATTGATCATTTTGGTCAGTCTCGTTGGTGTGGTTTCTTCGATCGGTTTGTTTGGGGTGCGTTTGATCGAGGAGAAAGAACTTCGCAGTGCCTTGGAGCAACAGCGTTCGGAGATTTTGAGCGAAGCAACTGGATTTAGGGAAAATGTATTAGGTGAGATGAACTCCGCTTTCTCTCTTGTTCGAAGTATTGCCTATTCTGTCGGTACAAGTCCTCGTTTGTCTCGTGCAGAGTTTGAATTGCTAGCATCTGGAGTTGTTTTGGAAGTTCCAGAAATCTTGAGACTTGAAATGGTTAGGAACTCGTCAGCGAAATTTCTCTATCCCGTGGGTGAAGCTGACGTGACATACCGATTAAAGAGGAGGGATGAATCAGAGTATCGACATGCTGTTGGGCGTGTGCGCAATTCAGAACGTGCGATCATGTCGGAGTCGATTCAGTTGGATGATGGGCGTTTTGTCTATGTTTGTGATTTTCCGATTAACGTATTGGATAACGGTAAAGTGTACTTTGATGGGGTTGTTTCGGCCTGGTTGGATGTTGAGCGATTGTATCTAAAAAATGGACGAATCAATATTTTGAAAGGTGTTGATGTCGTTTTTAGTGAGAAGGGAATCAGTGGAACAAGGAGTGGTTTGATCGTTGGAAATCCGTCCTTGTCCAATGCAGACCCCGTTGAACTTTCGTGTTATTTGCTGTCCAGCGTATGGAAGTTCTCTTTTGTCCCATCTGGAGGTTGGATTTCGGAGGCCCCTAAGCCAACGTGGATTCGCTTCGCAGTATGGGGCGGAGTTGTGCTTCTAATTATCGTATTTTCGTTTGTCTATTTGTATCTCAGTGCATTGGAGAAAACGAAGTATGAGGTGCGGCAGGCGAACCTTGCTAAAACCTATTTTCTGGCGAATATGAGTCATGAAATTCGGACTCCTTTGAATGGGATTATTGGTGCGGCTCAGGTGGTCAAACTTTCTTCGCTTAATGAAGACCAACGCAAGTGGATTGATGTCGTTATTTCATCTGGACGACTATTGACGAATCTTTTGGGTGACGTGTTGGATCTAAGTAAGATCGAAGCGGGAACCTTGGAGATAGATATGAAGTCATTTGCCTTGGATCCGTTTATGAAGGATTTGTTGGAATCCTTGAGTATGACAGCTAAACAGGGCGGGGTTCGCCTTCTGTATGGTGGAATTCCTTCCGGCGTAGAACGTATTGTCTTGGATGAGGTACGACTTCGACAAGTTCTTCGAAATTTGCTTTCAAATTCTATTAAATTTTCACCTGAGGGGGAGGTTCGTATTGGGGTAAAGCTTCTGAGCGATGAGTCGAAGTCAAAAAATAAATTGAGGTTTATCGTCACGGATACCGGAGTCGGTATCAAGAAGGAGCGTCAGAAAGAGATCTTTGATAATTTTGTTCAAGAGGATAGCTCGACCACTCGTAGTTTCGAGGGGTGTGGGATCGGCTTGGCAATCGCGAAAAACGTGGTGGATCAGTTGGGTGGCGAGATCCGGTTGGAGAGCGTTAAAGGCAAGGGAAGTCAGTTCGAGGTTACTTTGCCAATACAGCATGATCGGGAGACCAGAGGAAATGGTTAATGTGTAGGTTGTTTTGTTTAATCCCTTGAGTGTGCGGTGTTGGGAGTCGTGATAATGTGCCGAGGCCCCGCGTACCGGACTATGAAAATAGAGCTACTCAGGTGCGTTATTTTCAGTTTTTTTTGAGAGTTAGGACATGTCGGTCTTCGTCATGGATTTTATCGAAAATAGACTTAACGCTTGAATAGATCTTTTGCGGGAATAGATAGGTCTTTATTTCTAGTTTCCTATGGTAGTTGAGGGTGCTTCCCCCCTTGTTGAGGAAGATTCTCACATCATAGGTGCCTAGTTCTTTTAGGTCCAAAGGAGTAGGGACTGATCCCTCTTCGATTGTGAAACCTTCAGGTAGTTGAATTACTATTTCATCTTTTTCGAAAGATGGATACTTGAAATCAATAATGTTGATTCGTTCTTTGGCGACGAATACAGGGTCTCTATTCTTATGGAATATGGCGGGTTGGATAAAGAGTCGATTTTCGAGTTTGTCGGCAAAAAGAGGTGCGTGGATTATGCAGTTTACGGTAAAGGGACCTTTAGCATCGTTGGCGTGCTCGATTGATAATTCGCTGACTTTTGCGTTTGGAATTAGGTGCTTAATATCTTCTTCGACAAAATCTATTCGTGCTTGTTCGCTTTCAGTACTCAACGCACGTTTTATTGCGACCCCTTTTAGACCTTCGTATTGAAGCCTAATTGTTCCTGAGAGTTCACCATCTGAGGAAAGTGTTAGATCTCCGGTTCGTTGTATGCCGTGCTCTCGCGGTTTGTTGGCCTGAGTATCAAGAGGAGCAATAAACTGTTTTGATCCGATAATTGCTTTACCCCATGCATTCTCCCAATCTAAAGAAGCAAATGGCATATGTGGATCCCCTGGGTCGAGGAAGAGCCATGTCCCGTCTTCAAGTTGAGATGCAACTAATGAATCGGGAAACATGTAGTGAGTTAAGTATGACTCGTCATACATTAATTGAGATTGATTATAGCATCTAGCGTACTGAGTTTCGATGCCCGCAGATTTGGCTAATGATCCAAATAGAGTTTCTTTGTCACGACGCGAACCATAGCCTCTTGAGAGGGTTTGTTTAGCGTTTTTGTTGTCTGAAAGTTTTTGTGCTTCTCGAAGTGTTAATCCACTTTCACTGGAGTATGGGTTTGTAATCTCATTTTGGCAAAATTCATAGATTCGTTGCAGCTTTTCTAAGTTTGAGGTGGCCTCTTGGGTGAGCTCGAGAGCTTTTTCTTTTAATAGTTGGGTTTGAATGAATTTGTGTTTTGAGTCAGCGAATAGTTCACGCTCCCATTTCTTGAAGAATTTTACAGGGTCGTTGCTGTATGAGTAGTAGGTTGGAAATTGGCTAATGAAGCATTGTTCGGTATAGATTCTAGGAGCCGTAAACGGTTCTTCTCGTTTTGCCGGAATGTTATAGGAATTTAAGGTATAGAATTTTTCGCCTTTTTCGGGCGAATGAGGCGGCATGTTATAACTTAAAAACTCCATCATAGTTGCTCCTACGCGTAGTCTGTAATGTTGGATCGGGTATTGGTCTTGGATGTAGTGGATTTTAGATGGCAAGTTGCGTGTTGTCTTTTGATATTGGTATTCGACAATATCTCCTACTTCTAGATTCGGAAGGGCGAAAGTCTTCACCCAAGTCGAAAAATATCGATGTTTTATGCTTCTCGTTTCGAAAATATCACTTCGCTCGAGCTCAATTATTGTACCATCTGATTTTATTGTACGTGCCTTGATGTTGTCTATGTTTGTCGAATCAAAATATGTTATCTCTACTTTCTTAAAATAATCGATGGCTTTGGAATCGAAAATTTTAGCCCTTTTGTAGACTTCATAAGTACTGTCGTATACAGTTTCATACATTGTTACGTATTGAAAAATGAATTCAGCAGCTGTGTCCGGGGAATTTTGAGATTCTTGAAGTTGTAATAATTCGGGACTGATCGGTTCCCAGTCGGTTTTCTTTCCGATGGATTGATTGCAGATCGCACAGAATAAAATGCAAATAGTGCACGCGAGCCGCAGTCTTGGGTGATTTGTGATAGAAAGTAAGGGAGGTAACATACGCGATTTGAGGTTGAATGTATGAAATGTTATTTCCCTCAATAGTCTAGTTGATTTTACTGATGCATCTAGGGTTTTTGGCGCGTGGGGTAGTATATTCTCTCAAAGTTCATAGCTTTGCTTGAAAGCCAGATAATCCGAGTGTACTGCCGTTGTAGATAAAGAGGTTGAGAGAGGATGACGTCCCAGATTGGGTTATGTATTCCTTCATGGAAAGGTAGTGTTTTACGGAGTACGTTGGATCCATAAGGAGACCTTCGGTTCTGCTGATTTCCCGTGTAGCGGTAAATAGGCTAGGTTTTACGGAGCCGAATGCTTTGCAGGTTGGTGGTTTTAGGAAGTTTAGTTTGGAGAACGGAGGAATTGGGTGGTTAAGGGCGGATCCTAAGTAGGAGCTGAATTGATCTAGATGAGCTCTGAACGCGTGTTCTTCACCGGCGATGAGGGTTATGTGAATACTTCTTTGAAATGCGTTGGGATCTAGGGCCGCCAAACCTAAGATGAGGCCGATGGCAGTCATTCCTGTTCCGCTGTCTACGAATAGATCAGTGAATACGGTTCCATGAGTGGATTCGTTTTTGAGAATATCTTGTGCGAGAGTGAGTGCACCAGGGAGGCTTGTTTCGTGGAGGCCTCCTTCGGGTATTAGAAGGGTCTTTTTATTTTCAATGTTTCGCGTCTCGAGGAAACTCTGTGCGATACGAGTTGCCTCGGTCCATTGTTCTCGTGGGATGATGGTGATTGAGGATTCGGGGGCGAGCATGTCTAGGAATAGTGCATTCCCTTGTTTCGTCGAATCCCCGGCTTCCCTGATGAATAGCCAGGCGTGGATATCGTGTTCTTTCAGAATCTGGAGTAGACCAACGAGATGGTTAGAATTGGGGCCTCCTATTAGGGCGACTTCTTCGATGTTGTTTTCGATAAGGTGTCGGATGACGCTAGCATATTTGCGAAGTTTGGATCCGCTAATACCCGAGCTGAGCTCGTCTTCACGTTTGATGTATAGGGTATTGGTTTTGTTGGAGCTCGGGAGTTTGTGTATGCGGGTACTTCTTATTAAATCACTTTGAATCCTTTCGGAAATCCATTGGTTGCCTATTTTTTGAATTCGCATGAATGAGAGCAGGTTGGGTATTGAGGTGCTTTGTGTGTCTGCCGTTAGGTTAACCTCTGATTGTCCAGGGATGTGGTATCGAGACCTAAAGCTGCTAACGCTTTTCGACGGGTGTTGATGGAGGCTCTAAATGCTTGGTGCTCGGAAGTATCTGGGTTAAGAGGGCGATGTTTGAAAGCGGCTCTTAGGGAGGTGATTTCTTGGCATAGGGAGAGCGTATTCACTCTGAAGTAGTTAGAGCTGAACTTCTCCCAGATGTAATCGATGGCGAGAGCGTTGGGGTGGGCAAGGTCTTCGCTATAGAAGCGGTAGTCGCGTAGCTCGTCGTTTAGAATTTCGTAGGCAGGAAAAAAATCGTTCTCCCTGAAGAGGTTTTGGTCTAGAGCTCTCGTGATTGTCCGAGACAGGCTGATTGGGCTGTAGAGCGTTCCGAACTGATTGGTCGTGGAGGAAAAGAGGAGTAGGGCGAGGCGTTGGCCGATTTCGTCGGCAAAGCAGGACCTTAAGGCAGTGAACCTATCTGCGAGGGTCCATGGGGTATAGGGAGCTTGTAGGGGAACCTCCGAAATCAACTTCATGTTGATTTTGTGTTTTGCTCAGCTCAACTTGGCGAGCTTCGAAGTGAAATGCCGTTGATTTTCGATGCTCTTGAATATGCGAAAACTCTTCGAGGAACTAGCAGTCTATTGCCGTGAATTTGGCTTCAGAGCTTTCTATGCCACCAGGGAAGAGGTTTTACTTCTCGTCGAATTTGCTGGCGAAGAGATCTTCTAGAGAGTCGAGAAGTGTATTGGCATCGGATCCAGTCGCAATTGCTTTTATGGTAGAGCCGTTGCCAGCTGCGAGCATCATGAGACCCATGATGGATTTGCCGTTTACTTGTTCGTCGTCTTTTTCGAAATAGATTTCGCTTTCGAATTTATTGGTAATGCGAACGATCATGGCGGCTGGGCGTGCGTGGATGCCCATTTGGTTGGCGACGATGAGGTCGCGTTCAATTGTTTGTCCGTCTGATTCTACGTTCGATGATTCCATGGCGTTTATGTCGATTGCCGCTAAAAAAGGGTTTTTGCAGCTTTAAACAAGTATTTTTATGAGATTAGCCTTTAGGTAAGCAAGAAGACCATCAAATAATGTATCTCATATGGTTGCTATCATCGTTCCCGCTCGTCTTGCGTCTACTCGCTTTCCTGAGAAACTTTTGCATGAAATCAAGGGTAAGCCGCTGGTTCTTTGGGTGGCGGAACGCTTAAAAGAGGTTGCTCCTGAGATTCCTACTTATTTTGCAGTAGATGATCCTCGTTTGGAGGCGGTTCTCGAAACGGCTGGGTTTCGTTCAGTAATGACGCGAGCGGATCACGCGAGTGGAACGGATCGATTGGCGGAGGCCAATGAAAAAATTGGTGCAGATATCGTTATCAATGCCCAGGCAGATGAACCGTTGGTGTCGGCGGCTCAGATTGACGCATTACGCTCGATGATCGAAAAAGGGGCCGATATGGCGACCATGGCGACGGGGTTTACTACGAGAACGGATTTTCTGGATCCTAACCAAGTTAAGGTTGTTGCGAGTGATAAGGGGGAGGCTCTGTATTTTTCGAGAGCACCGATTCCTTATAATCGAGACGAATTTGGAC
>CAWVWU010000182.1:0-7298 GCA_963933925.1 uncultured Puniceicoccaceae bacterium
CGCGAGTGTCGCCCTCTGGGCTCGGTAGGAGGAGCGGAGAGCCGAAACAATGGGAAGTGGATTGGGTTGTGCTTTATTGCCCACAGATTGCGCAGATGAACACTGATTTTGATTTGGTTTCGGTTTTTTGCCCATCGCCGCAGTCGCGGGATAAACTATAGTGCATGAAGAGGGACTAAGCTTTTTTTAGGGTTGATTTTTGGTGGTGCTTTAAAAACCACGAATGAATGCTAATAGATTCGAATTTTGATTCGCCCCTCGGCTGAACTCGGGATCTGCGAGTCTTTTTGTGCTCCGGTTAGTACTCGCGGCGGAGGTTGCTGGGGAGGATGTTGAGTTCTTCGCGGTATTTGGCGACGGTGCGTCGGGCTATCTTAATCTCCTTTTCTTTGAGGAGGTTGACGATGCCTTGGTCGCTGAGTGGTTTGCTGGTGTCTTCGCTGTTTACGAGCGTTTGGATCATGTCCTTGACGCTGGTATTTGAAACGGCTTCTCCGTCGCCACTTTTGTAACCGGGGGTGAAGAAAAATTTGAGCTCGAATACGCCGTGTGGGGTTTGGGCGTATTTGTTGGCAATAGCACGGCTGACGGTGGTTTCGTGGACGCCGACGGTATCGGCTACTTGTGTCATGGTGCAGGGGCGAAGTTTTGCGACGCCTTCTTCGAAAAATGCGGTTTGGGTGCGTACGATCTCGTTGGCGATCTTTTCGATGGTCTGCTGCCGTTGCTCAATTGAGCTGATGAGGAAGCGTCCGGAGCGCATTTTCTCTTGGATGTATTCTTTTTCTTGTTTCGTCAGGGCTCCTTTCGCAATCATGTCTTTGTAGGACTTTGAGATGCGCAGGCGGGGGATGTAGTCGTTGTTTAGGGTGACTTTCCATTTGCCTTCGTCTTTGGCGACTACGATGTCGGGGAGGACGCTACGATTGGTGTCTTCTGAGAAACGTTTTCCTGGTGCTGGGTCGAGTTGGGCGATCTCGAGAATTGCTTCTTGAGCTTCCTCAACGGTGATGCTCATTTTCCGAGCGATATCGGGTATGCGGCGGCGGGTGAGGAGTTGAAAGTGGTCCTGGACGATGTCGTATGCGTCGGTGTGACGGCGACGTTTGAGGAGGAGTTGGGTAAGGAGGCAGTCTTGGAGGTCGAAAGTTCCGATGCCAGCGGGGTCGAATGATTTTAGGAGGGCATGCGCCTCTTGCATCTTGGCGAGTGAAATGCCGGAAATGAGGGCGAGGTCGGAAAGGGACGATGTGAGAAAGCCTCTATTATCTAGACTGCCGACGAGGTATTCGATGGCCATCTTGTCGAACTTATCGAGGTCGAGCATGGAGGCTTGGTCGACGAGGTGCTCTTGGAGGGAGGTCTCAGTTACGAGGGAATTGAAGAAATGTTCGCGACGTTCGGCGTCTTCGCTGGTGTAGGGCTGAGCTCCGCCGGCTTCGGACATGTAGTTACGCCAGTCTTCGTCGAGTTTGTTGAGGATTTCAAAGCTTTCGCCGAATTCGAGTTCTTTTCGTTCTTCGGTATCGTTGCTTGGGTTGTCGTCGTTGCTCTTTTCTTGAGATTGCTCGTCGAGGCTGACGCCTTCCATTGGGAGCTCTTCAAGAGAGGGATTTGTTTGAAGCTCCTCTTGGATGGTTGTGCGAAGATCCAGTGCGGCGACTTGGAGTATTTTAAGCGATTGGCGCAGTTGAGGAGCCAATACCAAGGACTGAGTTTGCTTCTGTCGAAGCTCTTGGCTGAATCCTTGGGCACACATAAATCGATTATAGAAGAGAGTCTTTTTAAATGGGTTGTTTACTGGGAAACGGTGAAGGTTTTCTTATTCTGGTGGAATTTAAAGTGTAAAATTGAAGCATTGCAAGTCGCTTGAGGTCGATTAGCGCGATTTATGCTCTGGCTTATTATTAATGATTAAAAAGTGACCTTTGACCTAGGGTATTGTCGCTAGGGGGTTAAGAAAAAAGCAGAGAAATGATCAATTTTGAGAGAAAGCGATCAGGGCTTGGTTGACTTGCTGAGTGGACTTCTTTGAAGATGGAGTGATGATTACGCTAACACCACGAGCTGCTGAAAAAGTAACGGCCCTTCAGGCGGATGCCGGAGAGGGGAAACTTCTACGTGTCTTTGTTGAATCGGGTGGTTGCTCTGGATTCCAGTATGGAATGTCCTTCGTGGAGAAGGGAGCTGAAGATCTCGTTCTTGAAAGTGAAGGGGTTACCTTTTTGAGCGATGAGGCGAGTGTCGCTTATATGAATGGGAGCGTCGTCGATTTCGATGATGGGCTCCAGGGGAAGGGCTTTGATATTCAAAACCCGAATGCTGAGAGTACCTGCGGTTGCGGGAAGTCGTTTAATTGAGAGCGGCGGGGGACTTGGGCTGTGCCTTGGTGGCCCACAGATTGCACAGATGTTCACAGATTTTGATGTGGGTTGTGTTTTCTCTCCCACGAAGGACACGAAGAGGCACGAAGTGTGTTTTAGATTTTGATGTGATTTTTTAACCGCGTACCGAGGTTGTAGACCGACATGTCTTGTCACTTTTTTCCGCGAGTGTCGCCCTCTGGGCTCGGTAGGAGGATCGTAGAGACGAAGCAATTGCACCGATATTCACAGATTTTGATGTGGGTTGTGTCTTTTTTGCCCACGAAATTTACGAAGGGATTTGAAGAGGTGTTTTAAAGCGCGGGTGGATGCGAATGTTGGTGAGTTAGGCATTCGTTTAATGTGATGAATAAATTACAGGTAGCGTTTATCTCTTCAAATTTGTGACTACTCCTCTTAGTCCTAAGATGGAAGAATGAAGATGAGGATGGAAGATGAAGATTCTTCAATCTGAGTTAGCTTTTTAGGCTTGGGCGATATGGAGGGCTACTGAGCCTAGGGCTAGGGGGATGGCGTCTATGAGGGTGAAGTTTTGGGCGGTGAGTTCGGTGCTGATGCCTTGGCGGTCGGGGAAGGCTTCGATGGAGTCGCTGAGGTAGGTGTAGGCTGCTTTGTCTTTTGTGAAGATGGCGGCTAGGTTGGGGAGGATATGTTTGAGATAAAAGTAATAGAAGGGGCGGTAGAGTGGATGGGGCTGGGAGAATTCTAGAATGAGGAGTCGTCCGCCTGGTTTGAGGACGCGGTTGAGCTCTTTGAGGCCTTGGGCACGGTCTTCGAAGTTGCGGAAGCCGAATGCGATGGTGATGGCGTCGACACTGTTGGTTTCGAGGGGGAGGTCGAGGGCGTCGCCTTGGATGAAGTCGATGGAGCTGTTGTGGGCGGGTTTTTTCTTGTCGGCTTCGTCGAGCATCGGTTGGCAGAAGTCCATGCCGATTATTTTGGTGCCGACAGGAGCTGCTTTTTCGAGGGCGAAGGCGACGTCGCCGCTGCCAGTTGCGAGGTCGACGATGAGGGCGGGCTTTTGTGCGAGTGTTTCTTCGACGAGTTGATGGCGCCATTGCCGGTCGATGCCGAGGCTGAGTACGCGGTTGGCTATGTCGTACTTGGCCGCGATGCGACTGAACATGGAGTTTACTTTATCTGCTTCTGGCATGTGGGGGGAGAAAATGTGGTGATTTTTTTGTAACCGCGTACCGAGGTCGTAGGCCGACACTTGAGGATCGTAGAGACGAAACATGGCCGCGAATGAACGCTAATATTAATTGGGTTGTGCTTTTTTTGCCCATCACCGCAGGCGCGGGATAAACTACTGGTCACTAAGTGGCACGAAGGGATTTGGGAGTTTTTTTGAGTTTTGTCCGGATAGCATCCGGACTTACATTTTATTGGGTTCTGAGGGTGGGTTTATGTTTGTTGTGGGGTTTCTTCGTTGTCTCGGTAACTGGCGACGACCCAGTTTGAGAGGGTCTTTTCGGCGTCCTTGATGACTTCCGCGGTTATGGGGAAGGTGGTTTGGCCGGTGTTGCGCGAGATGAGGGTGAGGCCGTGATGGAAGTCGCGGAATTTGCGCTCGCAGAGGGCACGGATCGTTTTGTCGCGTTCGATGGATTCGTCGACGAGGGCTTCGATGGCACTTTCTTCGAAGGCGAGCTTGAAGGAGTGGGTGAGTTCGAAGCGTTTGGTGTAGTCGAGGATCTCGTTGATGAGGACGTCGCGTTGTTCGTGGGAGTTGTCGCGAAGGAGATTTTTGAGGAAGGTCTTGGGATCTTCGAGTGCTTTTTTGTTGATCTCCAGTTTTTTGATACTGGTGGATGGGAGCTCGAATTTGAAGTCGCGGCAGATTTGTTCGAGTATGGTGAGGAGGCCACGGGCACCGGTCTTTTCTTTGTAGGCGCGTTCGGAGATCTCTTCGAGGCAGTCGTGGGTGATGTTTAAATCGATGTCGTAACCTGCGAAGTCGGAGATGTATTGGTTGAGGATGCTTCCTTCGGAGGTGGTGAGGACTTGGTAGAGATCGGCTGGAAGGAGGGGCTTGCAGGCGACACGTACTGGGAGACGTCCGATGAATTCCGGTTCGAAGCCGTAGTCCATGAGGTCCTTGGTTTCGGCGAGGTGGAGGTAGCTTTCTTCGTCGTTGAGTGTTTGAGCTGATTTTCCGAATCCGAACGAGGAGTCTTTGATTCGTTTTTTGATGCTCGTCTCGAGTTGGTCGAAGGCACCGCTTACTATAAAGAGAATGTGTTTGGTGCTGATGGTTTTGCGTTTCGACTTTTTGGAGTCCTGCATGGACATCATGGATTGGATTTGGCCCATCATGTCGGACTGACTCTGGAGGTTGACTTCGGTCTCCTCCATGAGTTTTAGGAGGTTGATCTGGACACCGCGTCCGGAGACATCGCGTCCGCCGGATTCGCTTTTGTTGGCGATCTTGTCGATTTCGTCTATGTAGATGATGCCGTATTGGGCGAGTTCGACGTCGCCGTTGGCTGCTTTTACGAGGTCGCGTACGAGGTCTTCGACATCGCCGCCGACGTAGCCGGTTTCGGAAAATTTGGTCGCGTCGGCTTTGACGAAGGGGACTCCGATCAATCTGGCGACGTTGCGCATCAGGTAGGTTTTGCCAACTCCTGTGGGTCCGAGGATGATTGTGTTAGGCTTGGCGTAGTCGCTTTGTTGGAGTTCGGTGCTTTCGATGCAGCGTCGGACGTGGTTAAAATGATCACAAATTGCGACGCCGATCACTTTTTTTGCTTCGTTTTGTTGGATTACGAAGCGGTCGAGGTAGTCGCGGACTTCCTTCGGCTTGAGATTGAATTCGCGGATCTTTCTTAGGATCTCTTCGCGTTCTTCGTCGATCTCTTCGGGTGTTTCTATCCCGTCACCATCCCCTGTTTTCTGGGGTGCGAATGGGGTATCGCCAATGCCGGAACTAGGGAAAGGCATGAAGCCTTTTCCGCTTTTCAGCATGTCTTGGAGATTCTTTTGAAGCTCTTCTAATGGGTTTTTTGGCTCTTTGGGCTCCTTTTCGTCGCTCATGCGGCGTCAAATTGCATGGGTTTGAGGTTGACGCAACCTTAACTGTGAAAGTAAGTTATAAGTGTATATCAGTCAAAACGCTGCAATAAATCCATTCTCTCATGTCCAACAATCTTACCAAGCGCGATATAGTCCTGAAAATCTTCGATAAAACGAAGGAAATCCCGCAAAGCAAAATTCAGGAGACGGTCCAGATGACGCTAGATATCATCCTTGAGGCCTTAGCGGAAGGGCGCAACGTAGAGTTGCGTAACTTTGGAGTCTTTGAAGTTCAAAAACGTAAGGCCCGTGTCGGACGTAATCCGAACAAGCCTGAGACGGATGTGATCATCCCAACCCGTGCGGTTGTGAAGTTCAAGGCCGGGAAGGTTTTGAAGGCACGTATCAAGGATATCGAGCTCGAGGGCTTGGAATAAGATCCTGGGATGCTTGACTCTTTCTGAAGGCGGCTTATGCCGCCTTTTTTGTATTTATATTAGACATGGCTAGCTTTAAGACACTGCCCGGCTTTCGAGTTTTCTATCCAGAGGACTACGCAAAGCGTAAACACGTATTCCAAATCTGGCGCCAAGTGGCACGGCGATTTGGCTTTCAGGAGTTTGATGGTCCTGTGTTGGAGCCGCTTGAATTGTTCAAGGCGAAGTCGGGCGACGAAATCGAGTCGCAGTTGTTTAGCTTTATGGACAAGGGGGGGCGCGAGGTTTCTTTGAGACCTGAGATGACTCCGACGTTGGCACGCATGGTGGGGGCGAAGGCCAGTACCTTGAAGCGTCCCGTTAAGTGGTTTTGCATTGGAGATAATTTTCGTTACGAGCGTCAGCAGCGCGGGCGATTACGTTGTTTTAGCCAGTTGAACGTCGATATTCTCGGCGAGCCCGGTCCTGCAGCCGATGTTGAATTGATCGGGTTGTGTATTCAGATGCTGATCGCTCTGGGGCTGACTGATGAGGATTTTTATATTCGTTTGAGCGACCGTAATTTGTGGATGCTTTATCTGGCTGGTCTTGGTTATGGTGAAGAGGTGATTCCTGGGATTTTGGGCGTTGTCGATAAGTGGGAGCGTCTTCCGGCTGAGGTTTGCGAAGAGAAGCTCACTGAGATCGTTGGTGATCAGGGGAAAGCTGCGTGGGAAGCGGTCGATGCGTTTTTGAAAATCGATAGTTTGTCTGGCTTGCGTGAGATCTTTGCGGGGATTTCGATGGAAGGTGAGCAGGCGGAGGTTTTGACGAAGCGTCTTGAGGACTGGGATAGCTTGTTAGAGGGTCTTTCTTCGATGGGTTTTGGTTCGTTTGTGCAGCTTGATTTGAGTATCGTGCGTGGGTTGGCTTACTATACGGGATTTGTTTTCGAGGCCTTTGATAAGAAGAATGAGTTTCGTGCTCTGGCGGGAGGCGGTCGTTATGATACCCTCGTTAAGAAAATGGGTGGACCAGAGATGCCTGCCGTTGGATTTGGAATGGGCGACGTCGTTTTAGCAGATTTGCTCGAGTCTCGTGGGCGGATGCCTCGGTTTATGGATGCGATCGACGTTTATGCGGTGATCGGCGGTCCTGAGGAGCGCAAGGCGGCGTTGGGCGATGTGGCGATGCTTCGTCAGGCAGGTTATATTACAGATTATCCTTTTAAGACTCCAGGTTTTGGGAAGCAGTTTAAGACTGCGAATGATTCGGGGGCGAAGATCGTTTTGGTTTATGGCTCTGATGAGTTGGCCAAGGGGGTTGTTAAGGTTCGTAACTTGAGCGATCGTTCGGAGGAGGAGGTTCCTCGTGAAAATCTTCTCGAAGTCGTTCGTGACATGATTGGCCGCTAGTTTTTGGCAGTGAAGATGAGAACGCGAAAGGCTAGTGGGCAGCGGATGCTGTTTAATCTGCTCGCGGT
>CAWVWU010000183.1:0-7282 GCA_963933925.1 uncultured Puniceicoccaceae bacterium
TCGACGTATTCAATACCCTCTTGGTAGCTCAAATCTCTGAGGCGACCCAAGTAGAAGCGTAGTCGACGTCGTCTTTAGTTGTGCGGTCGATGTAAGTTGAAACGTTTGCTTCGGTTTGAGCGATGAGGGCAAAGGTTTCACCGTTGTCGGATCTTTCTATGATGAACCCCGCTTCATTATCGGAATTGTCGTTCCAAGTAAGAGTGACCTCTCTAGCTTGAGAAATAGCAAATGAAGATAGGCTTAAAACGATGAATACGAGTGACTTGTATCCAAATTGTAGAAGCGTATTATGGTTTCGAATTGTCGAGAAAGACGCTGTAGAAGGCAGTGCTTCTGTCTGACTGTTTTGTGTTGGCTGATTCACTGAGTGCTTTACTGGGGGATTCTCTGATGTTTTATAGGCGGAAAGTACTCATTTGTCGCATACCGTAAAAGGTGCTCCGGATGATGTGCAAGCTTCTTGTTGAGGAATTCTTCTATTTGTAATAATGGTGTAAATTCCTTTTTTTAATGAAACTTTCTTAATCGGTATTTTCTGTTTTTAGAAGGGGGAGATCGCTAAGGTTGAGTCGATTTTGTTTTGGGACTCCTTGCGATGATTCTTCTTTTACTGCGTCATTAGTCCTTAACTACTTAAGGGAAAAGAGCTTGTCCCTCGTAAGGTTATCGCATGGGGGAGAGCGATGTTCTGGAGTTCATTGTTAATCTCGGGGGGTGCTCTAGTGATTAATATCTCGTAGCTACGTCAGAGGCTGTAGATCCTGATCCAGTTGTGTGGGCTGTGGTAGGGTCTATCGTCTCGATGGATAGAAGGATGGGGGCCTGGATCCATGGACCTTCGTGCATTTATCGACTATTGCTACTTGAGGCCACCGAAGAGTCCTTGATGTTTGGACACAAAAAAAGCACCCACGATTGTGGATGCTTTTAGAAAATGGTGCGGGTAGACAGAATCGAACTGACGCAACCAGTTTGGAAGACTGGAGTTCTACCACTAAACTATACCCGCTTAAGTGATTAGGTCCGCTAAGATCCATCTCTTTTGCGTTGGGTCAAGCCCTTTTCTTGTTTTTATGAGTTTTGAGGCAAATCATCTCTTTTTGTTAAAATCAAAGGGCGATGGAGGATATTATGATTTGGTTAAGTACTAGTGCTTAACCAAGACAGTTTACTCTACCTATAGACAGCATGGGGAAAATGGAGTATAGTGGCCACGGGTTTAGTATTCCTAACGAAGCATCTCCTCGGAGATGGCTAGGGTAACAGCAGGCTATTCGTTAGGAACTTTTCTCACATACAAGAGTTGGATTCCTGAGCCGACGGTGGGAACCGTCGGCTCTACTTGTGTCTGGAGCCTTCGTTTGGCTGGGAGTAGAGCCGGTTTCGATTGATTGAACTGCGATGTGGCAGTCTCGAGGAAGGCGAAGTCGATTCGTTGAAAATCCAGAGTTAACCTAAACGTTTCAAAAGAAGTCTACGAAAAGACTATTTCATGAAGTAAGTGTTTAACTGTTTTTAACCGCCAATGAATGCTAATTGATGCGAATGATTTGGTTGGTTGTCCGGATAACATCCGGACCTACATGGTTGGGTTGAGGGGCAGGCGGTCCGCCTGCGGTCCGGGAGATGTTTTGTATCAAATGATCAATGAATCATAAGCTCATCCGAAGTGATGTTTTAAATTGGGTTTTAAATAGCTGTATGTATCTGGCCACTAATGAATTGTGCTAAAATTGGGTGTTTTTTATGAAACTGGTGAGTTAAGACTGAGACTTGCGCTTTAGGGAGCTGGTGATTTTCTCCTTTCTTCGTGTTGAGTGTGCTGAAAGTTTTGTTGTCGTTAGCTGTGATTGGGGTCGTCGGCTATTTTGCGATGCCTCATTTGGAGGACTATGTGACGCTGGACTGGGATTCTTTGAGTTTTGAGAATGTGGGAAATGCTAAGGAAGAGGCTGCGGCTTCTGTTCGTGAAGAGGAGAGTGTTGAATCTGTAAGCGATGTACTGGATCAGTTTTTGGCTCAGATTGATAGTCGGTCTGAGGGCTTGGCGCTTGGAGATTTTGAGCGGGCGGACTTGGAGGAGCTTTTTATTGAAGCGACGGCGGCGGCTTATGATGATAAGCGGGCTTTGGAGGTTGCGAGGGCGAGTTTACAGCAGATCGCGCGTCAGGATCCGGCAGCTGCAGTGAGTTTGCTTTATGCGGTGGCCCCGTTTCTGAAGGAGACGTTGGCGGTGGGTATGGTTGAGGGCTGGACGCGTGTTGACCCGCTTTCGGCGTGGGACTGGGTTGAATCGGCTTGGATCGACGATGAAGGGGCATTTGTCGATCGGGCACTGCAGAACAAACTTTCGTTGGCGTCGATGAGTGCGTTGCTGGATTCGTCGTCGGATTTGGTTTTGGCGGCGACGCTTACGAGCCTATCGAATCAACCTGACCTGAAGGAAGGCCTTGCGGAGTTGGTGGGGGAGTTTGTCGTATCGGAGGATCCTGAGCTGGCGTTGACGCAGTTTGAGTTTGAGGGAGATCAGACCGTGGATGTTGCGATCATGAATGCCGTGATTAAGCAATGGGCGGAGCGTGATTTAGAAGGGGCTGTCGAATGGGCGGGAGAAAATGAGGATCAGCTCGCGGTCGATAGTATGCGTGAATTAACTAAACAGCTCGTGCTTGTGGGGGAGACTGATCGACTGCAGGAGGTGTATTCGAGCGTTAATGATTTGGAAAAGCGCGATGCGGTGGCAGCGGAGGCAGCGCGACTTTTAGTGCGTCGTGAGATCGTGGAGGCGTCTCGATGGTTGAGTGAGATTGGAGATCCTGCTTCGAAGCGGGTCGCGGTGGAGTCTGCTCTCTATGAATTGGGTTACGATGATTTAGACTCTACGATCGTATTGGTTCATTTGGCGTTTGAGAGCGGGGATCCTAATCGAAGTGATGTGTTGGTTTCTGAATTGGATAAATGGGTACAGCAAGACAGGGCTGCGGTGGCTCGCTTTTTGGCTTCTGGGCAGGAGGCGTCTTTGCCGCCTTCGGTGGAAGAATTCGTTTTTATGCGGCAGAGTGGGTCGCTTTAGGTTTGGGTAATTGGAGAAAGGTACTGGGTACTCGGTTATGGGCTATAGGTGCTGGGGATTTGTTTTCTAACCGCTAATCCTCCTTCGCCAAGGCTACGACGGACATGTGGATGCTAATTCATGCGTACCGAGCACGTGAGTGCGACACTTGAGGAGCTTGCGACGAAACATGAAGCGAATAGCCAGTGCATTTAGCCATTTAAAATCTCCTACCGAGCAACGCGACACATCAACGCCGCGAAGCAAGAATAACATTTTCAATTACCTCGAATGCGGCAGGGGTAGCCAGATTTGTGATTTAGAGATTTGGGATTTTTGATTTGCCTTGATGGAAGAGGGTAGCGGCGTTTTGGAGCGTATGAATAGAGAGGGAGCTGCGGGTTTGGGCTTGGTCCCCTGCGTAAACGAGGTGCAGTGTATTTTTGTATGGGGACTGGAGGGGGGGGAGTTTGAGGAGGGTTTTGTATTGCTCGGCGTTGATTGTTTGGGAGCTTTTGATCTCGATCAGATCGGTGCTGTTGAGTTGTGGGTGGATGCAATCGATTTCGTTGCCTTGGTGATCGCGGTAGAAATAGAGGTTGGGTGACTCGCCGCTGTGATGAAATTGTTTTTGAAAATCGGAGATTATTAGATTTTCGAAGAGGTTGCCGCGTAGGGGGTGAGTTGCGATTTGGTCGGCGGCTTTTATTCCAATGAGGTAGCTTGCGAGTCCAACATCGTAGAAATAGAGTTTGGGTGATTTGGTGAGTCGTTTGCCAATATTGCTGTGGTAGGGTTGAAGGCGATAGCAGATGTATCCTGTTTCGAGGAGGCTGAGCCAATTTTCTGCGGTTGCACGACTGATCCCACAATCGCCGGCGAGGGAGGAAATGTTGAGAAGCTGTCCGATGCGACCGGCACAAAGACGAATAAAGCGTTCGAAGTTTGTGCTGTCACGGAGGTTGGCTTGGAGTCGTATATCCCGCTGAATGTAAGTTTGAAAATAGTCGGCGTAGTAAACGCTGGGTGAGGGGCTCGCTGTTTGGTGGAGGCGTGGGTAGAATCCACGGTGGATTAGCGTGTCAATGGGAGGGCGTTCGGGGAGTTCGGAAAGGGCAAGGGGAAGAAGGCTTAGGAGGCTGGTTCGACCGGCGAGGGACTGGGAGACGGTTTTAAGCAGGCTTAGGTTATGGCTTCCGGTGAGAATGTATTGTCCAGGATGCTTGCGAGTGTCGACGATTCCCTGGATGTAGGACAGGAGTTCTGGGAGGTTTTGGATTTCGTCAAGAATGGCACCTTTAGGGTGCTGATTGAGGAAGCCGCGAGGGTCTTCGCGTGCGAAGGCACGGGTATCGGGGTTTTCTAGACTTTCGTAGGGGAGCTCGGGAAACTCGCTTTGAGCGAGCGTTGTTTTTCCCGATTGGCGAGGACCTGTAATGGTGACAACGGGATAGGTTTCCCATCTGCGTTTAAGGGCAGTCGCGAGATCTCTTTGAATCATGAATTGATATAATTTACAAAAAATATGCAAATTGTAAAGTATAGATTGCATTTTGCTTAAATCGTTAGAGCAGGCGACCTGCGGTAGGTAACTTTAGGTGCTGGGTAATTGGTTATAGGTACTGGGTATATATTTAACCGCTTCCGGCTTCATTAACTACGCCGAGACAAGGAGTTCCAGTCGTCGGTTAAGGCTCCCACCGTTGCTGAAGCTTCCTCCTACGTTCTGCGAACTTCGGCGGACTTGTTGGCGGACACGGATGCCCGGTAGACTGCTGAGGATGGAGAGGGATTTGGGATTTGGTGTTCGGTTATGGGCTATAGGTGCTGGGGATTTGTTTCGTCGTAGTGCTTCTCAAGTGTCGGCCTGCGACCTCGGTTCAATTAGCAATTTTTAATCTCTAATTTTCAATTGCCGCGAATGCGGCTGGGTTAGCGGTCTTTTGGGACGAGGGTGCCGAGGCCGCGCATGGTGGCGTCGGTGACGGCTTTGAATTTCCATTGTCCGGGCCAGTCGCGTCGCATGAGTTTGTCGAGGCGGTCGCCGCCGCCGCTTACGGCAACGGTGGGGAGAATATCTGTTCCGGAGGCCATCATGAGGGGGAGTCGTTCGGCACTGGCGGAGATGAGTCCTTCGAGCATGGCACTGAGCATGTGCTCGCGATTGCTGGCGAGGGTGATGCCTGAGAAGCCTCCGGTGCGTTGGACGACGCTGGTACGTTCGCCGGCCATGTAGGGATCGAAGGTGACGGCTGCGGCGGCTTTGCTGCCTTGTTTGGCGAGGCGGTGGAGGAGGGTTGGGAATTCTTTAACGGAGATTTCTGGGTAGGCTTGTTCGCGCCACCAGTAGAGGGAGGAGGCGACGGCGGCCATGGTGCCGACCATGAGGAATTTTCCGTCAACGCCGAGGGCTCGAGTGAGGAGCTTCGGGTGTGGTTTTGGAGTGTCGGTGCAGAGGGCGAGGACGTCGGTGGATCCACAGACGTTGAAGAGTTGGCCGACTTTGGCTCCGGTGAGGAGCATTCCTGCGGAGCCGTCGATGAGGCCGGTCATCATGGGTGTGCCTTGACGGAGGCCGAACTTTTTGGCGGCGGCTGGGGTGATGTGTCCCGCGATGACGTTGGCGTCTAGGATTTCGGGGAGTTGGGATTCTTTGGCTCCGACGTTTTGGCAGAGGTCTTTGTGCCAGCCACCAAATTTTGTGGTGTGGTAGAGTCCGGTGAAGGAGGCACAGGAGGGATCGGTGACGCGGGCACCGGTCATGTGACGGTGGAGGTAGGTGCTGAGGTGTCCGATGAGGTCGGCGTTCTTGAGGCGTTCCGGTTCGTATTTGTTGTACCATGCCCAGGTGGTGGAGGAGATGCCTCCCGGAAAGGGGCGGCAGCCGACGAGGCGAAGGTGTTTTGCTTTGCCGATCGCTTTTTCGATTTCGTGGGCTTCGACTTCGCTGCGTCTATCTTGGTGAGTGACGATGGGAGTGAGGGCTTTGCCTTTGGAGTCCATGGCGCACCAAGCGGGGCACATGGTGGCGAGGGCTATGGCGTCGACGTCTTGGGCTGCTTGGCCGAGTCCTTTGATCGCTTCGGTGAGGGCTTTGAGAACGGTCTCGGGGGCAACTTCGACGCGGTTGCCGCTGTGCTTGGAGCGGAAGTAAGTGCGTGGTGATTCTTTGAGGACGGTCTTTCCTTTGAGGATACCGCAGATGATTGAAGAGGAGCCGATGTCGATGCCGAGTAAGGTGGTCATGGAATTTGGGTAATGGGTTCTTGGTTTTGCCCTTCGACTGAGCTCAGGGTCTTCGAGGTTATGGGCGAGTTGGTTTGTGGTGCCGATGACCTCACAAACGATGTGAGTTAGAAATGTGGATTTATTGGGCTAATAGCAAGTGTTAGAGTTTGTTGAGAACTTGCTAATTAGTTGGGGAAATGGAGGGGATTAGGAGTGGAGTTGTTTGACCACAAATAGAACGAATCTGACGAATTTTTGAGAAGGGAGGTTTTGGGGTTATTCGCTTGTTTATATTGTTTAACCGCGAAGCACGCAAAGATCGCTAAGGATTGGGTTTCCGCCTTCGTGTTATTGTAGCCCCGTTTGTTAAGCGGGCAGCGGTGTGGGGAGGCTGGTGTCTTTGGGCGGGATGCTTTTTTTGACCGGATAGCATCCGGTCCTACATTGATTGGGGCTTTGTAGGGTGGAAATCGGCAGGATCCGGCTTCTCGTTGATACGCCGAGGCAAGAAAGACGCTGGATTTCGCGAAAGGTTTATGGGGATTGTTTTTTGGAGGCTTGGGGCTGAGGAAAGCGGCAGGATCAGTCTTCGCTCTTTGAGCTACGCCCGACGCGTGCCGCTTCTACTTTAGGAGTGCTTTTAGTTCTTTGAAGACTCGGTCTACTGAGACGTCGGACCAATCTGTAGTGGTGGATTGGATGTTGGCATTGCGGGGGCTGTCCAGGGGGTAAGCTCCGTATTTTTCGATTTTGGTGGGGCCGAAAAGTGCGATGGTGGGTTTTGCGAGGGCGGCGGAAATGTGCATCGGGCCGCTGTCGTTGGAGACGACGATGGCGGCGTCTCGGACGAGGCTGATCATTTCGGGAATTGTTGTCTTGCTCGTTGTATTGAAAAAACGGGGTTCGTCTTCGAGCTCTTCCGAGGGGATGGCGATGTGGCTATCCCAGACGACGGTTTGGTGGGGCATCTCTTTGAAGATGCGGTGAGTGAGCTCGCGG
>CAWVWU010000184.1:0-7274 GCA_963933925.1 uncultured Puniceicoccaceae bacterium
GGGTGGGCCGGTCGGCGATAGTTGATGAGTGCGGTATCGCGTTTCTGAGTGGAGAGGCGTTCTTGGCACCAGTAAATGTAGTCGAGGCCGATTTCGACGGGGAGCTCGTAGGGCATTTTTAGGGAAGCGTCTAGGATTTGTTTGAGAGCGGGGCCGGTGGAGATGTGACGGGCGAGGAGACGGGAGATGCCGCACTTTTTGGCGAGTTTCATTGTCTCGGCTTGGCAGGCGAGAACGGTGTCACCGTTGTAGTACTTGTGGTGGAGGAGAACGTCGTCGGGTTGGGTGCGTTCTTTGAAATCTTCGATAGACTCGTCAGTTCTGGCTTGGTCGTTGTGGTAGGAGACGGCTTGGCCTTTCCAGAGGGCGTACATGTCGGCCCGGACTTGCCCGGTGAGGCCGGAGCCTCCGAAGGTGGAACCAAAGTCTTTGCCTTCGTGACCGGGGATGGATGGGGCACCGGGCTCCATGCGCGGCCAGACGATGATGGGGATGAGGCCTTGTTTGGTGTAATGCTTTTGAGTGAGGGCGTGTCGATCGGCTCCGACGGGGCCCCATGGTGTGTTGCCCATGGCTCCGACTGAGGTGACTCCACCATGGAGGGCGGCTAGACTGCCTGAGCGTATGGAGTAGAGGGCGTTGGACTGTTCGATGGAGGCGACGAGTTTTTTGTAATTGGCTCCTTTGGGACCGAAGGCTTTGACTTGAGCTTTGGTCGGGGTGACGGCTTCGCGGAAGTGGACGTGGGGGTCGAATCGGCCGAGGGAGACGTGGGCGGATTTGGGGAGCTGGATGGCGTTTTTGGATTTTGAGCGGAGCTTTATCTCGAGGGGCTTATTGGCTGTGCATGTGATAGTGCCGCGTGCGAGGGTGCCGTCGTCGAGATGAATGTTAGTGCTGTAGAACTGTATCGCCTTGGTATCTGTCTTCACGGGGAAATGTAATAAATTGTAAATTGTGAATTGTGAAGGGTGAAATTTTGAATTTTGAAGGGTGACACGCTTCGCGTGATTGTTGATTGGGGGCACGCTTTGCGTTGATGGGTGTAAGATGAAGCCCGACGTCGCTCTTCGAGCTGTGACGGGGTAAACATGGGGAGTTCTCTTGACCTTGGGCGGGGGATTTTTGGTTTTAGGCGTTGTGATGAAGACGCTTGTGATTGGGAAAATTTGGCCGGAACCGGTTTCGAGTGCCGCGGGGACGAGGACGATGAATCTTTTGTTGGCGTTGCAGGAGGCGGGTTGGGAGACGACTTTTGCGACTACGGCTCAGGCGTCTGAGTATTCGGTTGATGTTGAGGGGATGGGAATATCAAGTTGTCGGATCGCGGTTAATGACTCGTCGTTCGATGGATGGGTTTCGGATTTGGGGCCTGATCTGGTTATCTTTGACCGCTATATGATTGAAGAGCAGTTTGGGTGGCGGGTTGAAAAGGCCTGTCCTGCTGCTCTTCGTGTTTTGGATACGAGCGATTTACATTGTTTGCGGGAGGCTCGCGGGGTGCAGCTGAAGCAGGGGGGTGAGTTGAATTTGTATAATGAGGTGGCTTTGCGGGAGGTTGCTTCGATTCATCGTTGTGATCTGACGTTTATGATCTCGGAATTTGAGATGGGGGTGTTGCAGGAGGTCTTTCAGATTCCGGAGAGGCAGCTGGCGTATTTGCCTTTTATGATAGATCTCCTAGATGCTCCGCTTCGTGGATACGAGGAGCGGGAGCATTTTGTGATGATTGGGAGTTATATGCATGAGCCCAATTGGGATGCGGTGCGGTGGTGTTGCGAATCGATATGGCCCGCTATTCGAGCGGCTTTGCCTGAGGCTGAACTTCATGTGTATGGTTCGTATGAGCCGCCGAAGGCACGGCAGTTGAATAACTCGAAGAAGGGGATTGTTATTTCTGGGAGAGCGGAAAATGCGATTGAGACGGTTGGGCAGTATCGAGTGAATCTGGCTCCGCTTCGGTTTGGTGCGGGGCAAAAGGGGAAGTTGGCTGATGGTTTTGTCGCGGGCACTCCAGGGGTGGCTACACCGGTGGCGGCTGAGTCGATGAATGGTGATATCGACTGGGGCTGTGCGATCGAGTCGGAGTCGGAGGCGTTTGCTCGGGTTGCGGTTGAGGTGTATTCGGATAGTGATGTTTGGACGAAGGTTCAACGGCAGGGGACTTTGATCGCGAAAGAGCGTTTTTCGGCGATGAAGTGGAAGAAGGCATTTGTGGAGCGTTTGGATTTGTTGGCGAAGGATGCGGCTGTTAACCGTCATCGGAACTTCGTTGGGAGGATGTTGCGACATCATCAACATCGGAGCACGGAGTTTATGAGTCGGTGGATCGAGGCGAAGAATAGGATTGGGTGACACGCTTTGCGTGATTGAAGATTGAAGATTGGGCACGCTTTGCGTGATTGAAGATTGAGGATTGGGAGTTGGGTGGGACGCTGGGGCCTTTTGAATAAGATATGAACTGGTTTTGAATCGTGCGGACAGAGGTCTCGCTTGACGCGTTTGGGGGATCGATAGAGATTTTGGGGTATGAGCGATGGAAATAACGAAGAGGTCTTTGATTGTGTAATTGTTGGTGCGGGGATTTCCGGATTGGTGGCCGCTGATGCGATGCGAGCTAAGGGGCTCTCGGTGTTGGTACTGGAGAAGGGGCGTGGAGTGGGTGGCCGTATGGCGACACGTCGCGTGGGAGAGGCTCGGTGTGATCATGGGGCTCAGTTCTTTACGGTGAGTGATGATCGGTTTCGTTCATTGGTAGATCGTTGGGAGGAGAAGGGGGTGGTTGCTCCTTGGTATCAGGTTGACGGAGGACCGTTGCGGTATCGTGCTTTGCCTAGTATGACGGGGATTACGAAGCATTTGGCAGGACAACTGGAGGTGCGTACGAAGGTTAAGGTAGAGCGCGTGAGTCGAGAGAATGGACTGTGGTCTTTTGATTTTGATGAAACCGTGAAGGCTCGGAATTTGTTGCTGACCTGTCCGGCTCCTCAGTCGGTGGAGTTATTGAAGAATTCAGGGGTGAAGTTGGACGCTGAGTCGGACTCTGTGTTGTCGAATATTAGTTATCGTAGAGTGTTGGTGACATTGTTGGTTTTGGACGGACCGAGTGGTTTGGAGGAGCCTGGCTTTATGAAGTTTACCGATGGGGGGAGCTTGGATGTTATTGCGGACAATTTGTTGTGCGGGAGTAGTCCGGTATCGTCGGTGACGGTTCATAGCAGTCATGATTTTGCTGATGAGAATTGGGATTGTCCTAAGGATGAGTTGGTGGAGAAAATGAAACTCATGGCATTGCCACACCTGAGTGCATCTGTGGTGGCGACGGACTCTCACCGTTGGGGCTTTGCTCATCGCGTCGGTGACTCTGATAGAGAGTTTTTGGCTTTGAAGGAACTGGGGCTTTGGTTGGCGGGCGATTCGTTTGCGACGGCTAAGGTCGAAGGTGCGGCGATTTCGGGACTTGAGGTGGCGAATGCGATTGGTGCTTGATGGGGATATTGGGTGTCGTTCGTTTTTGCTTGTGAGGTGGCCATCGGGACGATGTGCCGCTACCATGTGGGATTGTTTTGATTTTTTGCGGTAAAATTTGAGGGAACCGATCTCTGATAAGTGAATTTCTTGGGGATGGGGTAAGAATCAGCTCGTATCTAATGCTCTGTTTCTTAGTTCATGAATGAGGTCCACATTGTAGTGTTGGGCTTGTGTGTGTTAAACGTTTTTGATCCCTATTCTATATGAAATCTGTGCTTACTTGGTTAGCTCTTAGCTTGGTCGCTTTTATCGTGCTTTTGGGCATTGGCGGTTTGTTTATCTCGAATGAATACGAGGTGACGCGTTCGGCGTCGATTGCAGCGGAGCGAGCGAAGGTGCATGAGTTGGTTTCGAACTTGGACCATTGGGAGAATTGGGGGCCATGGGCGGCGGATAATCCTGCTCTTGTTGTGGTACCCGGAGAAATTCGTTCTGGGATAGGGGCGTCGCAGTCGTGGACGGATGAAAAGTCAGGGAAGGGGAGTCTTGTGTTTACCGCTTGTAGTCTAGAGCAAGGGGTGGCGTACGATCTCTACTTTAATGACGATCAGGAGACGTGTCTCGTTGATCTAAAATATGAGACTCTGGAGAGTGGTGAGCTGCTTGTTATGTGGACTATGAAGGGGGAAGTTAGCGTTCCTGTCGTCGGTCCTTATTTTGCTCGTATGATGGATTCTATGTTGGGCCCGATGTTTGAGGGCGGGTTGGCGAATCTTAAGGAATTAGCGGAATCTGAGGATTCCTAGAGTAATTTTAATTGGGGATATGCGGTAGCGTCCATCGTTCCGATGGACATGTAGGAGGAAATTGTGGCCATCGGGGACGATGTGCCGCTACCATTTGGTTGTGATGAGACGCGTGGGACAGCGCATTTATGCTATTGGTTGAAGCCGTCGTAGACGCTTTCACAGAGTCCAATGAAGGTTTCTTCCATGAGGTTGAGTTTTCGGCCTTTCATGTGGCAGACGCCCCAGGTACGTTTTAGTTTTCGAGCACCGAGTCCTACCGCGAATAGGGTTTCTTCCTCGATCTCTTTTTCTACGATCCAGGGAGCTACTACGCCGACGCCTATGCCGATTTTGACGAGCTCTTTGATGGCTTCCATACTTCCGAGTTCGATGACGTTGGATAGGTCGTGACCTTCGGCTCTGAAGTGTTTTCGGAGGAGCTCGAATGTGTAGCTTTTCTTACTGTATACGACGTAGTTTTGGCTTTCGAGTTCAATTGGTGGGGCGTTTTTTTTGCTTGCCCATGGATGAGAAGGGGCGACGACGAATTGTAAGTAGTCGTCAAATACGAGTTGGTATTCGATGTCGTCCAGGCCCGATGGTATAAGGGTTAGTGCCATGTCGATCTCGTTGGATCGGAGAAGGTCGAGGAGTTCTTTAGCATCCCCGGTCATGACTGAGAGTTGGCATTCCGGAAACGTTTGGCGAAATTCTCTGATGAGGCTCGGGAGGATGTATTGGCAGGCTGTAGTTCCGGCTCCTATACGCATTCTTCCCGCTCCCCATTTGCCCAATGTTTCAATCTCTTGGCGGACGCTACGCATCTGACGGATCATGCGCTCTGCGGAGGCTAGAAAGGTCTCACCGGCTTGGGTGAGGTGAATTTTGCGCCCGAGTCTGCTTATTAGTGAGCAGTTGAGTGACTCTTCGAGAGCTTTAATTGAGTGGCTTACGGCTGATTGCGTAAGGTTGAGTTGCTTGGCCGCCAGAGTGAAACTCCCCGTGTGGGCTAGAGTTTTGAAGGCTAAGAGTTGTTTGCTGTCTATGATATCTTCGCGCATGAATTTTATTATTGTTTGCGATGAAGCGATTAATTAAATTAATTTCAATCAAAAAGTTAAACTGGCACGGAGGTGGCTAGAGGTGGGGTAGTGAATCGCATAAATCCCACAGACCAGACCAATACATCTCCATACTCGATCCGTTCTCCGCGAACGGTTGCACCGCTTCGTTTGGGGTTTGTTAGTTTGGTGGATGCTGTTCCCTTGTTTGTGGCACAGGACCGTGGCTTATTTTCAAAGCATGGATTGAATGTGCGTTTGCAGCGTGAAGTTGGATGGGCGACGATTCGCGAGAAAGTCATTTTCGGAGAGCTAGAAGCGGCTCATGCCCTTTGTCCTTTACCGTTGTTGGCGTCAGCAGGGGTGGATTCCGTTTCGATTCCCTGTTGTTCGGGGATGGTGATTAGCAAGGGTGGAAATGCGATCGTCCTGTCGCAGAATCTCTGGAAGCGTGGGGTACGCGAAGGTGAATCTTTAAGGAAGGATATTAACAATAGTCGGCATTTTAGAAAGTATATCCTCGCGACGGTTTTTCAGTATTCGACTCATGCCTATCTTTTGCGGGATTGGTTGAGAGCGTCTGGAATTGATCCCGAGCGTGATGTGCAGATTGTTACGTTGCCGCCAAGTCAGATGTGTCGCAATTTGCACGCAGGTACGATTGATGGATTTTGTGCTGGCGAGCCATGGCCGAGTCTTGCGATTGGTCAGGATATTGGGTGGTCGCCTGCGAATTCGATGGATATTGCTCCCTACCATCCCGAGAAAGTGCTGATGACCCGAGAGGTCTTTGCGGAGGAACGTCGAGAGGAGAATGTGGCATTGATTGCGGCTTTAATAGAGGCCTGTCATTTTTGCGAACAGGTTGAGAATCGAGAGAGCATGATTCGGATGATGTTGGACCGGCGTCGAATTAAGTGCGATGCCTCGATTCTCGAGAAATGCTTATCTCGCAACTACGACTACGGAATGGGCCGCGTAGAAGAACGACCCGGTTTTATTGATTTTGGAGCAGTTGGCTCTACGAGAACGACGAATGATCAAGCTCAGTGGATCTTGGATCGAGCGAATGCTGCGGGTGCAAATATTGCGACGGCGGACAATGACGCACTCCTTGAACGAATTTATCGCACTGACTTGCATGACGATGCGATCAAGCGCCTTGAAGGCGAAAAGACTTTAGGTTCCCCCCTAATCCGATGAACTATGAATACGAAAATAAAAACACTAATCACGACGCTCGCGTTCGCGGGTACGTTTGCGGTTCAGGCTGAACAGCTGGATCTAGAGAAAGACGAACTTAAGTTTGGCTTTATTAAACTGACCGATTGTGCGCCAATCGTCATTGCGAAGGAAATGGGCTATTTTGAGGATGAAGGTTTGCAGGTCGATGTTACTGCACAGCCTAACTGGAAGCAGCTTTTGGACAATGTGATTAATGGTGAGCTCGATGGAGCACACATGTTGTCTGGTCAGCCCATTGCGGCGACGATCGGCTTTGGAACAAAGGCACACATCGTAACGGCGTATACTCTGGATCTCAATGGTAACGCAATTACCGTTTCCAACGATATTTGGAAGGGCATGCAGGAGAATGATCCTGATTTGGATACGGATAATCCAAAGCATCCAATTACTGCTGATTCATTGAAGCCGATTGTTGATGAAGCAAAGGATTCAGGTAATAAGTTGCCAATGGGAATGGTTTTTCCTGTATCGACTCACAATTACGAAATCCGTTATTGGTTGGCTGCAGCTGGCATTCACCCAGGGATGTATACATCTACTGATATCAAGGGAATGACGAGTGGCGACATTGAACTTTCAACGACGCCTCCGCCTCAGATGCCTGCGACTTTAGAGTCCGGTAAGAATGTAGCGTATTGTGTGGGTGAGCCTTGGAATCAACAAGCAGTTGCGAAGGGGATCGGTGTGCCGGTTGTCACGAACTACG
>CAWVWU010000185.1:0-7221 GCA_963933925.1 uncultured Puniceicoccaceae bacterium
GAGACCAGAGGTCGACACTCGCGGAACGAAGTGACAAGACATGTCGTCTCTCCGTTCCTCGGTAGTGGGCAAAAAAAAACACACAACCCAATCAAATCAAAACCGTGTACATCCGCGTCCATTGCCTCGTCGTTACTCTTCTCAGATGTCGACCCTACGGTCCTTGGCAGCCGTTCCTCCAAGAAGAACAACCCAATTCCCCAAAGACTTAGCGTTCTTTGCGTCCTTAGCGGTTAAAAAAGCACACGTGTCGCGGCGTAGAGAAACGAAGACGGAACCTCCCCAAACGCTCAGTATACCTCCCTACAAGTCCCCCGCATGCACTGCCAAATGCTTTGCGATACGGCGTCCTAAGAACGCTCCTTCGTAAACCATACCAGAGTAAATCTGCACGAGGCTAGCTCCTGCATCGAGTTTACGAGCCGCTGAATCTCCATCATAGATTCCACCGACACCGATAATTGGAAGCTTACCTTGAGTTTGCTTCGCAATATGTTCGATCACTTTCGTCGCCATCGATTCCACGACCTTACCACTCAAACCACCCGCTTGATTGATATCCGCGAATACACCCTCACGAGCCATTGTCGTATTCGTCGCGATAATACCATCAAACTTCAGATCAAACAAAATCTCCAAAATATCGTTAATTTCGCCCTCAGTTAAATCCGGAGCAATCTTCAGCAAAATCGGTCGTGACTTCCCAGTACCAACCGCCCTCGCTTGATTTCGCTTCTGTAATTCACCCAGCAATTCGCGTAAACGGTCCCCTTCCTGAAGCTTTCTCAAATTCGGTGTATTCGGGCTGCTCACATTAATCACAATGTAATCCGCCAAATCAGCAAGAATATCAAAGGATCCTAAGTAATCCTCTACCGCCTCGTCAATCGGTGCCACTTTCGACTTCCCTATATTGATCCCCAATGGGATTCCACGCTCGCCAGGACCTTTCAGCCCCTTGAGACGCTCCGCGACAAACGCGGCCCCCTCATTATTAAACCCCATCCGATTCAAGAGGCATTCCTCTTCCGGAAAACGAAAAAGACGTGGCTTCGGGTTCCCAGGTTGAGCACGGTAGGTGACCGTACCGACTTCCACATGCCCAAAGCCTAACGCTTCAAATGCACGCCAACATACAGCATTTTTGTCAAATCCCGCTGCCAAACCAACTCGATTGGGAAAATCCAAGCCGAATAACTTTACCGGCTCTGCCTCTTCGCTCAATTGGTTAAACCACGCCATTCCGTCACGCAGCACCGGTGTCGCGGACAAAACGCGCATCATATCCACTGCCACCTCGTGGGCGGTCTCGGGATCAAGTTGAAAGAAAAGTGGTTTTATAAGTGATTTGTAGAATGAAGCCATCGAATAGTGGGCTAAGCAAAAAACCGTTCTACCGAAAATAGCAAAGCGAAATCACATTCGATTTACTAGAACAATTCCAGAGATATGTATATTCACCTAAAGTCACAAATTTACCATCCGATCACTAAATTAACGATATATCCATAAGTCCGGCACAATCCCCTAAATCGAGGGCCTAAACGGGCCTCGAGAATCAAGGTTTTAGATAAAAAGTGATAATTTAACCAAATTTTGGGTTTTGAGGGATTGACTTAACCTATCATGGTGTTTTTTCGTCATCTTCTAAGAAGCAACTATGTCAAGCGGAACGAATCAGATAGAATGGTGCACAGTTAAACTCGGAGACGATTATAACTGGTGGGTGGTAGAAGTAAGCGATGAGATTCATTGGGATGTCGATGGGCTCAGTATCATCGATCCACGCCAAGTGGCCCATATCGCCGAACTAGCGGAAGCTCTACAGGACTACAAGTTCGATGCGAGCCTCTACGAGGCTGCTATGATCCCTTTCCGTATCGATAAAGACCTCGGCGATGGTTACGTGAGACTCGTACGCTCCAAGGAGCCCTTGCTCGATTCAGACGACCCACTTTTCGGTCTTCCTGACATTGTCGACGAAGATAACGGCCCATACGCCGATTTTATCGACAATATCACCAAGGCACGTGTCGCCCTCTTAAACGATCTCATCTCATTTGAACAAAAGTTCACTGTAGACGAACTCGAAGAAGCCATCCGCGAAGAAGAAAACAACAGCTTTATCGAAGGTAAGGCCGTTCACCTCTTCAACGAAATCACTTCCATCATGGACTACGTTCCTACTGGCTGGAAACTCGACGGTGATGACAGCGACGGTGACGGTAACGAGAATCTAGACGATTACGACATCGACGAAGAAGCTGACGAAGAAGTCGCCAAGAAACTCGGAGCCTCCGAAAACCTTAAGTGGGACGAAGACGACGAAGAAGAAAAAGACGACGTCTACGAAGGCGGTCCTCCAGACGAAGAAAAAGCAAAAGAGGAAGCGTAAACCGCTCCTTCCTCTCTGATTCTAAAAATAATTTCCAAAGCCGCTTATCCTTTAAGGAGAGCGGCTTTTTTCATGCCCATACAATTCTAACCAGCAACCTCCCCATGTAGGTCCAGATAGCCTGCCGGTCGTTGCCTTGGCGTAGTCCGGCTATCCGGACGAAGCCCAGCACCCCTATTTCAGCCTCCAAAAAAAAGGTTCATCGTCACTTTCTGGGAAATAAGTGCAATGAAGTGGGAGACTAAAGCCCTAGCTTCCAATCCTCGGCTACCCTTTCAGCAAAACCGCAACTTCCTTGGCAAAGTAGCTCAAAATCAAATCGGCCCCCGCACGCTTGATAGCAAGCAGCGACTCATCACGGCACCGCTCATAATCCAACCAGCCCATCTGCGACGCCGCATGAATCTGTGCATACTCGCCCGAAACCTGATACGCCGCCACCGGCAACGCAGTATCATTACGCAAATCGCGAATAATATCCAAGTAAGGCCCCGCAGGCTTCACCATAAGAAAATCCGCACCCTCTTCCTCATCCAAAGCCGCATCAGCCAAAGCCTCTCGACGATTCGCCGGGTTAATCTGATAGCCTTTCTTGTCCAAATAAGTGTCTGTCGAAGACCCTGAGCTTGTCGAACGGGCCGCCTTCGCGCTGCCCACCGCATCGCGAAACGGACCATAATACGCCGACGCAAACTTAGCCGAATACGCCATAATCGCTGTATCGATGTAGTCACGGTCATCCAAAACCGACCGCAACGCACCCACACGCCCATCCATCATATCCGACGGAGCGATGATATCCACGCCTGCTTCCGCCTGCAAAATAGCCATCGCACACAAACGCTCCACCGATGCATCGTTAAGGACATAGTCCCGTGCCTCGTTCAAAACACCATCGTGCCCATGAGTTGTATAAGGGTCCAACGCCACATCCGAGATCACAGTCAAGTCCGGCACCGCCGCCTTGATCGCCCGGATCGCACGCAAATTCAGATTCTCAGGATTATTCGCCTCAGACCCGACTTCGTCCTTCAGACTCGCATCGAGACTCGGAAATATCGCCACCGCAGGAATTCCCAAGTCATGGAGAGCCTTACACTCCTCCACCAAATCCTTCAGGTTTCGGCGAAACACGCCCGGCATGCTGCCCACCTGCTGAGCGGCCGCATCCCCATCCACCACAAACAATGGAGCAATCAGATCCTTCGCCGTTACCTGCGTCTCCTCCACCATGGAACGAATCCCAGCAGTGCGACGCAAACGCCTCGGGCGGCGTACTAAATCTAGTTTGAAATCATCTAAGTATTCAGGCTCGTTCATAAAATCGCCCCCAAATTGAAACCTCCCCCCCCAACACGCAATTCAGAATACTCTCAAGTTTGATTGAAAATGACTGTTCTTCTCTCTTCTTCCCATGTAGGTCCGGATGCTATCCGGACAAAGCCCAACCAACTCGTCACGACATACAGCAGCGAAGCCCGGACAAAGCCCAATTCCTCTTCCTTCATTTATCAACCCCATCACCCAATAGCCATCACCCAATCTCCAATACCCAAATTTAAAGCTTTCACTCCCCACCATACAGTCTTTTCTTTGCCTCCAATGTCAGAAGTCATTTTTCATAACACACTCACCCGTAGCGCAGAGCCCATCCAACCCACCAAGGGCAAGACAGTTGGCATGTATTGCTGTGGCCCCACAGTCTACGCCCAAGCCCACATCGGCAACTTCCGTACTTTCCTCCTTCAAGACGTCATGCGCCGCGTCATGCAGACCGCCGGCTACAAGGTTCTCCACGTGCGCAACCTCACCGACGTAGACGACAAGACCATCGCCAAATCCATCAGCGAGAACAAGCCTCTCACCGAAGTCACCGAACACTGGACCGACGTCTTCCACAAAGACTGCACCAGCCTCAACCTTCTTCCCCCCACTATCGAGCCCAAGGCCACCGCTCACATCCCCGAGCAGATCGCCATGATCGAGGCCCTCATCGAGAAGGATCATGCCTACGCCACCGAAGAAGGCTCAGTCTACTTCCGCGTGTCCTCATTCGAAGGATACGGTGCCCTTTCCCGCGTCAAAGAACGCGAGCTCAAGACCGACGCCGCCGATGCCTCACCCATCGATAGCGACGAATACGAGCGCGACTCCATGGCAGACTTCGTCCTCTGGAAAAGCCGCAAACCCGGCGACGGCGACGTCTTCTGGGAGAGCCCATGGGGCCAAGGCCGCCCCGGCTGGCACCTCGAGTGCTCTGCCATGAGCATGAAGTACCTCAAGAACAACCTCGACATCCACTCCGGCGGCGTCGACCTCACATTCCCCCACCACGAGAACGAGATCGCCCAGAGCGAATGCTCCTGCGGCAACTCCATCCAATTCTTCAAGCACTGGATCCACTGCGCCCACCTCCTCGTAGACGGCGGCAAGATGTCCAAGAGCCTCAACAACTTCTACACCGTCGACGACATCCTCGAAAAAGGCTTCCTGCCCGTCGTCCTCCGTTACGCCCTCACTAGCGGCCACTACCGCCAAACGATAAACTTCAAGCTCGATTCGCTCAGTGCCGGTCAAAGCGCCCTCCAGCGCATAAAGAAGTTCTCCGACGACATCCTTGCCGCTGCCGGCCTCAAACGCTCCGCTCTGCTCAAGGAAATCGCCAAAGACAAGCACACCACAGCCCCCTGGGGCAACTTCGAGAAAGCCTGGTCCCAACTCTCCACCGACCTCAACATCGCCGGAGCCCTCGGAGCCATCTTTACCGAGCTCAAAACCACCAAGCCCGCCACCCTAGAAGCAGCAGAAGCCCAAAGCACAGCGATCGCCTTCCATAAGCTCATCTTCGCCCTCGGTTACGACCTCGAAGCCGTCACCATCGAAAAGGCAAAAGGAGACATCCCCGAAAACATCAAACAACTCGCCCAACAACGCTGGGACGCCAAGACCGCCAAAGACTGGGCCGCGGCCGACGACTACCGCAACCAACTCCAAGTCCAAGGCTGGAAAATCCTAGACCAAAAAGACACCTACGAAATCGAACAAACCTAAGAGAAATCCTCCCACGAAGGACTGCCCACAGATAACACAGATCTGCACAGATAAAAAAACAGAGTCTAAGACCTGAATTCCCAGAACAGATCAAGAACACCTATCCCCAATCATCTATCACCCAAATTTAGAAATCAAAAAACAATATCTGTGCTAATCTGAGCAATCTGTGGGCAAAAAACACACAACCCCACCACCCAATTAAAACATTGAAAAATCATCTGTGTCCATCTGAGTAATCTGTGGGCAATAAAAGCACAACCAAGTCTCCTCGTGATCCTCGTGTCCTATAGTTTATCCCGCTAAGCGGGATGGGCAAAAAAACAAAACCAATTTAATAAAATGAAAGAACAAATGACTCCCCTCGAAGAAATCCGACACTCCTCGTCGCACGTTCTCGCCACCGCAGTCCTCCGCCTCTTCCCAGATGCCCAACTCGATATCGGCCCACCGACCAGTACCGGCTTCTACTACGATTTCGATCTCGAGCACAAATTCACCATCGACGACCTCGAGAACATCGAGGCCGAAATGAAAAAGGTCATCAAAGAAAACCAACGCTTCGAACGCGTTGAAGTTTCCCGCGAAGAAGCCACCAAGATGCTCACCGACTTCGGCCAAACCGCCTACAAACTCGGCCGTCTCGACGACATCCCCGAAGGCGAACAAATATCCTTCTACAAAAACGGCGAGTTTCTCGATCTCTGTGCCGGTAGCCACGTCACCTACAGCAAAAAGATCAAAGCCTACAAACTCCTCAGCATCGCCGGTGCCTACCACCGTGGCGACGAGAAGAACAAGCAGCTCCAACGCATCTACGGCACCGCCTTCGCCAGCAAAGACGAACTCGCCACCTACATGGTGCAAATCGAAGAAGCCCGCAAACGTGACCACCGCCGCCTCGGCAAGGAAATGGGCCTCTTCCATATCGACGAAGCCGTAGGCCAAGGACTCATCCTCTGGAAGCCCAAGGGAGCCATCGTCCGCCAACAACTCCAAAATTTCATTACCGAGCAGCTCGACAAACAAGACTACAAGCAAGTCTTCACGCCACACATCGGCAAGCTCGACCTGTATCGCACATCTGGGCACTTCCCCTACTACCAAGACTCACAGTACCCGCCAGTCATCGACCGCGACTGCCTCGCAGAATTCGTCACCGAAGGCTGCTCCTGCTCCGACCTCTCCAACCGCATGGAAAAAGGCGAAATCGAAGGCTACCTCCTCAAGCCGATGAACTGCCCCATGCACATCAAGATTTTCGACTCCGAGCCACACTCCTATCGTGACCTTCCCGTACGACTCGCCGAATTCGGCACCGTCTACCGCTGGGAACAATCCGGTGAGCTCAACGGCATGACCCGCGTACGCGGATTCACCCAAGACGACGCCCACATCTTCTGTACCGAAGATCAGCTCCAAGGCGAAGTTAACGAATGCCTCGGCCTCGTAAAGACCGTCCTCGGCACCCTCGGCATGAAAGACTACCGCGTCCGCGTTAGCCTCCGTGATCCAGATTCCGACAAATACGTCGGCGATTCAGAAAACTGGGACAAAGCCGAAAACGCCCTCCGCGAAGCCGCCAAAGAACTCGGCGTCCCCTTCGTCGAAGAAAAAGGCGAAGCCGCCTTCTACGGCCCCAAGATCGACTTCGTCGTAAGCGACGTCATCGGCCGCGAATGGCAGCTCGGCACCGTACAAGTCGACTACAATCTCCCCGTACGCTTCGACCTCAGCTACATCGGTGCCGACAACAAGCCACACCGTCCCGTCAT
>CAWVWU010000186.1:0-7213 GCA_963933925.1 uncultured Puniceicoccaceae bacterium
GAGCTTCAGCTTTGTGTTTTAATGCTGGCATCAAACGGATACACGGCCCACACCAGCTTGCCCAGAAATCAAGGAGCAAAGCCTTATCCTCACCCAACCATTCCTTCAAAGTCTTAGTCTCCCCTTCCGCACTCGAAATCTGCATGTCCATAGGCACGACCACGTTCTTCGCCGCTTCTTCCATAAGAAGTTCAGAACGGTGCTCAGCAAGGATCTGCGTGAGACCAACATTTTGAGCGAACATAGGAGCGTTCCAAAATGCATCCAAATAGTGCCCCTTAAAACTTTCCCAATCCTCATTACGGTAAGCAATAATCGCCTTCAACGTATCGATAAAACCTTGAAGCTCCTCTTCACTCGTAAATGACTTCCCAGGACCCACGCTAATAGCATCTTGATGGCTCTCTATCGTCGGAACAAATCCCATCAAGCCATCCCAATCTCCCGTCTTCAACATTTGGATAAAACGTGTCTCGACAATAAATGTCTCGTCCACTCCAGCTGCCTCGGCCGCCTTTATGGCTTCATCAAAATCAACTTCAGGATCTTGAGCTGCTTCAAATAAAGCCTGCTTCGGATCAACGTCTCCCTCAGGAGCATCTTCAACCAATGCCGCGAACGATACGCTGCATAGGCTAGAAATTAATAGGATGAGTCGAAACGTTGGAACTTTCATAGATATAAAACTAAACAATTTTTAATAAGGTAAATCGATACACCTTAAGAAACGAACACCAAGGGGTACTGTATTCATCAATTTTCTAATGATGGTGGTCATGGATCACTTCATCATCTTCCCGCGAACAGTACTTGTGAGTACAGGTGATCGGGAAAACGATATCAGACAAGCAACACGGAAAAACAACCGCGACCAAAACGACAAAGAAAACGCCAGTAATATCATGCATCCAATCGCCAAATCCAAAACTCATCAAATAAAGCAAAGACGCGACACTACTGATGAAGACATGCATCGAATGAGAAAACTCTGTAGACTTCTCAAACGCTTTCGTGACGGCAAACCCAGCGAGTACTCCAACCACTGCAAAAGGCCAAACGAGCCCTGGATCCTCAATCATACAAATATGGATGTTCATATCCGCACCGAGCAGAATACCTCCAATATAAGGAAAAAAGATATCGCTTAAACCACAAATCGAAACCGATCCAAGCAAACCAATCAAGGCGGCCTTAAAAACATTATGGTTATCATGTTTCCAAAACATAGCCGTCGTCGCAATCGCACTCGTCAACACGTGCATGGCATGAAAAACATCCGACTCCGCTCCTCCTTCATGAGCATGTCCATGCCCTGAATGATCATGTCCCACATGAGTCGCCTCGGCAGCTCCTCCAAGAGCCTCGATTACATAGCCGAGCATCCCCATTACAAGAAGCGCAATCATCGCTCCAAACATTGAAAAGGGAAGATGATGAACGAGCTCAACGACGATACGCTGAAACTTTGATGACGATTTGCTCATAAAATTTAAAAATTCAAAGACCGTCCCCCTAGCAAGCCAGCAGAACCGAAGAATTCAAGTTCTGCTATAAAGACACACTAGGGCAAGGACTATTCCAGCTCCTAAAAACACACGACTACACCGTTTAGGCAGCAGCACTACTCTTTTTAGGACCCAACTTGTAACGGGCCACGCAATACGTCACCGCCACAATCAGCACTTCCGCTCCGCAATAAATATACAGACCACGGGCAACCCCATCATCGAACCCATAATTGTGAAGTCCGACTTGCAGTAGATTCACCCCAAACCAAGCCAGAGCCACCGTGATGTTCGTCAGAGCCAATCCCGCAGCATACTCAAGCGGCTTGAGATAGCCCGCCAAACGACCGTGCAACACGATCAACAGCCACAACGCGATCAACAAGGCTCCGTTTTCCTTCGGGTCCCAGCCCCAAAAACGACCCCAGGATTGATCCGCCCAGATTCCTCCAAGGATCGTACCGATTACCGTAAAAAACAAAGCTACAAATGAAAGACTTAAACTCACACTAAAGACATCCTTCAAATTGTCCTTAGCACGACTACCAACACAACCCATCGCCAAGTAAATATGTGCAACCAAGCCAGACAGAAACGCAGCTCCATAACCCAAATTGATCGTTACCACATGGGTCGACAGCCAGAAATTACTATCCAGTACCGCAACGAGCATTCCCATCGTGTCGCCTTCAGAAGCATAACGCAGTCCAACCCACGTTAAGATCACTCCCGCAAGTCCACCAACAAACAAGCTAATCTTACGTGGCCAATAATATTCGAGTACGATGGCACTCAAACAAATCACCGCACCTACAAAAATAATGGACTCATAGAGATTCGTAATCGGCGGGCGCCCCATAATTAAGCAGCGCATCGTAATCCCAGCGACATTCAAGACGACTGCGATACCGAAACTAACAGAACTAAGGAGGTACAAAATCCGACTCCAACCGATAAAGGAGAACCAAAGCAACAAGCAGGATAGAATATAAAGATAGAGGCTATGATAGAAGAAATCAGCTTTATTATAGGCCAGCTCTGAGCCGATCGACTTGTCTAAAACAACACCCTCCTTGTACTTCTCAACCGCAGTCACAAGCCCCTCAAGATCGTTCGCAGTGGCCAATTTCAAAACATCTTTCAATTGGACAAGCTTCGACATATTCCAGTCGCTCAACGGTGCTCCATCAAGCAATGTCCAAGGAGCCTTCCAATCTCCCGTGTCCGCAAATTCAACGGGTGGGATAATCCGGAGACTCTCATAAGCCATATCACCCATGCGGGTGTTCAACAAAACCGCAAACTCGGTCAAATTCTGCGTCCCTGATGCCTCTCTTTCCTCTGGAGTCATCTTAGACCACGCCATCAACTTCTCTCCGATGACATCCTTCTTCAAGATCACGTCGAAGTAGGTGATCGACTCTCCTGCCTCAACTCCCAAAGCCTCCGCAAAACCAGCATCGGTTATAGCGACATCCGAAACTAACCCGGAAAGCGAACGGCTGATCGCTAAATAATCATTTACCTTATAATAGAGCTCGATGATTTGCTTTTCTGCACGTGTCCGGATTTCTGCCGGCTTCTCGCTAAGCTTTTGCAACAGGTCACCCGCTTCGTTAAGTCCTTGGCCGATTTCATAAAACGAATAAGTATGATCATCCTCGTTCACTTCAAGGTGTAGCGACTGAACTACTTCATCCGTACGCACCATAAAAATCTTACGCTGATACGCCTGCTCGGGGTTCACCAACAACTCAGCAAACCACGCCATCGCCGAAGCACCCTCGTGAGTCGACTTCTCCTGAAAGAGGAGAAGCTTAGATCGAGCATAAGTATCGAGCGGTTTAATACGTCCTTCATCCTGAACAGCAATCCCACCCAATATCGCACCAATTTCCTCATGCAGTTCTTGCAAAGGTTCATCTGCAGCAACGGCCGCAGATGAAAAAACACTTAAAAGTAAAAAGCTAAGCCAATGTTTCATTGTATAAAATCGTTTCATTCGAGAATCACCTACTCGTTTCACTAAACTCGGCTCCCCTTTTTAATATGCTTCATCAATCTCAAGAAGATGTGTAACATCAAACCGAAGGACATAATAAGACTCGAGATATAAGGAAATTGCCGCCCCGCATTCTGAACGACCGCAAATACAGACGCTTCGCCCTCATTCCCTTCAACAAATGATGCTTGATAGAACGTATAACCCAAGTTTCTCAAAGGCTCGTTCATCGAAATAGAAACCTGCCGTTTCAAATCGCCCGAAACCACATTAACATCAGAACTATAGCTCTTCGCCTTCGTTGTCCCTGGATAGAGAACTTTCTTAAAATCCAACAATTCAATACCAAAGGGCAAAGGATAACGGGCATTTCTCAAATCGAGTTGATACGTACGCCCCGCCGCACTAAGAAGCTGAGGCACCTGCATATGTTGCAACAAGATATAAACTCCATTCTCAACGTCATCCAAACCACTCACCCGCAAGCTCATCCCCGCACGATTACGTTCACTCTGAGGATTCAAGTCAGTCCCTTGAATAGAGAAACGTTGTGCCATCCCCTTGTAATCTGCCGGAACTTCGCCTTCCAGCTTGTAGACATCAACATTGCGAAAATAGGACAACACCTCGATTGTACCAGGAAAGCCTTCGTCTTCAATCACCGCTCCAGGACGGACGTATTCATTACGAAATGCGGTAACAGCATCGTGATCAGCCGGACTCGTATCAATCAACGCCAGCTCCAACTTATGATAATCATCAAAATAGGCCGCCTGCTCTCCTTCATAAAGCATCACGCTTCCTTCCTTTGAATAGTAGGCTGTAATAAAGCCGCCGATCAAAAGCATCAATCCACCTGCGTGAGCGATAAACGTTCCCAAACGTGCCAGCTCCAGTTTAGTACCGAAGGTTAGTTTGGCAGACAAATTAATAAACATCACTGCCATCGCCAAACGTCCGCCGGGCATTGGCATCGGAATCGACGGGGCATCATTCGTCCAAAAAAACAATAATCGATCCAATGGAATATACCACGACGAAAAGTATAGATTCTGCGACTGGTACAGCCCGATAAACTTTTGTGCGATCGTCCCGACCACCAAGATTACCAACAGCCAAATCGCCGTGAAGAAAAAGATTTTAGGGGACCCTAGTTTCCTGCCTAGTTTATTCATTATTAATTTTTTTCTGAAAACTAACTAATTCGAGCTCGTTCCAATACTGTCACAAAATTCTAAGAACCCAGGAACCGCAGTTTCCAAGCCGCTCTGAGAAACCGTCATTTTCGCAAACACAGCATCGCCTCCCATCATGTAATAGCCAACGAGGATCGCACGATTGGCATCCTCATTAATCAAAGTCACCAGGTTGTACGCAACTCCTCGAGAAGTCGTTCTGTCCATAATGACTTCCTTTACTGATTCCGCATTGTAAGGCGGCATTCCAATTTGCCCAGCCCAGCGATTCACATTGGCCAGCTCACCCCCAGCTGCTCCTGCAAGCTTAACCAAAGAAACATCGCCTGATTCGCCTCCTTCAACAGGAACCGCAAAACTCGCTAAACGCATCGACGACGCCTTGCCGGGCAACCACCCTTCTGATGCCTCCCAAATCAAAGGTCCCGATTGCTCCGTCAATGCCCCACCAGTCGCAGCGACCTCGACCACTGCCGATTTTGGCGCTTCGTACTTAACCACGGATGGGTTGTCCGTACAGGCCGACTGCCCCATGAGCATGGCGACACTTGTTAAACCAAAAATGAACCGGCTCGCCGACCGCTTCGATATTCTTTCTACACCCTTAAAATATTTGAAAACCATAGGTCTATCTCGTTTCCAGCCATTTGAGGAGTTTATGCGGCGGAGGCAACCCTTCTCGCTATTAGATTTATTAATTCAAGACAACACACTCTCTAATTGGACAAAGCCTGCCATAAATTTCTGCTATTGTACCAATATAGATCAATAAAGGATTGGATTTGAAGCACTTCTAGTTACCTCTTTTATAAGAATTACCCTTTAAGAGACCTATGAATCGCCGCGATTTTCTAAAAACTTCATCCATATCCTTAGGCTTTCTCAGCCTACAGGCCTGTATTACCAGAAACGATTTATCCTTCGCAGACGGACACGCCCCAACCGCCGCAACAGGATACGGTCCGCTCATCCCAAGCTCAGATGGATTCGCCAGACTTCCCAAGGGTTTTTTCTACAAAAGCTTTTCCATGGCCGGTGAAATAATGGACGACGGCTACGCTGTCCCAGGTCTCCACGATGGCATGGCCACCTTCCCAGGGCCAGACGGCACCACTATTTTAGTCAGAAACCACGAACTCGACGTAAACGACAACCACGGAGTTCCTTATACCGAATCGAACTCCTGGGCCAAAATAGATAAATCATTAGTCTACGATAGTGCCGGCGATCGCCCACTCTGCCCCGGAGGCACCACCACCGCAGTCTACGATACCAAATCACAAAAACTCGTCAGTCAGCACCTCAGCCTCGTCGGCACCTTGCGCAACTGCTCCGGCGGCCCAACCCCTTGGGGCACATGGATCACCTGCGAAGAAACCTCCCTCAAGGCCGACGACATTCTCGATAAAGATCACGGCTACAATTTCGAGGTCCCCGCCTCTGCCACCCCACAACTTCACAAAGCCGTCCCCCTCGAAGAGATGGGTCGCTTCCGAGGCGAAGCGGTCGCCATCGACCCCAATAGCGGAATCGTTTACCAGACCGAAGACATGGGAGACGGACTCATCTATCGCTTTATTCCGAAAGTAAAAGGCGAACTAACCAAAGGCGGTACCCTCCAAGCCCTCGTCATCAAAGACTCTCCCTCCAGAGACACCCGCAACTGGCCAGCGACCGACCAACCGATCTTCAAAGCCAATAAGTCCGTCGAAGTCGAATGGATCACCATGGACGACGTTCGTTCACCAAACAACGACCTACGTCACCGCGGCTTTGCTCAAGGCGCCGCTCGATTCGCCCGAGGCGAAGGCATGTTCTACGGTAACGAAGAAGTCTACTTTGCCTGTACCAACGGAGGCCCCAAGGAATTTGGCCAAGTCTTCCGCTACAAGCCGAGCCCCTTCGAAGGCACCAGCCAAGAGACCCAACAGCCAGGCACCCTCGAACTCTTCATCGAATCGAATGACAGCAATCTCATGCAAAATTGCGACAACCTCACAATAGCACCATGGGGCGACGTCATTATCTGTGAAGACACCGGAGGGACGAGCACCCTCGTCGGCATCACCTTAGAAGGAAAAATTTACCACATCGCAGAATTCACCAACAAAAGTGAACTCGCCGGCAGCTGCTTCTCCCCCGACGGTAGCACTCTCTTCGTAAACATCCAATTCAACCCAGGCCAAACAATCGCCATCACCGGCCCCTGGGAAACCAGAAAAGGATAAAACGATTTCCTAATCAAGGTAGGGCGTGAGGGCCCGGCACGCAGCAGAACCCAATCAATTCCAAAATGGTAGCGGCACATCGTCCCCGATGGCCATTTAGCAACCCAACATCACCCTTTCAAACCAGCTCCCGTTGTCCATCCACCATCCATGAAAGTACTGATCGTTGAAGACGAAAGCAAACTCGCTTCCCTAATCGAGAAAGGCCTGCGATCAGAAGGTATCGAGACCGATAGCACTAATTCAGGCACCGAGGCCCTGCTAAAGATAAAGTCGAGCGAT
>CAWVWU010000187.1:0-7178 GCA_963933925.1 uncultured Puniceicoccaceae bacterium
ACTGGATGCGTCAAAAACCGAAGACGGTAAGATCAAACTTAAGGTGAATTGGTCAGAAGGAAATAAAGGGCTCATAAACACCACTCTAGTCGTTCGCGCCGGACAACCTACGATCCTCGGAGGCCCCCCTCTCAAAGGAAAACCTGGGAACCTGATTCTCGTAATCGTTCCTCGATAAATCAATTTCCTGCAATACAATCTGCAATCAATCCGTACCTAACAGCAATGAACCATTTTAATTACCAAGAAGACTTTAAGACTCTATACAACAAAGCGGTAAGCGAATTCTCACAAGGGAATAAGGACATGTCCACGTACTACTCTGAAGCCGAAATCGCTCTGATAAAGTCCAATGGTTGGCGTATCCAAGATTTCTTCGACTACGCAGAGGATGCCGCATACGATAATGTCCCGACTTACGAAATGGCTCAATCTATCGAACAAGCTCGTAGAGAGTATTTTTTCAACACCCAAAACAGCACACCATCCACAAAACTTATTTATTCCAAAGATCTGACCGCTAAAAACGAATCCTTAGCGGGTCTTACTTGGCTCCCTCGTATCATCGAAAAAGCCAAAGGCAAACTTTCCGGCGAACTCGCAGATGAAATCATGTACTGCTGTGGAGGAGACAGAAACTTCCTTTCTACGCATAACGTTCATCCTGCTGAATTCCTCAGGGTCGTTTTGGATAACTGGGATAACCAACAGGCTATCATCGATTTCGTGAAAAATCGCAGTACATCAATGTAGCTTTTTCCAAGAGCCCTACTGAGATCAGAAAGTCAGCAGGATTAACGATCCACATAGAGCTCAAGCAGGGCAATACCAGTACCGTCCAATTTCCCCTGCACAAAACAGGTATATGAACCAGGCTCTAACTCGATCAATAAGGCCGCATCCTTAGAATTCCCTTTGAGAGGAAATGCGCCCAAACGCTCAAACGCATTCCTTAATACGTCTGTATCCTCATCATCCCCGCTTCCCCAATTATCATTTTGTGCGATCAGCTCAGAGCCACGATAAATCGATAAAATAGGATTTTCCAAAAAACCTTCCGGGAGTCCAATCGTCTCCATCGAAGGACCGATTCCTCTAATCAACATAGGAAGTGCCGTCTCACCTTCCACCACAAATCCTCCGATCAAAATTTCATCCCCTGTCCCTACATAAGCACGGGTGGACATATTCAGAGGTTGCACCTCATTATCAGCATCCATCGAATACAATTCTACGAGAGCTATCCCTCTAACTCCTTCAACTCCATAGACGATAGACGTATACGCCCCAGCGCCAAAGTCCTTCGCGATTACCGACTCCTTACCACTCTCCACAAGCGAAAAGCCCCCAGATGAGCTTTCATAGGCCTTCAGCTCATCAACAGTATACAATTCATCCCAATCATCATTCGCCGCAAAGTCGGGTTCAGTTAGTGAGTCACCAAAGCGCCGTATGCTAATTTGAGGATCCGCCAACAGTGAACCGACATTAAACTGGCTCAAAGCAGGGCCCACAGCACGAGTCAACATCGTCGCTGTATTCTCCCCATCTAATACAAATCCTGCAATCAAAACCTCCGCCCCCACACCCACATAGGCACGACTTGAAATATTAACTAATCGACTATAGGGCAAAGCCACTTCGCTACTCTCTATTCGAGAGGATTCAGCTTCTTCGTCATTAAACGCATATATTTGATAGATATAACTCTCTCCTGCAATAACACTCGAATCAACAAAACGACTCGAACTCTCTTTCGTCCGACCAAGCAACTTCCAACGAAGCTCATCAACTATTCTCCGAAGGATCACATAGCCATCCTCGACCTGAGAATTATCCTTCCAACTCACCTTCACTTCACTGTAGCCGACTAATCGAACAACTAAGTCCGAGGGAGCAATTGGGTCTCCATCAAATTTTTCCGCAAAACCTCCACTCGTCCAATCCGAATATGAATACGCTCCATACGCTCTTACTCGATAAGAGTATTCTTCAGTAGCGTCACCACTACTATCTTCAAAGCTCACCTCATTCTCTCCAAGTCGGGTTAATGTTGTAAAATCTCCATCATCGACCGCTCGCTGCACTTCGTAGCCAAGTTCAGATGTACTATCGTCTTCCCATGTCAAAGAAACACTGGCCCCAGAGTTCGAAACCAGAAAGAGGCGACTAGGTTTTTCAAGGACAGTACCAGCTTCCACTACTTCGCTCTCAAGGTTCGGAGACTCACCTTCACTGTCATACGATCGAACCCGATAGGAATAGCGATCTTCCAAATCGATATCCGTATCCAAATAGATAGAAACATTTTCGTCTGTTCGTATTACTTCCTTCCAACTTGTAGTCCCTTCGGTTTGCCTCTCGATTATAAATCCCTCTTCGTTGTCGGATAAATCTACCCATTCAACAATCGGCCCATCACCCCCTGAGACATCAACTGAAAGATTAGACGGAGCCTCCAAAAAACTAATAGTTCCCTTTTGTCGCACTTGATGCACTCGACCCTCTACAATCATATTTGTCGTCCGATCAAGCTCCCCATCATAAGAATCGATTTCCAAAGTCACTGTACCATTCCCAGTGCCAATAGCCCCATATTTAGCACGCAACCAAGTAGCACTAAAGCTAGATGACCACGAATCAAAATTACTCATAACATCCACATCAATCAAACCACCATCAGGCTCTAAGACCGAATTACTCGGAGAAACCTCCAAATATGGAATCGTAGCAGCTTGTCTCACTGTATGGAGTAATCCTCCAATATTCAGATACCCAACCCGCTCCCGCAGCTCCCCATTAGCAGAAACACTGTAAGAAATAGATTGTGTTCCACTTCCATTTCCACCGCTAGGACTCGTCACGACAATCCAAGAAGAATCCGATGTAATATTCCAATCCAAAAACGACTCTACCAATACCGAATGGTTACTGGATGCAGTCGCATCCACATCTCGACTTGTCGGATTAATCGATATCACTGGATTACTCAAAGTTATGGCAACCACACGATTCGAGTATTCAGATTCTCCCGACTCATTATGTGCCTTTACCCGATAGCTATAAGTCGTTGCATCATTGACACTCGCATCCACAAATATCGAGACACTCGTTCCTGTACCACCAACAGTCGTCCATACGACAGGACTGGATCCCTCTGCTCGCTCGATATAGTAGCCATTTCCCACTGCTGACAAATCGCGCCAACTCAATTCAACCTCCCCATATCCGACCTTATCAACGACAAGATCAGAAGGGGGATTCGGAGCATTATCAAAAGACTCGACGACCGATTCGTTCGACCACTCAGATATTTCAAAATTCCGAGTCGCCCGAATACGGTAGATATAGGTTGTCGATGCTCCTAAGCCACTATCCCCATAAGACACTGTATTCGCAAATACACTCGTGATGGTCTCAAACTCCGTACCACTCTCACGCCGTTGGATCTCAAATCCGATTTCATCAACACTGTCGTCGACCCACTCTAACTGAGCCCCTGTACTGGACGTTGCCAGTGCAGTCAACTCAAGCGGCTTCTCAAGCGTAATTGGAGGTAACACCGTAAGCACCGCGTCTTCACTCACGACCGTCCCTCCCTCATTACTCGCCACTAAGCGATAGATCGTGCCATTTTGAGGCTCGGTAACTCCATCGAGGGAAAGAGCCGGAGACACCTCTCCCGGAATATCCACACCATCCGCCGTCCATTGATAGAGCACCTCTACACCCTCTGCCGACCCACTAAAATTAGCAGACTCTCCCAAAGGAATCGACTTCGACTGAGGATGCACAACCATCACGGGAGGATCAATAATTACAACGCGCTTAAAGGCGACGAGAGAGCGATCGTTAAAAGAGGTCAAATAAACATGTTCTCCGTCTGGGCTAGCATTGACGATCAATGCTCCATTGAGCCCCACAACATCGTCCTCTCCATTGACGACACTCTGATCAAAACTCAGTTCACCCGTTTCCTCATCACGCACAAAAACAGTCAACGCATCATCCGAAAATCCAGCGACGTAAACAAATTTCCCATCAGTAGTAACCACCAATGAGTGAGCACCACCAATTCCAGAAACCCCATCGATTTCATCCGCAACTGCATTAACCAACGTCAACTCACCCGTTTCCAAATTACGGCTAAAAACAACTACAGAATCATCATTCCACGCAGCCACATAGACAAATGCACCGTCAGGACTAAAGGCTATTGACCGAGGGCCCAGTAAAAGAACAACTCCATCCACCCCATCCACATATTTACCTCTATAAGACAGAAGACCAGTAGCTGGATTCCTTGAAAAGCAACTCACTGTCCCCCCTTCCCATAGTGCGATATACACATTCAACCCATCCGGGCTAATGGTCACAAAATGCGGCTTACTCAATCCATCAACATCGCCTTCACCTTGTTTCAATCGCCCCAAAAAACTCACAGCCCCCGTAACAGAATTACGCTGAAAAAGAGCCAACGCATCATCATCGTACCCCCCAACGTACAAGTTATCGCCATCCGGAGAAATCGCCAATGCACGGGCACCATCGAGACCATCCACTCCATCTAGACCATCCGTAACCACACCCAGAAAACTCAAATCTCCAGAACTCTCATTCCTCGCAAACGAAACCAAGGCATCGTCAAACATTGAAACAATGTACAAATATCCGCCATCCGGACTCAGCACCATGGTACGTGCCCCGCTAAGGCCATCAACACCACCCACTCCATCTCTATAAATATTCAGAAATTCCAGCTCACCCGTCACAGCATCACGTGAATAAACCGAAACCGAACTATCGGTCATCGAAGACACATACACATGAGCACCATCGTTCGAGCTAACGAGTGAATAAGAACCCTCAAGGCCATCTACCCCAAGCTCTCCATCTTTATGTGACTCAACAAACCGAAGCTCCTCCTTCGGAATTATGACAACCTCTACTTCCTCTTCAATATCCCCTTCATCTTCATCTTCGTCGTCCTGACCACACGCCGCCCACGAAATTACCAAGAAAGCAACGCTCCCTAAAATTCGCATCAACATGCTAGGCAATTTTGTGTCGGTAAAGTTCACTCCACAATACATAGCACCTCACGTGCCCATACCCCTTAATTCAAAGTTAATTTACGCAATAAAATTTGCCCACTCCTGCCATGCCCTGAAACAGGGCCTCTCCATCAATCTCATCAGTCCAATAAAATCTTCCCAGAAATAGAGACAACTTCGCAACCTACCTGGAGAAAGAAGTCCGATGCACTTGCTCCGCCGTAAAAGATCAACGGTGCAAGCATTCGCTATTTATCCTTTGTATTCTCGGAATAGCATCCGGAGCCTCATAATCACAAGTACCTTGAAGGTTATCATTCATTTAAATGATCACTTATGAGGGATCAGACCGGTTGCCAGCCGGTTGCCACAATCTAAATTTTAACTTCATTTCGTGGCAACTGATTGTTCATTACCCCTCATAGGTGCATACGAATCTACTCTACGATTCAGGGCTTGAATTCTCTTACTACACCACGTTTGCGAGAGTCGTCGTAAACAACTCGGTAGAACACAAGTGATCCCGCACGCGGGAATAGGAGCCTGACGAGCACTTGAGCCCAGTCATACGATAGAAACCATCACCACCCTTTTGACGCTTAAGCAAATTCTCAAGTTTGCGAGCATCACTGATCGACATTACCTCCCTCGTCCAACGCAGGCCTCAGGGGCCTTTCCCTTTATTCCACTTGGATACGCCTTCGTTATGTTGAGCTAAGCGGAGCTCAACATCTTCAGACTTTCCTATATAAAAACGGCCCAGAGAGTTCTGAATTACGAAAACTCAGTAGATGATTCTTAAAATAAAGAAGGCAGCCATCCTTTCGGAAACTGACCTTCATGGGTGCAGGGCTTGGATTTGAACCAAGGATCCCGCTCAGCGGGATTAGGAGCCCGACGTCCGAGGCAAGCTTGTGTACTCAAAGAAGCCATTGCCTCCTTTTTGCTTCTTCAAAAAGTTCTCAAGCCTACGAGCATCAGTGATGGACATAGCTTCGCTCGTCCAAACGAGAGCCCACGGCCCCTTACCTTTCGTCCACTTGGACTCACCGCTATTGTGTTGTATCAAACGATGCTCAACATCTTCAGACATTCCAATGTAGTAACGGCCAGACTCGTTTCGTATGACGTAAACTTGGTACATAACATTTGAAAATGGAGAAGGCCGGCATCCTTTCGGAGACCGGCCTTCATGGGTGCAGGGCTTGGATTTGAACCAAGGATCCCGCTCAGCGGGATTAGGAGCCCGACGTCCGAGGCAAGCTTGTGTACTCAAAGAAGCCATTGCCTCCTTTTTGCTTCTTCAAAAAGTTCTCAAGCCTACGAGCATCAGTGATGGACATAGCTTCGCTCGTCCAAACGAGAGCCCACGGCCCCTTACCTTTCGTCCACTTGGACTCACCGCTATTGTGTTGTATCAAACGATGCTCAACATCTTCAGACATTCCAATGTAGTAACGGCCAGACTCGTTTCGTATGACGTAAACTTGGTACATAACATTTGAAAATGGAGAAGGCCGGCATCCTTTCGGAGACCGGCCTTCATGGGTGCAGGGCTTGGATTTGAACCAAGGACCTTCAGGTTATGAGCCTGACGAGCTACCAGACTGCTCTACCCTGCAACACTTTTTTAAACTCACCGTTGCTCTGGTAAGCAGCGGCGAAGTGACGGACCATTTAAAATCCACAGCCCTTGTCAACGCTTTTGAAGAATTATCTGAAGTTATTTTCAGAAACCCTAAAGAGCCTAGGCATGCATTTCAAAGATACACTTCGCAACATCTCTCTAATCCCCCTCTAGGAGTGAGCTATCGCCCCCATAATTTGCCTCATTTTAAACCTTTAGAATCGCTACAACAAAGACATCAGGCCTTTATCCCATTAAGGCTCGCGTAAATCCCAACCAATCATGAATATCCCCCAAAACACCTTCAGAACGAATTTCCCCAATTCTCTTCGACTACCATTAATCGCAATACTAGCCATCGGACTGCTTTCTTCAATCTCCTGCAGCAAGGTAACCGAACCCCAAACCGTTCTCCTCGATGCCAAGCGGCTCCTCGAAGTACGTGCCAATGCACATGATTCAGATTACAAATACGCTAGTGAACTCAAAGCTCTCTA
>CAWVWU010000188.1:0-7124 GCA_963933925.1 uncultured Puniceicoccaceae bacterium
GTCGGATTTGTTTTTGTTTTTAATGAATCCTCAGTTGAACCGACTTATAGTCGAATTGAATCGAGCAGTTCGTCTTCAGAGAGAAAATCCGGTTTTGTCTTGGTGAAAACTGAAGCACTTGATCGTAAAAAACGGATACGAACGGGAGATTTTGATTCGGTTTTGCGAATCGATGATGGTGGATTGCTTGGTCGTTTTTCTGATCATTCTGTTATGCTCGCAACGAGTATGGAAGATGGAAAGAAACGATTATTCCTATTTGATTAGATTTTTCCTGGTGGGCGTAGCGACGATGATTACGGGCTTGAGATTGGTTTTCCTGAATCTTCTGATTCAGCTGTTTCGGTGGTGCAAATTAAGGTCGATTTGTAATGTACAATTAGAGGCCGAAATTCCTTTTCTAAGTTACCATAGTAAGCGCTAATATCTCTTAACATCTACGCCGGGGAGGGAGCAGGATTACGCTTGTTACTCAGTTGGAGTTCAATCATTGATTTATTGGATTCTAGTTGGCTGAGATGAGCTCCTAATGCCCCTTTGTTTGTTTTGTCCTCGCTGGGGCTAATTCATTGCTGAGGGTTGTGATTTGAGTTTCTTCTCTTTCTTCTGAGTCAGATCGTTTTGAATGTAATTGTGAGTATAAAAGAGAGGAACGCTTATCATGTTTAGTCGAATCGCAGCTGTATTTTTAGGAGCCATCTTGTGTGCAAGTAGCACAATGGCGAAGTTGGATATTGTAGAATATCTTAAGTTGGCGGATGAGGGGGTGATCTATCCGTCGGAAGCACAGATCGAACTATTGAAGACTGTGGTGCCGGAGGGGATCTTTCAACCCGCTCCATCGATTTCGGATCGAGAGTTTTGGGAAGGAATCGCGGCGACTGACTCAGGAAAGCAGTGGCTTGAGATGGCTTCCAGTAAGTTGGAGATGGCTCCAGAGGTTCCGATTTCGGATGCGATCTACCGTAAAGCCGGCCTGAATGGTGACCGAATGCTGTATAAGCCACGTTACTACGATACAATGAAACGCTTGGAAGCGTTTATGCTAGCGGAGTGTTTGGAGAATGAGGGGCGTTTTTTGCCTCAGGTGGAAATCTATGTTCAAGCGATTTTGGATATGAAGTCCTGGGTGCACCCAAATCATGACAAGCGCAATGATGTACTGGACGGGAAACGCATATCCATCGATTTGGGTGCTCGTAAGTTTGGTTCGGATATGGCTCTAGTAAAGGTGCTTTTGGAGGATCGATTGCCGGAGACGATGCGCAAGGAGATCGATAGGGAGATTCAGAGGAGAATTGTTGATGTCTATCTGACAAGTTGCCAGACGGGTGATCGAAACTGCAGTTGGATCGACGGTACGAGTAATTGGAATTCGGTTTGTACGAGTGGATCTGTGTTTACGACAATCGCGGGAGCCAATCAGGCCGAGCAGCGTTTGGGAGCTGTGGGCAGTGCTCTTAATAGTATGGCTCACTATTTGAGTGGATTCGATAAAGACGGTTATTGCTCGGAAGGAATTGGTTATTGGGGATATGGGTTTGGCCACTACCTTTATCTCGCAGAGATTCTTCACGACTACACAGATGGTCAGATTGATTTGTTTGAATGGGATGGCTCGGATAAGTTGAAGAACGTTGGGACTTTCCCTGAAAAGGCACATATCCAGCATGGGAATTTTCCTGCCTTTTCAGATTCTAAGCCTAAAGTATCCAATGACGGTGGGCATTTTGCGAAGGCATTGGCGACGAAGCATTACGGATCTCAGTGGCCGTACGATTTGAATTTTGAGGATGCTATTGAGCGTATGATTCATTGGAAAACACCTTTTGCGGAATCGCCCAAGGAAGAAGGTATCAATCTTGCGGATTTGACCTTTTTCCGGGAGATGGGAGTGGTCGTGTCCCGAGGAAAGCAGGACGTTCCTCTTTCGATTGCCATCAAGGCCGGCCATAACGCTGAAAACCACAACCATGACGATGTGGGAAGTTATTCTCTTATGCTGGGAGAAGACTTTCCGACTCGAGATATAGGATCGGCCAGTTATAATGCGATGGCCACCGCAACCAATCAAAAAGGTAAGGCACGTAACTCTTGGGGGCATTCGGTTCCTCGTATAAACAATACACTGCAGTCACGTGGACGTGAGTTCGAAGGGCGGATTCTGGAAACAGAATTTCTTGAGAGTAGCGACCGCGTTGTAATGGATATTTTGCCTGCCTATGAACTTCCGGTTATGGAGTCTCTTGTGCGCACTATGTTGAACGATAAGTCCGGTGTTGGCACCATTGTGGTGACCGACGAGTTCGTGGCGAAAGAAGCAGTTACGTTTGGAACGGCAATTATGACGTATGCTAAGTACGATATTCTGGATTCAAATACGATTATTTTGACTACGGAACACTATAGGATGCGAGCTGATATCGTGAGTAAAGGCGGGGCTTTGAAGATCGTAGATGAGGTCGTTCCAGTGATCTTGGGGAGTTTTAAGACGGCCTATCGAATTGGTGTAGATTTTGTGGATCCGCTCGAAAAGGGATCGATATCAATACGCTATACACCGCTCGATGGATAATAGCGGGAGCGTGCGGTTATTAAGGAGTGAATAGACTCCAAACCGGCAGGGAGACTGTTATAATTCAATAAAAACGAGTTATATCGGTCGTGTCAGGAGGAATTTGGTGTTTTTAGTTTCGATAATCCATATTTCAGTTCCTTATAAACAGTCTCGTTCAACGGAAATCTTTAAATACTTCCCTCCCTTGTCACGCAGTCGTAAACCAGTTAATGCCTCTCAAGAATCGACCTTGATGGTACGTGCTCTGAATGCTCATGCGATCGTAACGGTTACCGATTCCAATGGTGTCATAAAAGAGGTTAATGATAAGTTTTGTACCTTGAGTGGATACTCTTCTGAGGAGTTGATTGGGCAGAGACACAGCATTGTGCGTTCTGGCCATCACGTAGACTCTTTTTGGAGAGACATGTGGGAGACATTGCATCGCGGAGAGACGTGGCATGGCGAAGTTTGTAATCGATCTAAAACCGGTGATGTCTACTGGGTGAGTGCGACGATTTGCCCTCGGTTGGACAGCGAAGGACAGCTTGAGGAATGTGTGACTATTCAGACTGATATCACCGCACAGAAGACTGCAGAAACTAAATTACTTCGCACGACACAACTTCTCGAAGTGACGAATAGGGTCGCCCGAATTGGAGCTTGGGAGATTGATTTTGACCGAAATGTGCCTGAGTGGTCTTCTGTGACTAAGGAAATCCACGAGGTGGCGGAGGATTTTGAACCAGATTTAGAAACTGCAATAAATTTCTATAAAGCAGGAAGTAGTCGGGACCTAATTACAAAACTGTTTGAAAATGCGGTGAGCAATGGAAAGGACTTCGATGCCGAACTGGAAATTATTACAGGGTCTGGTCGGACTATTTGGATACGAGCAATTGGGCATAGCGAAATGATTGATGGACGCTGTTTTAAGCTTTATGGGACATTTCAAGATATTGACGAACAAGTGCGATTCCAGAGTGAACTCAACCACATTTCGGACTTATTGAGGAATACAATGGAGGCTGCGACTGAGATCAGCTTCATTGCCACTGATCCCAATGGACTCATTACGCTTTTCAACAAAGGGTCTGAAAATTTACTAAGCTATAGGGCGGACGAGATGATTGGTATCCATAGTCCGGCTTTGATACATGTACCTGAGGAAGTCGGTGCGAGGGCGGCGGAACTCGCTAAAAGAATGGGAAGGCCTGTGGTAGGATTCGATACATTCGTTACGATACCAATGTTAGAAGGAGCGGAGCAGCGCGAATGGACCTATGTCAGAAAGGATGGGAGTCGGTTTCCCGTTTCTCTAATAGTTACGCCGATTCGTGACTCAAAAGGAGTGCTCACGGGATATCTGGGGATTGCACAAGATATTACTGAACTCAAAAAGGCTCAAGAAGATGTCAGAATATCAAAGGAACGATTAGAGCTCGCCGCTCGTGCGGGCGGAATAGGAATTTGGGACTGGAATATAGTCGAAAACAAATTGGCGTGGGATGATGAGATGTTTAGGCTTTATGGAGTGTCTTCTGAGCAATTTGGAGGAGCATACGAGGCATGGCAATCGGGGCTTCACCCAGAGGATAAAGAACGTGGAGATCTCGAAATAGAAAAGTGCCTTTCTGGGGGGGAGGATTTTGATAGTGAGTTTAGGGTTGTTCGGCCTGATGGCTCGATACGTCACTTGAAGGCACTGGCAAAGGTCTTGCGTAGCGACGAAGGGGAGCCGATTCGGATGATTGGAACGAATTGGGATATCACTGAGTCGGTTCTGCAGCGCGATAAAATTATCAACTACGCAGAAAAGGCGAATCAAGCGAATGTGTCCAAAAGTGAATTTCTTGCAAATATGAGTCATGAAATTCGGACGCCTATGAATGGTGTAATCGGATTTTGCGACCTGCTTCTAGGTAGTAAATTAGAGGAGGAACAGCGGACGTGGGCTGAGTTTATCGATAGTTCTGCGAAGTCATTGCTCGGTATTATTAATGACATACTCGATATTTCAAAAATCTAAGCGGGAAAGATGGACCTTGAGTTAGTTCCCGTATTGTTGACACGACTTATCCAGGATTGCGTTCAATTGTTCGAAGCTGAAGTTGAAAAGAAGAATATAAATCTAAAATTTGTGGATGAGTCGCCGAGCGTCGCTCATGTGTCTTCCGATTTGATCCGAACGCGTCAGGTTCTATTAAATTTGGTATCCAATAGCGTCAAGTTTACTCCCGATGAGGGTTACATAAACATCCGCCTTGAATATCTTAATGAAGTCGAAAGATTGAAGGTGTCTGTTGAGGATAGCGGGATCGGTGTTTCAGCGGAGAAGCAAGGTATCTTGTTTCAAAACTTCAGTCAGGCAGATAGTTCGACGACTAGAAAGTTCGGAGGGACTGGCTTAGGCTTGGCGATTAGCAAGCAATTGGTTGAAATGATGGGTGGTGAGATAGGGATGAGCAGTGTCGAGGGTGAGGGCAGTGTCTTTTGGTTTTCGCTACCGATTACAGATGCTCCGGTAAATGAGGTCGAAGATAAGATTAGAAATGGTTTTGTGGAGGCTCCGGCTAAGGACCTCAAATTGAAGTCTCTAAATATACTCATTGTTGACGATAATATTGTGAACAGGATGTTGCTGTCCAAACGCCTTAAACTATTGGGGCATCAATTTCAGTTTGCAGTTAACGGTAAGGAAGCAATTGATACGATATCTGAGGATTCTAGTTTTGATATCGTGTTCATGGACTGCGAAATGCCAGTGATGGATGGTTACGAAGCGACAACTAGAATCCGTGCCTCCGAGAAAGAACTGCTAAAGGATCAAAGACGGCTCCCTATAATCGCTTTAACCGCGAGTGCGATGGTCGGTGATCGCGAGCATTGTCTAGAGATTGGGATGGACGACTACCTCTCAAAACCAATTGATCCTCATGCCTTGATGGCGATATTGCAGAACTGGGGCAAGGATAGGTGAATGAGAGGAATACGGGTGATGAAATTTGGGTCTGATTGAGGATTTACTTGTGTATTCCTTGTTGGTTTTGTGCTGGTAGATTTAATGTCTACTTTAAATTCTCCCTTTCTATGAACCGTATTGATCGTCTGACCTCAATGATTCTTATGCTGCAGAGCCATCGTGTGGTTACTGCGGATAAGATGGCTGAGCATTTCGAGATTAGCGTGCGGACGGTCTATCGAGATATTTCGGCGTTGGGCGAGGCTGGGGTTCCTATCATTGCTGAGGCGGGAGTGGGTTATAGTTTGATGAAGGGCTATAATGTGCCGCCGATCATGTTTACTCAGGAGGAAATTGCGGCTTTGTTTATGAGCGGTGAAATCACGGAGCAATTTGGGGACGAGTCATTGAAGAAAAGCTTAGAAGGGGCTTTGCTTAAAGTGCGATCGGCTCTACCGGAAGGGCATAAGACTTATTTGAACACGTTGGGTAATCGAGTAGAGGTGTGGAGGCGCCCCACTGAGTTCCGCAATGGAAGCACTTTGATGCCGATTCAGGAGGCGGTCGTACATCGGCGGTGTATTGCGGTGAAGTATGACTCAGGGAGTCGGGGTGATATTTCGGTGCGCACAGTGGAGCCGCTAGGTCTTACTTTCTATGGGCAACAGTGGCATTTGATAGCATGGTGTCGCTTGAGAGAGGCGATTAGGGATTTTCGCTTGGATAGGTTGAAGCAGTGGGAAGTCTTGGAGGAGAATTTTTCCGGACATGAGGATTTCTCCTTGGTCGAGTTCTTAGATTCAGTGGTCAAGGACGGACCTCAAATTTCGCTGAAATTGGAATGCGAGGGTTGGGCTTTGGACAGGGTGTTACACGATAGCCCGTGTAAGGTGCTTTCGCAGGAACGGATGGCGGATGGGCGTTGGTTGGTGATAGCTCAAACCTATTCATTGGAATGGGTGGCTCGTTGGGCGATTGGGATGGGCAGTTGTTCTATTATTATTCAGGAACCGGCCGAGTTGTGTGCGTTAGTTGCTGAGGAGGCTGAGAGAATTCTTAGTCAATATCGTCAGTTTTCTTAAGATAATTTACCCCTCCTGACATAGGGCTGTCAGTGGGGTGATATATAAGTCTCTTCATCGATAGTACTGAGCTATCGTTATTGATAAGAACCCAACTACTGAACAATTATGAGCGAAGACACAAATAAAGCAGATATGGCTCCTGGAGCCATGCCATGGACAGAACTTGTTACAACGGACAAGGAAAAGAGCGTTAAATTTTATACTGAATTATTTGGTTGGACGACGGACGAGATGCCGTTGCCCGATGGGAATTCCTACACGATGTTTAAACTGGGTGATCGTCCGATTGCGGGATGTATCGTTCCACCTGAGGATGCGGGAGCATTACCGATGTGGTTGAGTTACGTCAATGTTGAGAATCTCGATGATGCGATGGCGAAGGCGTTCGACCTGGGAGGCAAGGTGCTCAAGGAGCGTGTAGACCTTCCAATGGGGAGTTTTGCAGTGGCATCTGGTCCGGAAGGAGCGGTCTTTGCATTCTGGCAGTACGCGGAGGGGGCTTGCGAAGACGGATGTAAGT
>CAWVWU010000189.1:0-7037 GCA_963933925.1 uncultured Puniceicoccaceae bacterium
ATCTCTTTTCCGACAGATCGTGAATAATTTACTCGGGAATGCGTTGAAGTATAATTTGCCCGAAGGAGGCGTGGTCCGTGTTTTGCTTGAGGCGGGCGACGGGTTCGTTCGGTTTCGGGTGGAGAATACGAGCGAGAAGATTCCTGACGAATTGCGGCCGATGATTTTTGATCGGTTTTCGAGAGGCGATCCCTCTCGAAATCGCTCGGTAGAGGGGGTTGGACTTGGGTTGAGCCTCGCTCGCGAATTTGCTCGGGCCCATGGGGGGGAGTTGGCGTTGTTAGATGACGAAGCTGGTTTTACTCGATTTGAGCTCTCGCTTCCTTTTAAGGATTGAATTGAGCTGCCTAATAATCATTTGGGGTTGTTTTGAATGGTTGGGTAGACCTTACTCGCACTTCTAAAATTCGATGTCAGGTACTTCTTTTCAGTTAACAGAAGAAATAAAGCAGTTCATCCGTGATCACGCTCACGAAGGGGCGGAACGGTTGGCATTGCAGGCTAACAAGTATCCAGATCTTCCGATTGCTTTTATCGCTCAACAGATCCAAGGACGGAGTAAAATTGAAAAAAAACTGCCGACGTGGTTTGGGCAGGAGTCCGTTGTGTTCCCTGTGCGTATTTCATTGGAGCAATGTACCTCGGAACAAGTGGCGACGTTTAAGGCGAACTTAGTAGAAGGCGAATCAGCGGTGGATCTTACAGGAGGTTTTGGAGTCGATAGCTTTTTCTTGGGCAAACGTTTTAAGCGATTGGATTATGTGGAGCGCAATGCGGAACTTAAGACGGTCGTAGAGGAGAACTTTGGAGTGTTAGGAGGGAATGTGGATACGCGTTTTCATGTGGGTGATGGGGTGGAATGGTTGGCGAACCAGAATCAAGTTTTTGACCTCATCTATCTTGATCCGGCACGGCGTGATGACCGTGGATTGAAAGTCTCTGCTTTGGAAGCTTGCGAGCCAGATGTTATCGAGCATTGGTCTCTGTTGCTCGAACGGGGCAGGGAGGTTATGGTTAAGACTTCTCCTGGCTTAGATATCGAACGGGCGTGTAAGCAGATTACGGATGTTGAAAGTGTCTTTGTTATTGCGATAGGGAGTGATTGTAAGGAGCTCGTGTTTCGGGCTCGAAAAGGCGTTCAAGGACCGGCACTGATCCGTTGTATCGATTTGAAGGAGGGAGGTCTCGAATCTGAGTTTTCGTATCGCCTGGAGGAAGAGAAAGCATGTGAGGGGAGCTTTGGGATGCCGCAGCGTTATTTGTACGAACCGAATGCGGCACTGATGAAAGCCGGCCCGTTTAAACTGATTTCTAAGCGTACGGGGTGTGCGGCTCTTAATCCTCGCTCGCGGCTCTATACCTCGAATTCGTTAAAGGCGGATTTTCCTGGGCGTGTTTTTGAGATCCTTGAAGATATGCCTTTGAGTAAGAAGGCCGCTCAGAAGGCTTTCGCAGCTGGGAAGGCCAATGTTATTTCGCGGAATTGTGGATTGTCGGCTGAGGAGCTTAAGCGGAAGCTGAAGCTTTCAGATGGTGGCGAGGAATACGCGATCGGAACTCGGCTTGCTAATGATGCACGACGTGTGTTCAGATGCAGACGTCTCAAATGACTGAACATTCCCTCTATGCATCTTTCTGATAAAAAAGTAGCCACTTGGCTCAGTCAAATGGGAGAGACAATGGCTTCTGGCATTTCGCCCGCCGAAGCTGCTGGTCTTGTAGGGGGATTGCCTGAGCGTACTCAGTCGGCCTTGGTGGAGCATTTCGAATCAGGCCTATCTTGGGGTAAGGCAGTTGAGTCAGTATTGTTGTTCTTAACGGATACTGAACGTTCTGTGTTGGTCGCAGCGGAAGCGTCGGGGACGTTGCCTACTTCGATAGAGCGTCTGTCTGAGCAACGAAAACAACGTGCAGCGTTTAAGGTAAAGATGGTATTAGCCATGCTCTATCCGTTTTTTATTATCCATTTCGCGATACTAATTGTTCCGATACAACATATTATTGATGGGGACTATGGAGCTTATGCGAAGGTTTTAGGGATGATCTATCTGCCTTTGTGGTCTTTTGGTGGGCTAATGATCATTTGGTCGCGTATATTTCCAACGCAGTCGCGTTCACTTTTGAGGCGAGTGCCGTTATTCGGAAAATATTCGCTTCATCGAGATATGGCGAGTTTGAGCGAGACCTTGGCCGCCTGTGGGTTGGCTGGGCTAAATCTGGAATACTCTTGGGCGATGGCGGCGAGTTCAGTGGGCTCGCAGCGGTTTTTGAAGCTTGGAGAAAGCGTGCTCATACTGATCGCGCAGGGAAAACCGGTGAGTGATGCGTTCTCAGAATATCGCTGGTTACCTCAATATTTTGTGCAACAGCATAAGGTCGGTGAGCGAACGGGGCAATTAGTTGATAACCTGGAAAAGGTGGCAGATCGGTTTTCCAAGGACGCTAAGCGGACGTTGATGACCGCGGTGATTGTTTATTCGGGAATTGTTCTTACGATCGCCTTTGGCTTGGCTGCGTTTCAGATCTTGAGTTTTTATTCTGGCTATTTCGATCAGATCAACGAGATCCAAGAACTGACAAATTGATTCAATATGGCATATATCGGACGACGAAACCTCATTCCTGTTCTTCACGAAGCTCCTCAAGGTTTATATCTTGATGGGGGCCCTCATGGTGAAATCCTTCTACCTGCAGGTCTGGTTCCAGATGACGTGGAGATGGGGAAGGACGTCGATGTGTTTCTCTATAGCGATTCCGAGGACCGGCTGGTCGCAACTCCCGAAAAGCCCTATGTTATGGCTGGGCAAATCGCTTGTCTCAAGGTTGTTGGGGTAAATCAAAATGTGGGAGCTTTCCTCGATTGGGGGTTGAGCAAGGATTTGTTGCTCCCTTATAGCGAGCAACGTTGGTCAGTTCGGGTTGGAGATGTTGTTGTTGTTTACGTGTATGTCGACGAGGTTAATAACCGCATCGTTGCTACGACAAAGCTGAAGGGGAAAGTCAGTCATGAGCGACCACCGTTTTTCGTGACTCAGGAGGTTGATTTGATTGTGACCGACGAGACGCCAATGGGCTATCGTGTTATTGTCGAGGGAACTCACGAGGGGATGCTTTATTTTGACGAGCTTTCGGAAGCGTTGGAGTATGGTCAGCAGTTTCGTGGTTTTGTGCGTAGTGTACGTCCTGATGGCAAGATCGATGTGAGACGTGACAAATCCGGATATGCGAGAGTTGAGCCTGTGGGAGCTCGTATATTGGAGGAGTTAATCGCTGCGGGCGGGCACCTTCCCTTTAATGACAAAAGTTCGCCTGATTCGATTCGCGACACTTTTGGAATTAGCAAAAAAGCATTTAAGCAAGCGATTGGAGCTCTCTATAAAAAGCAACGTATCCTGATCACTGATTCAGGGATTGATTTATTGGATGAGAAAGCAGTTAAGTTGCCACGTCCTCCAGCGAAGCCCCGTAGTCGGGAAAGCGGGGGAGATATTCCGTCGGACTACGAGGAAGAGAATGTTGAGGATACGGTCGAGGAGGAGGTGGATACTAAGCCTAAAAAGCCTTCTCCTTGGGATACTGCGAAGCCTCGATTGGACGATTGAGGCTGTTTATATAGCCATGTATACGGCACACCTATTTTTTGTGGGTATTTGTATTTAGGTGTTATAGGGTGTTGCCCGAAAACAGATTGCATTTTGATGGATGATCTGATCACATCGATAGCACGTAATTGATGTTTTGGGCTCATCGGTTTTGGGCCGGTTTTACGTAGGTCGAGCATTCCAGTGTCTAGATTTTTATGACTACCCGTTTACCCTGTTTTAAAGAGCTCCTTTTGATTGTACGCTTTGTATTGGCGGCAGTGTTAATTGGTCTTTTGGGCGGCAGGTGTGGTGGGGCTGAAGAATCTGTCTATCGATTGAAGTTCAATGATGTTTTGAGCGACGCTAACAACTCCATCGATTTTGCAATCGCACTGCATCAAAATAGTGCAGGGACCATTTTTATTGGGACTAAGTCCGGACTAAAAGTAACGGATGGTTATCATTTTAGACATTATAAACACAGTTCGATAGACGAGAACTCTCTTTCTGCAAATTGGATTACTGATCTTGAAGATGACGGCGAGGAGGGGTTGTGGATTGGAACGAAGCAAGGTTTGAACTATTTCGAATATAGCACTGGCCGGTTTGTGCGTTATCTAGAAGGAGATGATAAGTCCTCGTCGTTTATCAATGACTACATTCAGAAGGTTGTTATCGGCCCGAATGGGAAAATCTGGGTTTTGACGAGGAAGGAATTAGGTTTTTACGATCGAAATTTAGATCGATTTGAGAGGGTATGGAATGTGTCTTCAATCTCAGATGATCACAGTATTTCCCTGACGGATGCAGTTTTTGATCGTAAAGGACGAATTTGGGTAAGCACCGATCTGGAGGGAGTTATTCGTTTTGATCCATCGAATGGGGACATTCGACGTTATTCGAAACCTGAGGAGATAAGTGCGGGATCTATCGATTGTTTAATCATTGATCGTGAAGACCGTATATTCTGTGGATTCTCTAATGCTAATATTCATGGGGTGGTGGGTAACGGAATTGCTTATTACAATGAAGAGCATGATCGTTTTGAGGACTTTAAATTAGGGGGTGAGCACTTTAATCAAAATGTTAGTACGCTTTATTTGGATAGGGAGAATATTCTTTGGGCTGGGACGATTAAAGGGGAGTTGTTCAGAGTAGAAATCGAAAGTCAAAAAGTCGGATTGGCTTATAAAGTAAAGCCGAGTGAAGAGGGAGCTTATGTTACCAGTATCTTAGAGGATCACTCGGGTGTTCTTTGGTTTGGGCGTCAGTTTGCTGCGTTGAAGGTTGCTAATCTAAATAGCCAATTTTATCGAAGTTGGCAATCGGATGACAGCGTAATTGGAGGCTTGCCGAACAATCATATAACGTCGATCTATGTCGATTCGGATGACATCTTATGGATAGGGACGTTTCGTGGCCTCGTATGCTACGATCTCGGAAAGGAACTTTATGTAGACATCTTAGACCGCGATGAAAATTCTTATCGAGTTTTTACTGAACGCATCTCTGCGATGTATGAGGATTCTTATGGAGTGTTTTGGATAGGTCTCTTTGAGAAGGGTGTTCTTAGGGTTGATCGAAAACGAGGTGTTGTTGATAGAATCTATAATTCGGATACAGGAAATCCGAACAGTATTTCAAGTGATCGCATCGAATCTATATTTGAGGATTCTAAGGGGGACCTATGGTTTGGAATGCGTGGGGGGCTAGATAGATACGATCGAGGACGCGATCAATTTGAAAATTATCCGATCAGCAATAACAGTGATATCGGGAAGTCTGAGAATCACGTATTGGATATTTTAGAGGATCGAAAGGGGCAGTTATGGTTGGCTACCGATAAAGGGGTATGTCGAATTAGTGCCGATCGAAAAATAATGGATCGGTATGTGAATGAACCGAATCGTTTAAGCTACAATAAGACTCGCTGTTTGCTAGAGGATTCTAAGGGGGATGTTTGGGTTGGTACTCGGGGAGGTCTGAATCGGTTTAGAGAGGGTACGCAAGATTTTGTACATTACTTAGTGGATGATGATGTATCCATTAGTGTCGTTCTCGGAATTCTTGAAGATAGCTCTGGGAAAATTTGGTTGAGCACTTCAGGCGGTCTTTGTCGCTTAAATAGAGAGACGGGGGATTATAAGATCTATGATAAAAATGCAGGGCTGTTGAATAGTTACTTTGAAATTCACGCTTACCATAAAAGTAAAAGTGGTGATTTTTATTTTGGGGGTATGGCTGGCCTCGATTCGTTTCGTCCAGAAGAGCTAAAGGACCTGGGTGGGGAGCCTAATATTGGCTTTTTCTCTATCCATGTTTTTGGAGAGGAAGTGTACAGTTGGAATCAGTTAAAAAACATTGATCAAGTAGAACTTTCATCGAGCAAAAATTATATGTCGATAGAATTTGGGCTGCTGGATTTCGTTAATCCTTCGAAGAATACCCATAGTTACAAACTTGAAGGTTTCGATGAAGAATGGAATTTTGCCGAATCTCACAATCATGCAAGCTATACGAATCTGGAACCTGGGGAATATGTTTTTCGTGTGAAAGGAGCTAATAGTGCGGGAAGAGAGAGTGCGGGGGATTATTCGTTGGCTATCGTTATCACACCTCGGTTTTGGCAGACGGATTGGTTTAGAGGGATTTTGGTCCTATTGGGAGTTCTTGTCCTTTGGGTTGTTAATCAATCGATTGTCGCATCCACACTCAAATCTAAAAATGCTGAATTATTGGATGCGAAAAAGAATTTGGAAAGTGCGAGTAAGGCGAAAACTCAGTTTTTGGCCAATATTGGTCATGAGGTTCGAACTCCATTGAATGGTGTTATTGGCACGATTAGTTTGTTGCGGGCGACTGATCTGACGAAGGAACAAATTGAATACACGGATGTAGCGGAGTCGTCGACTCACTCATTGTTGGATGTTCTCAATGATATATTGGATTTTTCAAAAATAGAAGTCGGGCGAATGAAACTACATGACGACGTAATCGATTTGAAAGAATTTGTATCGAATTTGATTGGTATGGTTAAAGGGTATTCCAAAAACGGAGAGGTTAAAATCGGCTATGATATCGATTCAAATATTCCTAAGGAGATTATTGGAGATGCCGTTAGAATTAGACAGATTTTGCTAAATTTGCTAACGAACGCCGTTAAATTTACATACAAAGGGAGTGTAGATTTGAGGTTGACCTTAAAAGACGAAGATGGAGATCGATTAACGATTCGATTTGCCGTTCACGATACGGGAATTGGAATTCCAAAGCAGCAGTTACAAAGTGTTTTTGAGGCGTTCTCTCAGGTGGATGATTCGAATACTCGAAATCAAGGAGGGACTGGTCTAGGTTTGGCTATATCGAAACAATTGGTCGAGATGATGGATGGACATGTGGGGTGAAGTGGACCCCATTAGTGAGACAGGGGTAGCCGAGTTGTTAGTTGGTTTA
>CAWVWU010000190.1:0-7026 GCA_963933925.1 uncultured Puniceicoccaceae bacterium
TTGGTTACTAATCCCCTGTAGTGATTATAGAAGGTTCTGATATCGCCAGCTATGTGTCCCATCTGCATGGCTGTTTGTGAGGGGTTTTCATGCAATGCACAATGATAAGTCCCGAATGAATGCCTCATTGCATTGTGCTTCCAATCCGAAATCCAGACTCCTTTTTCTTTTCGTCGCATTCCGGCTCTATTCAGCAACTTTCTAAATAGATTATTGAATTCGTTCCTTCGTTTTACATCCTCGATTTCTTTCAGCTTTACTACAGGTCCTTCTCGATCCTTGCAGAGAGAAAGGAACTGAACGGCAACGGAAGGGATATCAACATGACGTGCTCGCCACTTCTTGGAATTCTCCGCGCTGATAGTAACAACTGGATTTTCCTGTGAGTCCTTAACGTCAGACCATTTCAAACGCTTTATTTCCTCCGTTCTTAGACCGCAATAGAGCCCTAGGACTACGCAACCAAGTAGATTTAACTCTGGATGCTTTGCGGCGGCATAGAGAAGCTTCTCGGACTGCTCAAGGGATAGAAATTCAATGGGTGCGGTTTTTCGACCTGATCCCGTTAGGGCTTTACGCTTTGCCCCTTTGAATCCTGCTAGTGGCGAAAGTCCTATATATTTCTCTTCCGTCGCGTAGTTGAGGATTTCAACGGCAATACGAACGAAGTTCTCGTTGGAGCGTAGTGAGAGCTTCAGGGTGCTAATCCAGTTCGTTATCTCCTCTCGCGTTATCATTTCAATGGGTTTGTCGCCAAACTCACCTGCAAGCCTTGTCGAGCGATTGACGAAGTCTTCTACGCTTTGGGGTCTTAAATCCTTTGCTTCTAATCGTTCCTGTTTCAAAGCAACCAGCTCTTCTACAACTTCTCCAAAGGTGATTGTTCCTTGATTTGGGATGAGGTGAGCTGAGCAATAGCGAATTGAGCGTTCTATATCTAGGCCTCGTTTTCCCAGTTCGGAGATTCCAGAAGTGACTTGAGGCAAGTTGTAGCCGCAATCGTTTACGGTATTGAGAAAGGCTTTGAGATCATCAAGCGACCAATCAAACTTCTTTAGTAGGGGAACCAAGGTTGCAACCTCATCCTGTTTCCCAGCCTCAAGGTTGAAGAATGCCTTTCCTCTTTCTCCAAGTCCTTTGTGTTGTTGTTCTGCAAAATGCTTGGCGTCCTTTAATTCCTTGAATCGCTTTCGTAGTCTGCCTTTGCCACGTCCTCGAACTTTAGCGGGAACGGTAATCTCATAGGAACCATGATAGGTAATGCCTTTTGATAGGTTCACTACTTCCTTGAGAATTATTCCCGAATCTGCGGGAAACTCACCTTCGAGAAGGCCTTCGGTATTCTTTGCAAGCATGTGCCAAAGCTAGCAGAATATGCCATGATCACAAGTATCAACTGGCTATAATTGGATATAGTAATCCAGTGTGATTGGGTGTTTGTTTCTAACTTATTGAAAAAGAACAAGTTAGATATAATATAATTTGGGAATCGAACCCATATCTAGCGTTTAGGAAACGCTTGTTCTATCCGTTGAACTATGGCCCCAGTCAAAGGCGGGAATTTCGTGAAATGATTGTGAGAGGTCAAGTCTCGATAGTAACGAGATATGGTGTATGAATTAGGGGAGCTTAATTTCGCCTCGGGCTATTTTAGCGATGGTGTCGGGGTAGAGGCGATGTTCTTGCTCGAGGACGCGTGCTTGGAGGGACTCGGGGGAGTCGTCGGGAAAGACGGGGACGCGGGCTTGTTGGAGGATGGGGCCTTCGTCGTAAACTGCGTTGATAAGATGGACAGTTGCCCCGGACTCGCTTTCGGCTGCGGCGATGACTGCTTTGTGTACGTTCATGCCGTACATACCTTGTCCTCCAAATTTGGGGAGGAGGGCGGGGTGAATGTTTAAAATTCGGTTATCGAAGGTTTTGAGGACGCGCGGGCCGATTTTCTTCATGTAGCCTGCGAGGATGATGATCTCGGCTTTGGCATTTTGGAGGGCTTGGAGGATGGCGGTGTCGAGTTCGTTTTCGTCGGTGTGGGTCTTTCCGTTGAGGATGACTACCGGCATGTCGCTGCCTTTGGCTCGCTCGATCGCTCCCGCTTTAGGATTGTTGCAGATTAGCAGGGCTGGTTGGGCGGCAATAGATCCGTCTTGGCAGCCGTCTAGGATGGCTTGCATGTTGCTGCCGCCGTGTGATGCCAGAAATGCTATTTTCATAAGGTGATTGGGTGGCGTGTGTTTGCTAAACGATCCAATGGCTGGCGATTGCGATGATGCCGACAGCGAAGCAGTAATATGCGAAGTGGATGAGTTTTCCTTTCGTCACGACCTTGATCATCCATTTGCAGGCGATGACTCCAGAAATGAAGGCGGCTACAAATCCGATGATAAGAGGTGTGGCGGCGACTGAGCTGTTTGCCATGCCGCCGTCTAGAATATCTTTGGCGTTTGCTCCGATGATGGGAACGAGAACCATGAGGAAGGAGAAGCGGGCTGCTTTGGCTTTGTCGACTCCGAGGAGGAGGCTGGTCGCGATCGTAGAGCCGGAGCGGGAGATGCCGGGCATCACTGCAAGAGCTTGTGCGATACCTACTATGAGAGATTTCTTGTAAGTCATCGGGCCGCCGGTTTTTGGGGTGTAGTAGGTGAAAGCTAGAAGGCTGCCTGTTATTAGGAGCATGCAGCCGACGAGGAGAACATTATTAGTGAAGAGTCCTTCGACTTCTTCTCGAAAGAAGAGTCCGATGATGACTACGGGGATTGCTGAAAGGGCTATCTTGGCGATGTAGTCTTTAGACTCGTTCCATTTTGTGGCGAAGAGGCCTTGGAAGAGTCCCATAATATCTTTCCAGAAGACGACGATGGTGCTGAGTACGGTGGCACCGTGTACGACGACTGTAAATGTGACGTCCTCATTGGCTTCAATTCCGAGGAGGGCTTTGCCGATCTCTAAGTGTCCGCTACTACTAATAGGGAGAAATTCGCTGAGACCTTGGATGATACCGAGGATGATGGCTTCGAGAATAGTCATGCGTATGAGAGAGTTGCGTCGTGTTGGGGAATTAGAGGAATCGGCAGTTCTATGGCCAGCTTGAAGTTCGGTGTGTAGAGAAGGAAATAAAAACTCTGTAAACTGGGATTGATTAATACTCGGTATTATCTCAATTGTAGGGCTGTTCGTTTTTTAGCGACCGTTAACCCCCAGCCCCACTATTGTTATGAAAGATAAGAGACCTGTTGCCTCGGACTATGATCAAGAACTTCTCGATCTCTATGATCGTTATGCCCACGGATTGATCGATCGACGCTCGTTTTTAGGACGTGCGACTAAATTTGCAGTGGGTGGTATGACCGCAGTTACCTTACTGGAGGCTCTCAGTCCGCGTTATGCGTGGGCACGGCAGGTGGCTCCAGAGGACCCTAGTATTCAGGTGGACTATGAGACTTATGCATCGCCAGACGGTCACGGTGAGATGCGTGGTTACTTGGTGAAGCCTACGGAAGGAACAGGATCTTTTCCCGCTGTGGTGGTGATTCATGAAAATCGTGGATTGAACCCCTATGTGGAAGATGTGGCCCGTCGCTTGGCTGCGAAAGGCTTTATGGCCTTTGCGCCAGATGCGTTGACTCCGTTGGGTGGGTATCCGGGGAGCGACGACGAAGGTCGTGCGATGCAGAAGAAGTTGGACCGTGGTAAGTTGACCGAGGATTTTGTTGCGGCGGCGAAGTGGCTCAGTGCTCGTGAGGATACAAAGCCAGGAATCGGAGCGGTAGGGTTTTGTTATGGAGGAGGTATGTCCAATACCTTGGCAGTGAGGTTGCCGGAAATCATTTTAGCTGCGGCTCCGTATTATGGGCGTCAACCGAAGACTGAGGATGTGGCTAAAATTAAAGGTGCGATTCTCGTTCACAATGCAGGCTTGGATAAGCGCGTTAATGAGGGATGGCCCGCGTATGAGGAAGCCCTCAAAGCAAATCATGTGAACTATCAGGCTCACATGTACGCGGACGTTAATCATGGTTTTCACAACGATACGACTCCTCGTTATGACGAGGGTGCCGCGGCACTTTCATGGCAGCGTACGGTCGAGTTTTTTCAGGAGCATCTCATCTGAGGGTGTCTGCCGGAAAAGGCTAGTGGATTGAAATTGGTATCTCAATAGAGGGACCAATAGCCTTTGGAATGAGGGCGGATGCGTGGGCTATAGCTTATATAGGTAAACGCTATAGCTTATCCTGATGCCTTTAATTGACAAGGGCCGCTTATAGCTCATGTAAGTTTTCCCAAAATGAATAACCGGGTAGATACATTTGAGAATCCTGACGTCGTCCTTATTGGGGGCGGTATAATGAGTGCCACGCTAGGCGTTATTTTGCACCAATTGGATTCCTCGTTGAAAATCCAGATTGTCGAGGCCTTGGACGAGGTGGCTCGTGAGAGCTCGAATCCGTGGAATAATGCCGGAACAGGGCACGCGGCCTTGTGTGAGCTTAATTACACGAAGCAGCTCGAGGATGGTTCCGTCGATATGTCGAAGGCACTTGAGATCAACGAAGCCTTCGAACTTTCGAAGCAATTTTGGGCTTACTTGACCAAGCAAGGTGTTTTGGAGAGTCCGGAAACCTTTATCAACGCGGTCCCTCATATGAGCTTTGTTCTTGGTGAGGAGAATGTAGCTTATCTTAAGAAGCGTCATGAAACGATGTCGGGTCATCACTTCTTCGATGAGATGGAGTACAGCGAAGATCCAGATGTGATCAAGAAATGGGCACCGCTTTTGTTTGCAGGCCGGGAAGCAGGAAAAGCCATCGCGACGACACGTGCTGCTGGTGGAACTGACGTAAACTTTGGTTCTCTTACGGGAGGTTTGGTTAAGGCGCTTCAGGAGACGGACGGGGTGAAGATCGCTACGCGTCACCTTGTTAAAGGAATTAAGAAAAAGAAAGACGGACGCTGGGAACTTACGGTGCGTAATCTCGCGAAGAATATAGATCGTAGCGTGACCGCTCCTTTTGTTTTTGTGGGAGCGGGTGGGGCGTCGTTGCCGTTGCTTCAGAAATCGGGGATTCCTGAAGGGAAGGGCTTTGGCGGTTTTCCAGTGAGTGGTCAGTTTCTTGTTTGTAACGATCCGAAGATTGTTGAGCAGCATCAGGCGAAGATTTATGGGCTGGCTGCAGTGGGGGCTCCTCCTATGTCGGTTCCCCATTTGGATACACGTGTGATCGATGGGAAGAAGTCGTTGTTGTTTGGGCCGTTTGCTGGGTTCTCTCCGAAGTTTTTGAAATCCGGTTCATTGTTCGATCTTCCCGGTTCAGTTCGTTTGAACAACCTGGTTCCAATGTTGGCGGTCGGTAAGGATAATATGGATCTGACACGCTACTTGATCGAACAGGTCATGCAGAAGCCCGAGGATAGACTCGAGGCATTGCGTGAGTTCTTTCCGGACGCTCAGTTGGACCAATGGCAGTTGTTAACTGCAGGACAACGTGTTCAGATAATTAAACAAGATTCGAAAAAGAAGGGTATCCTTCAGTTTGGTACGGAGATCGTTACGGCGGGTGACGGTTCTTTGGCGGCCCTTCTTGGAGCGTCGCCAGGAGCGTCTACAGCGGTGGACGTGATGGTGAAAATCATCGATAAGTGTTTCTCTAGTCGTCTCGACGAGTGGAAACCTAAATTGGTAGAGATTCTACCGTCGTATGGTAAGGAACTGATCGATGACGAAGATAGTTACCGCAAAATCCGAGCGGAGTCGGATGCTGTGTTGGGACTGAGTTCTGATGCTGTGAGGCAAGCGTAATATTACTTTTTATGAAGTCGCTCTCCAAAAAAGGGAGCGACTTTTTTGTGCCCACTCAGTGTGGTCAATGTTTAGAGACTCCGCTGTGGGTTGTTTGCCCAGTGGGCTCCAGTGGCTAGGAGTAACGCTGAGGTGAAACAAGTCCAATGGATGGGGGCATAGTTCGCGAATAGATCGAAGACAGAACTGAAAAGCCATGGGCCGATCGCACTGGCGATTACGAGGAGAGATAAGAAAAATCCGCTGATAGCTCCGAGGTGCTTGAGTCCATAGAAGCGTGGAATAAACGCACCACTAATCGTTCCATAACAACCGCCAGCAATTCCAAACCCGATGATAATGAGGACTGGAGTGATTGTTGGATGGTCGATTATGAGACCAAGAGGTGCGAGGGAACAACCAGTGGCCATGAACCTTATGAGGTGTTTGAGTCTCCATCGATCACAGGCCCAGCCTACAAAAAGACTGATCGTGGCACCGAGTACGGCTGCCGGTACGAACAGGTTTAGAATCGCGGATTTGGTCATCCCAATGTTTCTAGCAATATCGATGACGTGGAACGCGTATCCAGTGGAGTAAAGTGCTTGTAGGGCGAATACTAAACTAAAGAGCCAAAAGGAGTAGGAGTGTAAGGCCTCTTTTTGCGTGAATTGCTTTTTTATGGAGAATTCTGGATTACCACGTTGCGACTTCTGTTGGGGGCGACCGCCGTCGGCAACGAGTCCGCATTCTTCTGGGTTGTCGCGAAAGAAGAACCAACCAATTGTGGTCATGACGAGGATCGAGATGACTCCAATGACTTGCCATGATTCGCGCCAGCCGATTGATTCAATGAGTGCGTCGGCAGCCTTTGGTGTTAGGGAAAAGCAAATACTTGCAGCGATTCCGCTAATAGATAGAACCTTGCCGCGATGGTTTACCCACCATTTTCCGACCATGTTGCGGGAGGTGAGCGTCATCATTCCCTGTCCCCAGAAGCGAATGAGAAAGAAGCCGAAGGTGAGGAAGCAAAGTTTCCACGTACTGGTGGTGTCTAGACGAAAGAGAGAAGCAATCGAGTGAGCGATTTTGTCTGAGGCACTCATATACAGGAGCGAGAATCCAAGACCAAGGCTGGCGAGGACGACCAGTTTTCGGGCACCCAGTCTGTCGTATAAGACCCCGACCCAAGGCAAGGAGAGTCCGCTAATGGTCGAGGTCTTATACGACAGACTGGGTGCCCGAAAACT
>CAWVWU010000191.1:0-6928 GCA_963933925.1 uncultured Puniceicoccaceae bacterium
AATGCATTGTCGACCTTGTTAGGTGATTTGTCGCGACGTGGATTACTTGAGGAAACGATGGTGGTTGTGGCGACTGAGTTTGGCCGGACACCTGAGATCAATGGAAATGACGGGCGCGATCATTCTCCGACGGCATTTTCTTGTTTATTGGCGGGTGGTGGAATTCGCGGGGGTCAAGTTTATGGAAAGACCGATGAGAAGGGGAAGTATGTTGAAGAGGGGAAAGTGGATATTCCTGATTTTAATGCGACGATCGCCTATGGCTTGGGCCTTCCGCTTGATGAAACGGTGTATTCGGAATCAGGTAGGCCATTTAAGATCGCTGATAAAGGGAAGCCAATACTGTCTCTTTTTGGTTAATTATTTGATCGGGAAGAATATAGTTATTTATGATTGATCAATTGATCGTCTTGTTTGGCCGGTTTCACCCCGTTGTTCTTCATCTCCCGATTGGTTTTCTAATCGCTGTGGTGGGGGGAGAAATCTTGTCGATTAGAGGGCGAGACATATTGGGTGATGGAGCGAGGAATTTTCTTCTTGGCGTCGGTGTCTTTATGTCGGCGCTCTCCATTATTACGGGGCTTTGTCTGTCTGGAGAGGGTGGTTATAGTGAAGGTCTTATTTTTCAGCATAAGTGGCTAACGATTGCGATGTCCGTTCTGGTAGTGTTCGCGTGGATTTTTAAACGGAAGTCGAAGTCGATTTATCAGATCTTCCTTTTTGGGGCGATTGTGCTGATGGTCTTGGGAACTCATCGAGGCGGACAAATGACTCACGGGAGGGGTTTCGTCATGGAAGCGTTTGAGAACTTTGGGACTGAGGAGGTCGTTACTGAAGAAGCCTCTGAGTTGGTTGTTGGAGAGTTAGTGGTGGAAGCGGAGGTCAGTGGCTTTGGGGTGGAAGAGGCAAAGGTCGAAATTGAGGAAATGGTGTTAGTAGAAGAAGAATCCGGCTTCGTTACTCTACGCCGTGATAAAGGAGAAGGAGATTTCTTGGCTGAGGACATTGAGATGATTTCCTATGAAAATCAGATTTTGCCGATTCTTGAGAAGAAGTGTTACCGATGCCATGGGCCTGATAAAATGAAAGGTGAATTGAGGTTGGATTCCCTAGCTGGAATTATTAAGGGAGGGGAATATGGAGCGATTGTTCGCTTTGGAGAACCTGAGAAGAGTACTATGTATTTGTCTACGACCTACCCAGATGATGATCCTGATTATATGCCGCAGAAAGGGAAAGGGTTGACGGATTCAGAGATTGATACCTTGCACTCATGGATTTTGAATGGGAAAGGGATTGGGACAGAATTGGAGACTCCGATTGAAGAGAAAATAGAAGCGTTGTCCGTTGCGATTCCGAATCGTTTTGGAGTTGATGAACAGGACAGATTCGAAGCAGAGCAAGTAATCACGACGTTACGTGCTTCAGGAGTCATTGTTGATACGCGCAATAACGACTTCTCCAAGTTGGAATTGAAGTATACGTACGTTGATGTCTTTGAGTTCGATCAATTGGCAGGAATTGCGAATAAGGTATCGAAACTAGATTTTTCGCGAAGTGGTATAAAAGACGAAGATCTCGAGAGAGTAGTTCTGTTTTCGTCTCTTGAGACTTTAGATTTGAGCCGTACTCGGATCAGTGATGCCGGAATTGCAGTTTTAGGGCCGCTTTCTGAATTGTCAGTTCTGAACTTGAGAAGTACTCGGATTACTGATCGTGCAGTGGATGACCTGCTAGGTTTTGAGACGTTAAAGCGTCTCTATGTTTGGGATACTAAGTTTACTTCTGAGGGCGTTCAGAAATTACGTAAAGGTCTGCCTGGTACTGATGTTATCGCTAAATAGAGGAGGCCCCGTATGTTAGTCAGAGGGAGAGGAATGTCTTTTTTATTAATCGATTTGGGTGTAACCCCAGTCGAAGAGATTTGAGGTGAATTGGTTGCGTCGTTTTTCGGATAGGAATCCAGTGACGACTGCGATTAATCGTCGTCCGTCGCGTTGGCAGCTTGCGGTGACGCAGAAGCCTGCATCTTTGGTGTATCCGGTTTTTAGTCCATCGACGCCAGGGCACGTTATTACGAGTTTATTGTGGTTACGGAGTTCTGTGGGTTGCTTTGCGTTAGGACGGAATGTGTACTGCGGCATGGCTGACCACTCGACGGCTTTCTCGTGCTTGAGAAGTTCGTTTCCGAGGTAGACGAGATCTTCACAGGAGGCTCTATTATTGAGGAGATTACTGGTCAATCCGTGTGCATTGTAGAATGTGGTGCTGCTCATGTGTAGTTCTAGAGCACGTGTATTCATGCGTTCGACGAATAGTTTCATATTACCGTTGGCAAGGTATTCGCCAACGAGGTACGCAGAGTCGTTTGCACTCTTTACCATAATGGATATGAGAAGCTCGCGCATCGTGAAGGATTCGCGTGGGTCCAGCCATACTTGGCTTCCACCAATCTTCGAGGCAGCGACGCTGACGCGGACGACTGTATCAAAGGAAAGTTCGGGGTTGGACTCTATTTCTTCGAACGCGATGAGAGCTGTCATCATTTTGGTCATCGAGGCGATGGGGACCGCTTTTTTGCTGTCGTGTTGAAAGAGGACTTTGCCAGTGTTGGCATCGACGAGAATGGCAGATCGAAGTTCGTCGTCGAAGGGATTGGCTATTTTGTCGAGGCCGACTCCTTGATTACTATCCAGGGGATAGAGTGTGTTACGCTGTTGGGCAGCGGCTGCCCTCATTGGGTTCGATGCAGTTGTTGAGGTGTTGCTACCGGTAGGTTCAACCGGTGGAAGTGCTTCTACTTCGGCAAGAGGGACGAGAGCTTGGACGGAAGTTATATCGTCGAAATCTTCCAGTTTAGATGATTCAGTTTCGCTGCGAAACCAGAGGAATCCAATTACGACTACATGGATTGCTAAGACGATGCCGAGAATTTTTAGGAAGAAGCCTTTCATAGAGTGTAAACAGGCTTAGAGGGGCAGTGCGGATCAATCAATCCAAATTGCGTCGCTGAAATTTTATTCAATGTTTTAAGGGACTGGAAGTGAGTGACTTGGGTGTGTGGAGGGGTGGTGACTTGTGGGAGCAGATGTTATTCGGTCGGTTTTAGGGGAGGAGCTAGCGTCCATCGTCCCGATGGACATGTCGTGAGGGGAGGGAGACTACGTTTCTTTGAGCTATTGGTGGAGTATTGTGGGGACTTGAGTATGTCCGTCCCCTGATTGGGTTGAGGGGCAGGCGGCCGCCTGCGATCCTACATCCGGTCCTATGTTTTTTGTGTTACCACTGGAGGCTTTGCTGGGATATGAAGTGGCGGTGTTCTTGGGTGATGGGGTCGGTGAAGCGAATTTCTTTGGCGAGGAGTTGGAGGGGAGTGGCGTAGTTGTCGGGAGACTCGTCTTGGAGGTTTGGGTAGTATTTGTCGTTTTCGATGGGGAATCCGATGGATGCCATGTGGTGGCGGAGTTGGTGCTTTTTTCCGGTTTTGGGGTGGAGGTGGAAATAGGATTTGCCCTCTCGGGATTCGATGCAGTCGATTTGGGATCGAGCGTTGATTTCGCCGTCTTCGGTTTGAATGCGGAAAGGGGGGATGCCTTGGACGAGGCGATTTTCGACGGTCCAGGATCGGGTGGTGTCGTTCGGGAGGTGGGGAGAAATCGCGTGGTAGAGCTTTTGAACGAGGCGATTTTCGAATAGGAGGGCGTATTTGCCTCTGGTTTTTGGATTTAGGGAGAACATTACGATTCCTGCGGTTTCGCGATCGAGGCGATGTATGGGGGCTATGGCGTCGTTTCCGGTTCGCTCTCTGAGGCGATAGATCAGGCTCTGTTCTATGAAGCGTCCCCCTTGGGTGGTTGGGAGAAAGTGAGGTTTGTCGGCGACGAGGAAATGGTCGTCTTGGTAGAGGATTTCTTCTTGGAAGGGGATGTCCGGTTCGTTTTCTACCTCTCGAAAATAATAGAGTCGCTGCAAGGGGGCGTATGGGGTGGCGAGGGAAATGGGCTGTTTGTCTTTATCGAGGATTTTTTTGTCGGCGATGCGTTTGAGCCAGGTTGAGCGGTCGATCCGTGGAAATCGGGCGACGAGGAAGTCCAGAATGGAGGGGTGAGGCTGTGGAGCCTTGGGCATGGTTACTATTGCTGGAATTTTCGCGATCGCCATTGGGGGGTATGGAAGGAGACGGGAGGTGGTGCCCGCAAGGGAAATGCGAGAAAGAGGGAAATGCGAAGTGAGGGGCCGGTGCTTCGTTCCCGCAAGCGGGGCTACGCATGATCTCGCTTTGCTCGAAGGGGAGGAGTGTTATTTCGGGGTCGGTTCTAATGGACATTTTGAGATTTGTGCCTATATCCGGTCTTCTTTCCCGTAATCCATATACTTTCTATGAAAAAAGAATCAGCTACTACGACATCTTCTAATGATCAGAAGGATGGTTTCGATGCCATCCCTCAGGATATTCTCGATCGCCTGACGCGCGTTGATATGCCGAAGGTAAAGGGGATCGATCCCTCGACTGAGACCTTGGATATCGATGGGGTTTCAGTGCCCGTGTACAAGTGCGAGGCACTTGTTCTGGGAAGTGGAGCTGCTGGTATGCGATCGGTTGTTGAATTGCACCGCCGTGGGGTGGATGTGATGGTTGCGAGTACTGGTTTATTCGCCGGAACGTCAGCGTGTTCGGGGTCGGACAAGCAAACCATGTATACGTCGAGCACCGATTATAAGGGTGATAATTTCATGACCTATGCCAAGGGGCTATGTGGGGGAGGAGCGATGAACTTCTCGACTGCGTATGTTGAGGCGGTTGGGTCTATCGATGCGATTGGCGGTCTTCAGTTTATGGGCTGGCCGCTTCCTTGTGATGACAATGGAGCGATTTTGCGTTACCAGACTGACCATGACGAAGCTGGCCGTGCAACAAGCTGTGGTCCACGTACGTCGAAGTTGATGGTTAAGGTACTCTTCGATGAGGCTTTGAACTTGGGTGTTCGCATTTTGCCAAGCTGTAGCGGGATTCAGATCGTTAAGGATACGGTTGATGGTAAGGAACGTGTCGTGGGCGTAATCGCTTTGCACCGTCCAGAAGGCCGCAATGACTACGGAATGATTTTCATTCAGTGTGAAGACTTGATCATAGCAACCGGTGGTCCGGGTGAGTTGTATCGGGATAGTGTTTATCCACACCATTGCCATGGTGGCTTGGGAATCGCTTTGGAAGCGGGTGTTGAGCTTTGTAACGTTACTGAAAGCCAGTTTGGAATCGGTACTCCACGTACCAACTTTCCTTGGAATCTTTCCGGTACTTACGTTCAGGTAATGCCACTCGTTTATTCGGTGGATGAGGACGGCAACGAGATCAACTTCTTGTCCCGTTACTACCGCACGACGCGTGAAATGGTATCGAATACTTTCCGCAAGGGGTATCAGTGGCCATTCCATTCCACGCGCACGCTTGACTATGGGTCTAGCCTATTTGATTTGGCGGTCTACATGGAGCAGAAGGCGGGGCGTAAGGTTTACCTCGATTTCTTGCGTAATCCTGAGCCAGTTAACGAAGGTGAAGTCTTTTCGTTGGATGATTTGGATCCAGATGTTCGTTCTTACTTGGATAACAACGAGGCCATTTACGATTTGCCGATCGACCGTTTGCGTCGCATGAATCCGTTGGCTATAGAGCTCTACCGGATGCACGGAACTGACCTGTGCAAGGAGCCTCTAGAATTCGCGATGAATAACCAGCACATGAATGGTGGTATTCTCATCGATGACTGGGGTAAGACTAGCCTTACGGGGTGCTACTCTATTGGAGAAGCAGCAGGAAGTCATGGTGTTACACGCCCAGGGGGTGCGGCTTTGAATTCCGGACAAGTTTTCGGTAAGCGAGCAGCCGTTGCGATCAAACGTTCACGTTTGCATAAAGACGCTTTCAATCCTTGTGATTCGGCAATCGAGTCCGCTTTGAAGTCAAGCTTGGCAGCTGCGGGATCTTTCTTGAAATCGGATTCAGCTAAGACAACCGCTGAAGTAAAGACCGAGATCCAGGCACGGATGAGCGACAACGCAGGCATCATCTGCACGAAGGATGATGTGGCTTCAGCCCTCGTCGCGGCAAAGGCTTTGCGTGAAGAGGTTGAGGCAAATGGTGTAAGTGTTTCTTCACCTTCGATGGTGGGCAGTGCTTTCCGTTGGCGCCACATGGCACAGGTTTCAGAGGCGGTTTTGACCTCATTGGATCATTACATACAGAACGGTGGCGGAAGTCGTGGTGCACGCGCGATTTGCTCTCCTGATGGTGGGCAGTGCCCGGAAGGGCATGGCGAAGATTTGAGCCAGTTCCGTTTTATCGAAGAGAAAGCGAAGGATAGGGACGAGAAGCTTGCGGTTCGTCGTGAGGCCGATGGGTATGTGATTGATACCATTCCCGTTGACTTGACTCCAGAGATTGAACGCGAGTTCTTTGAAAAAGGATGGGGTCCTTATCTCATCAAGGAAGGATAAGCTTCTTTTATAACATTCGCTCCTGTGGGCGTTCTTTCTGTGATGGAAGACGTTCACACTGAGAGGCAGCAAAAAACAGATAGGGAGCACTCAATGTAGTGCTCCTTTGAATTCGTAACACTTTATAACGATCATGAAAATCAATACGGCTAGATTTATTACCAGTTCAGATAGTTTGGAAAACTGCCCACGCTCGAACCTACCTGAATTCGCGTTTATCGGTCGGTCGAACGTCGGGAAATCGTCGTTGGTGAATCTTTTGACGTGCAAGAAGGACTTGGCGAAAGTCTCGGGAACACCCGGTAAGACGCGCTTAATCAACTTTTTCGCGATGAACGATGTGTGGACTTTGGTCGATTTGCCGGGCTACGGTTACGCGAAGATCGGGAAGAGTGCACAGGGAAGCTTTAACGAATCCGTTGGGGAATACTTG
>CAWVWU010000192.1:0-6890 GCA_963933925.1 uncultured Puniceicoccaceae bacterium
CCGTATTCCAGAGCCCCTCCCCGAGGGCCTCATGCTTCCTCTCGTCATTACGGTACAGACGAATGGGCCACAAAACTTCGATCTCCCAGCACCTGTAAAATTTCCAAATCTCCCCGATGCCCAAACAGGCGAAATCCTCAAACCGGGAGCAAAATCAGCGCTCTGGAGCTTCAATCACGATACCGGCCTCTGGGAAATCGGCGGTCCAATGACAGTAAGCGAAGACGGTCTGTTCGTCGTCACCGACCCCGGCGTCGGCATTCGCCAACCTGGCTGGCACGGCACAAGGCCAGGCGTTCCGATTGATGACGGTGGACCCAGTCCAGGTCCACTACCTAGGCCGAGAGACCCGAAAGATCCGAAAGATCCGAAAGATCCGAACGATCCGGATGATCCGGATGAGGAGGACGAGGATGATTGCAAAAAACAAGCCGCCCTCGCACTCAGTGGGATCGCTCAAGGCTATCTCGCCACCGGGGCAGCTGTCCCTCGGGCCCTCCCAGCGGGAATAGGTCTTGGAGTTGGTACCGCTATCAACTCCGTGGGCGCCAGCGTCGACTCCCTCATCGACCCAGAAGGGGCCGAGGGCTATTTCAAGGGAGCCGCCGTAAACACTGCAATATCAGCAGTCGCTGTCGTACCCAATCCATACGTTAGTATCGGCGCAACCTACCTAGCTCTACTCGATACCTGGTCGACTGCCGGCGAACGATTGGGAGACTTGGCCAGTTGCCTCGCGCCAATTCCCCTGTCCTTATTAGGTCAGCAACCGGGCATCATTCTTCCCTTTAGCCTCAAAAGTGCCAGCCCACGAGTTGTTGATACCCTCGCTGTAGATTCAGAGCTCTATCCTCGTCTCGCAAAGATGACCCAGTACATCGAAATCCAAATCGCGTACTTACAAGACAACTACGACTACTACGTTGCCTTCTATGGTGACGAGATTTGGTTGACGGCTGCCGGAAACGACATCGATGGCTACGCTCGCTACATTGAGTTCGTTTTTACCCGTCTCGTAGACGGCGACGTCATAGACTCTGGAGAAAGAACGGAAATCCTAAATGCCTTGAGCCGTCCTGACGTCGCAACAGACCAAAAGGTAAACGAGTTCGTAGATAGGCTAAATCGACGTATGTCCCAAGGTATCAATGAAACTGAAAGACTCGCCTTATTAGCGGCATCACAAAACTTGCTCGCCTCACTGGAAGCCATTCGAGACGAAACGCCTTACGAAGATCCTCTCTTCTTTTGGAATTACTACCTGCCCGCCCTCTGGGCAGAACTCTTCCCCCCTCCTCGTGAAGTGCTATTCATAGCAAATCAAGGCGGTGTCGGTACAGGCGGTAGTGGTGGTGGTGGTGGTGGTGGTGGTAGCGGTGGTGGCGACGACGACGACGATTCCATCACAGTTTCGTCGGTCAACCAATCCGTTCGTGCCGATGAACATTTTTACCTAATCGAAAGTCAGCACAACGGTTTTAAGCTACGCGGCAAAACCAACAAACTCGGACGCATCGACAATCTCATCCTCGCTCCCCATTCCGTCTACGCCGCTTATTACTACGATCCCGACCAAAACGAAATCGCCACTTCCATTTTTCGGACTCCCGAATCAGGGAAACGCACCAGCATCCCGGTTAGCTATTTTGTAACGGCAGCCGAATTACCGGATGCCGACGGAGACGGTGTGCCTGACCTCGCAGAACGCATCGTAAACACCGATCCAAACAATGAGGACAGTGATGGCGACGGCACCTTAGACGGAGCCGAGATGGCTCAAAACACTGATCCAAACGACAATCGCCCCGCTCCCAAAGGCATCATCGCAGCCGCTTCGCTTAGTGGCAGCGCAATCGATGCCGACGCTCGCGACGACCTCCTCGCCATTGTGACGACAGACAACATTCTCACACTCTACGACATCAGCAACCCAACCAACCCCACACGAGCCAGCGTTGTCCAACTGGATGCCCTCCCTGCAAAAGTCGCAATCGAAGGAGATCGTGTCGTTGTCGTCCTCCAGTTCCTTGGAGTATCGATATTCGACATTTCAGACCCCACCGCTCCTCAACAGCTTCCAACCCTTTACTTTTTCCCTAATACGCCCACGTCAATCGCGCTATCCGGCAACGTTGGCTACGTCGGACTCACTGATGGGAAAATAGCGACCATCGACATCGAGTCCGCTAACAAACTCGCTGATCTTAAGCTTAACACTTCCGACGATATCATAGACTTGGCGATGAACGGGCCCTACCTTTATGCGTATTCATGGGGCCTTTTTATAGCTCTAGAAAAGATCAGCCCCGTTCAGCTTTTGCAGCACGGGAGCCTTACAAGCGCCTCTTTAGCAACGTCGGGTGACCTCAATATTGGACACATCTCGATTGGCGATGGTTATGCCATTTGCACCACCGTAAAAGGTTACTTAAGCATAGATCTTTCCAACCCAGAACAGCCTTCATTACTGCAGAATAACGACTTGAATCAATTCGGTTGGAAGCAAACTGCCATAAATGGTTCCGGCGTAATGCTAGCCGCAGTCGGAGCCAACTCTACTCCCGATGGAATCCACGATATTATTTTTTACGATATTGGCAGTACCGGTGCAGGAGACAACCTCATTGAATCCTTTGTAACATCTACTGTCACGCGAACAGTCGACCTATATAACGGACTCGCCTTCACCGGAGGCGACTCCCAAATAGATATCATAAAATACCTCGACGACGACCTTGCAGAAGTGGCTCCTGAGATCTCGATCGAAGGGGCTAAAAATGCTATATCCATAGAAGAAGGACAGCAACTCACCATCACTGCAGACGCGACCGACGATCAACAAGTTCGCAACGTCATTTTCTTCCAGGACGGCAACCGAATCGCCGCGGACGGTAGTTTTCCGTTTTCAGCTGTAGTAACCGCCCCGCTTTTAGATTCGGGTGTCAGCCAGATAACAATCACCGCCGTCGCCCGCGACACCGCAGGGAACCAGACTGAATCAAATGCCCTCGTATTCACAATTACCGAGGACATCACCCCGCCCATCATTTTGAGTTTCTTGAAAATCCTTCAGGAAAACAGTTTGGGAGTTTTCCCAAGCGAGCCGCTTGATCCCGCCAGCTTGAGCGCCAGTTCATTCTACATCACCTCCGCTGGACCCGATTTACAAATGGGAAACAATGATGATTTCATCCTCGACGGGTCCGAGATATCTTTCTCAGGAAACACCTCCAATGTTAACCTGGAATTCGAAAATGCCTTCGAAGCGGGTATCTATCAACTCACTCTATTCGATGCAGCAGACCTCTCCGGAAACGTTATGGTCCAGCCCTATACTAAAAATTTTACGGTGCTTGGATCCGGTCAAGTCGATGTCGATAACGACGGCATACCGGACGCAATCGAAATAAAACTGGGATACAATCCTTTCGATCCCGATTCTGATGGCGACGGAACCTCCGATGGAGATGAGGATTTCGATGGCGACACGCTTACCAACAAAGAAGAACTTGCACTCGGAACAACGCTCTATGACAGCGACAGCGACAACGATAACCTCAACGATGCCGATGAAGCGAATTACAACACTGACCCCCTAGATCCAGACACCGATAACGACGCATTGAAGGATGGTGCAGAAATTAGTGCAGGTACAAATCCTCTCGATCCAGATTCGGATGACGACCTACTTGACGACGGCAGCGAACAAGCCAATCAAGAGGACCCCTTAACGCCTACCACACTACAACGAAGCGTATCAGCTCCTGTGGTACAATACTTAATAATCGGAGGCGATACGGCCGAAAGCGAACAAGCCACCAGTCAACCCGTTTCAACCGAGTCCCAATGATTCAAAAGACCATCCAAAAAATCTCTTTAGAAAGAAAGCTCCGTGGTCTTACTTGGATCGCACTGCTTCCCGCACTCGTTTTTGCCACGACTGCGAGCGCACAGCTTGGTTCTTTCGACAGCGGTTCCGATGGCTCCGATGGTGCCCTCTCGATTCGCGGCACCTTCGCTCCGCTGGATTCCTTCGGTGCAGTCTACGATGGGGCCCGCGATCAAATCGTAGGCTTCGGCGGCGATCCCTTCGCAGCCGCCTCATCATTCGCGGACAGCAACCGCACCTACGTTTTCGATGGCGAGCGGTGGAAACAGGTCAGTCGCGATAGCGGGCCAAGTGCCCGTGCGTATCCTAATCTTGCCTATGACAGCCTTCGCCAAAACGTAATTCTTTTTGGCGGAGACGGCATTGAAAACGACACCTGGACTTGGGACGGTGCAGCCTGGGCCGAACTCGCCATTGCTAACCCTCCACCCAATTACTATAGCCGCAACGCGGGTCTCGATTTTTTCCCGCCGACCGGGAAAACGGTCCTCATCCTTCGAGAACTATTCGCCAGCCAAGAGCTCGTAACATGGACCTTCGATGGAAGCGATTGGACCGAATCCGCCGCGGTCCTTCCTCGACGAGATCAATTTCAAATCAGCTACAACCCTACTCTCCAGCGCATTGTGCTCCTCATGCGGCTCGCCCAAGAAGGTATGGAAACCTGGCTTTACGACGGAACAAATTGGACGATCGTCGAAGGAGAATCAATCCCCCGGATAAATATTGATACCGGGGAGCTTCTCTATGACGGACGGACCAACCAAACCGCATTTTACGGACGCGAGGGCGGATACGTTTTTGACGGTACCAACTGGACCGCCGTCTCCGACTTTCCTGAGATTGCCCAAAACATATCAGAAGAAATCGTCTATTCTGAAAGCCTCGATGCGATCATTGGCATCAATGGTATTAATAACCCAGTAACAGGCGGCACGCGCCAAGTAAACGAAACCTGGGCATGGTATGCCGATGGATCCACCGAGCAACTCACCGACAGTGAATACGTATTCGACATGTCAGCCCGCCCCAACGGCGTATGGGAATTTTCCACAATCGATATCGGGCCCAACGTCACCGTTACCTTCAAGCCAAACGCAACCAACACACCGGTCCGTTGGCTCGCTTCAGGCGACGTTACGGTCGACGGCACCATCGATATCTCAGGCGTTCAACGTGAAGTCGAAGAAAGTGAAACGTTCGGCAACAAAAAAGACTTCGGCGGTATAAGCGGCCCCGGCGGCTTCAATGGAGCTACAGGCGCTCCCCTTGGAATCAGCCTGACTGTGCCAGGCGACGGACCGGGCGGCGGCCTGCTTCGCCCCAACATTAACAATAGCCATGACGGAGAAATTTACTCGTACTCAAACGCCTGGCTTCACCCTCTCATCGGCGGTTCCGGCGGCAGTAGTAAAACCGGAGCAGCGGGCGGAGCGGCGGGCGGTGCGTTGCTCATCGCTTCGAGCGGCGAAATCAATGTCGAGGGCTCCATCCTAGCGCGACCGAAAACCCAGGGTCTTCAAACCGACCCATCCTTCGGATCAGGCGGCGCTATTTTGCTCAGAGCAAACAAAGCCACCGGCTCAGGTTATATAGACGTAAACACTGGTCGCCTCCGCATCGAAGCTTGGGAGCGACCTCTCGCAGAAAATATGACTGGTTCTTCGGCATTTCTATCCGCTGGACTGCCCTTACTCCCCGTTTCTACCGATCCAAACCCTCCACGTCTCTGGATCGAATCTATTAACGGGGTCACCATTACCACACCTCGTCGAAGTGCCAACTCTCTCGTTGATCCCGATGCCATCATTCAAAACCACAGCGGCGACTCGACGATCGTGGTAAAAGGAGAAAACGTTCCTAACGGAACCAGCATATCGATCACAGTCACCCTTCAAGACGAATCGATTCTAGAACCCGACGCGGTAGCCTTCAACGGCACGCAATCCACTTTCACACTTAGCCTTCCGGAAGGATTCGGAGCCATAGCCGCCAAAGCAACCTTCCCTAACCAAGACTAATTTTCGTATGGCATTTCGGACTACAGAATCTCATCCAATCTTCCAAACCGCACTTCGCACCCGACGATCTTTGACGCTCGCGATCGCAGGTATCTTCGCACTCGCGACAATCAGCAGAGCGGCGGATTTAATAGATCTTCCCTATCAAAGCCCATCCACCGGAGTCGACGGAGCGCTGGTCATTCCAGATGCCTTGCCGCTCTTCAGTGAACGGTCCTCCCCTTCTCGACTCGCTTACGACGCCACTCGTGGCTATTTACTCGCCGGGGCACGCCCTTTCGATAACTCCGAAAGCTACAATACCTACGCTTACATCAACGGCGTATGGACTTTTCTCGATTCCGACACAAAATTCTCCGAACCAACTTTCGCCTTCGATGCGGCTCGAGGAGAAGTGATTAGATTCGGAGGTTACGACGATTTCAGAGACCTCTACGAAGATGTAACCCGCGTCTGGGACGGTGCAAACTGGCTTTATAAAACCGGCATAAACACGCCTCCTCCCGAGCGATCTCGATCGAGAATGGTCTACGACGCGGCTCGGCAGCAAATCGTTCTGTTCGGGGGCGAAAATGACGATGACGAGCTCAACGACACATGGACCTGGGACGGTTCCCAATGGACCGAGCAAACACCCACCAATCTCCCCGACAAACGCACCTACCCAGCCATGGCCTACGATGCAGCACGCCAGGAAGTCGTCATGTTTGGTGGATTAGGCAGCGGATGGGAAGACGATACGTGGGTATGGGATGGCTCAGAATGGACCGAGGAATTCCCCGCCAATTCACCCCCCGGACGCTATGGTGCCATGGACTACGACCCCACCCGTTCCGTCATTGTTCTCGTTACGAACTCCAGTGGCGACAACGCGGAAACATGGGAATGGGACGGATCGAACTGGACGCAACGCATCACCACCACCGCTCCTTCAGCCCGCCAGTACCACGATGTCATCTTCAATCCTGAATCTCAAAAAA
>CAWVWU010000193.1:0-6739 GCA_963933925.1 uncultured Puniceicoccaceae bacterium
CGATAGCGGTAAGCATGACACGGTGGGGATCGATATCGTGAATCACTGTATCGATGATATTACTGTGATCGGTGCGGAGCCGATGTTCTTTCTCGATTATCTCGGTCTCGGTAAGTTGGAGCCGAAGGTGTTTAAGCAGATCTTGGCAGGAATGTCGAAGGCGTGTGCCGCGGCAAATTGTGCATTGATTGGAGGCGAGACAGCTCAGCTCCCAGGCTTATATAAGGCAGGCGAATATGACATCGCGGGTGTTATCGTTGGCGTCGTCGAAAAGAAGAAAATGCTCTCTGGTAAGACGATTAAGAAGGGCGATGTTGTGATCGGTCTTCCTTCCAATGGTTTACATACGAACGGTTATACGCTGGCTCGTAAGGTTCTTTTTGAAACGGCGAAATTGACTCTTAAGGATAAAGTTCCTGGTACGAAGCAGACGTTGCAAAAAGCGTTGCAAGCACCGCATACAAATTATGCACCTTTGGTTCAGGCATTGTTGGGTGAATTCAATAATGGCAGCTCGTCCAAGGTTCGTAAGGGAAATGGCATTTTTGGTATCGCACATATTACGGGTGGTGGTTTCAGCGGAAATATTCCGCGTATCCTCCCGGATAATGTTGATGTAGCGATTGATACGAAGACATGGGAGCCGTTGCCGATCTTTCAGTTGATTGGCGAGAAGGGTGGCATCGACTTCGAGGAGATGTATGAAGTGTTCAATATGGGCATGGGGATGACGCTCGTTGTGGACCCTAAGCAGGCGGACGATGTGCTTCTTGCGTGTCATGCACTTGGATGTAAGGCAGTTGTTATCGGGCAAGCCGAAAAGGGAACTGGCAAGGCTTACGTTAAGTAGGGTGTTAGTGTATCGCGACGCTTTTTGTCGCTGAAATGATTTTCAAGCCTCCTCACACATTGTTGCGAGGGGGCTTTACTTTTGGAGCGTGAGTAGAAGGGATGGGAGGTTCGTATTTCTAGCGACTCAATAGTGGGCACAAAAAAGGCCGACCCTTGCGGATCGGCTTTCGGTAAAGAATAATTGCTAGGGCAAGATGTTACTTGCGTCGGCGATTAGCGATAGCGAGACCGGAAAGCACTGCTCCTAGGAAGATCAATGTTGATCCGGAGTCGGGGACGGTTGCCACCTTCTTGCCTAGAAATCGCATATTGGACCATCCGTTTCCATTTCCTGGGGCGTCAATCGAGCCATGTCCAGTTACATAAGCCCCTCCGGTTACTTCATTTAGGTTTGTCTTAACTCCTCCGCCTTGATGACCTGTCACGAAAAAGAGTCCGTATCCGGTTCCCGTCAAATCCCATTCGATGTCCGCAGAACTGGCACCATTTGCGATGGTTGTCGTTATTTTGAACATAGAGGAGTCAAAGCCGGGAGCGAAGCTTTCCCATCCGTTGTCAAAGTTCCAACTTGCGAATAGTTCGACTACACAATTTGGATCCGTTATGAGACCATTTACCCAAGGTGCTATACCGCCCCCTTGATCGTGGGGTTGGCTTATTCCCGTTGTCGCTTTGGATGCTTGCCCAGAAGGGTGAGGGATTGTTACAGTAGGGAGTGCAACTTCCTCCAAATAGTCGATATGAACCGCCTGTGCCGATCCTGCACAAAGGGCTGCTGCAAATAGAGTGATTAGGAATTTTTTCATAAGAGTTATTGGTTGGTGTAAAATGGTTGTTCGTAGGGGTGTATCCTACCTTTTACTTAGAGCATTGGGCGTGCCAGTAATTCACTTATATATGGGGGGGGGGGGTAACCTCCTGTTTGTTAGATAGATACTGGTTTTATATTTTTCCTTAGAAAAGACCTCTTTGGTCGGTTTTGTAAGTATTTCTGACATAATTAGACGTCGTTTAGAAAAAAAAGACATTAACTGATTCTTTATCAGTCACTTAACTACTTTGTAAGACATTCTTACACTATCACTCGATTTGAAGGGAGGTAAACGAGGGGGTGTTCTGTGCAATTGCTCCTGTTGGAGGTCATGAGTTCGATGGGCAGATTTAAATGCACTCGTGTGCTGTGGGCTTGCCAGGTGTGATTGATTGTTCTCTCTAGAGTACGTGAGAAATTATTTTGGAAGTTTTGTGATTAGCATCCTTTGCTTTGGTACGGCGTTATGCTTCGCTCAGGAAGAGCGTGTTGCGGGTGCGTCGCTTATTGGGGAGGCGAGTGAGCTTGAATCAGTGCTCTTGGATGTCGTGGCAAACCCGTTGACTCAATCTGAGGTTGATTTGTTTGTTTCTGATGCGGACGCTGTACTCGGTTGGGCAGAGTTAAATAGTGATCTTTGGCTTTCGGCAGAGAGATCTGAGAATCCAGTGACTTTGATCAAGTCTTTTCAGGTGTGGGGAGAGGTGGAAATTCGCTTTTCCGAGTTTATGGCAGTTGTTTCGAAGTTGATGTTTTTAGAAGAAGTGGGGGCTGAGGAAGTTGATGTTTTAGGAATGAGACAAGAGCTTGAGAATATGCGTGGTTTTATTGAATCGGGGCAGGTTCCAGCGGAGGCTATCGCTCAAGTGAGTCAGATGGTCGTTGATCTTGAGAAAATGCTTTATTTAATGGAATCGGTTGTTCCGAGTTGTCGGCCGGTTTTTGAAAAGAATCTTGAGATTGTTGGTCCTTTTCTCGAGCGTTTACAAACGATAGAAGACTAAGCTTAACTTGTATTTAGTATGTTGATTCATAGCGTTTATTTTAATTTTAATTCCAGCACGTCCGAAGACGAAAAAAAGGCCTGCATCGAGGCGGCAAAAGGGCTTGGTGCGATTGAGTATGCGAAGGCTTATTATGTTGGGACGCATGCTGCGGTTGCGGAGCGTCCTCCTTTGGTTAAGGATTATGACTTTGCTTTGACCGGTGTTTTTGAGTCGGTGGCAGATCATGATGCCTATCAGCTGCATTCGATTCATACGGCGTTTATCGGAACTTATAAGCCGCTCTGGGAGCGGGTTCGAGTTTTTGATTTTGATTGATCACACTGCATTGTAAGTATCTTGCAGATACTTTTGGTGTGAGATTGAGAGGGTTGACTCAGTTTTCCCCTCTTGACAGGAGGCTGTTAGATTGTGAAAATTTCTAGCATGGAAGCTGTCCTAAACGAGCCTGTGCTCGTCTTAAATCGGTTGTGGCAAGCGGTCAATGTGGTCGCTGCTAAGAGGGCTTTTTCTCTTCTGATTTCTGGACACGCACAAGTCGTGCATTCTGAGGAGGACGATTTTCGGGTTTTTGATACTCTTGATTGGATCGACTTTTCGATGGAGAATCCCGTTTTAGATGAATGGGAAGTTGTTCATACGGTGCAGCATTCCATTCGAGTTCCTAAAATTATATTGTTGGGAGTCTTCGATAAGGTCCCTCGTAAAGAGCTTAAATTGACGCGTAAGAACGTGTTCGAACGCGATAAGCATCTTTGCCAGTACTGTGGTCAGCGGTTTGTTTCCGAGGATTTGAATTTGGATCACGTGATACCGCGTTCTCATGGGGGGAAGACGACGTGGGAGAATATAGTCTGTTCTTGTGTTAAGTGTAATTCGCGTAAGGCCAATCGCTTACCGCACGAGGCGAGCATGCATTTGATTCGTCGACCGGTTTCTCCTTCGTGGCGTCCTGTTATTAGTATTGCCGTAGGCGGGCACAAGAAAGAGGAGTGGAAGCACTTTATCGACATTGCCTACTGGAACGTCGAACTTGAGCGATAGGGGAATCAGGCGGAAGGGAGTGCTACGCGCATTGTTGTTCCAGAAGGGCTTGAGCTTGTAACGGAAATGTCGCCGTGGTGGTCGCGTAAAATGCGTTTGGCGATGGAGAGGCCAAGACCGGTGCCTTCTGGTTTTCCCGTTAAGAAAGATTCGAAAATATGGTCTTGAATATTGTCTGGAATCCCGGTGCCCGTATCTGAAAAGTAGATATAGCACATTTGCCGACCATTTTCCAATTCTCGTTTGGCATGTACGGTGAGTGTGCCCCCTTGTGGCATTGCATCTGCGGCGTTTATTATGAGGTTGAGGAAAACTTGCTGAATTTGCCCTTTGTTACCATTGACCGAGCAAGTTGGGTCGGTGTTTCCGTGTTGAAGATTAATTTGTTGCTGCATCATCTTGTGTCTGACGAGAAGGCAGGTGTCTTGGATCAGGATTGAGACATTGTGGTGGGTAAAGAGGCTTTGCGGGGCTTTTCCGAATGATAGTACCTTGCTGACGATTTCTTCGAGGTGGTTAATCTTCTCGTTGATGATTTTGGTGTCTTTGTGGCGAGGGTCGGTTTCCTCGTAGTTCAAATCGAGGGCACCGAATAGGAGTTTTAGGACGGTAAGTGGATTTCTGATTTCGTGTGCAATTTCGGCAGAGAGAAGTCCGAGTGTCGTTAGTCGTTCGGTCTTTCTGAGGAGTTCTTCGCTCTTTACGACTCTATTGTAGAGCGTGGCATTTTCAGATGCGACTGCGGAAAGACTGGCGAACGCTTGAATGAGGCGCCTTTCACCATTGGTGAATCGATGTTGGTGTCTGGTGTAGATGTTTATAATTCCAATAACTTTGTTTTCAAAAATCATTGGGGTTGATAGGCAGGAGGCGACATTTGCCGCCCGCGGTACGTCTAGTAAGCTGTGGTAGTCGGGAGTTCGGATATTGGGAAATTCAGCTTGTTTCTTTGTTCGAATTCCGGAGGAGGCGAGGCTATCGTTTAGGTTTACTACACTGGCTCGTTTTTTGAACTCTTCCCGTTGGGGTTGCATGGCTACAAGTTTCGCTTGTGCGTTTGCTGAGTCGAATAGCTGGATTGTGCACAGCTTGGAGCCCGTGAGGTCAATGGCGGCTTCAGCGACGCTATCCCATAATCCCTGTAGCTCTAGGTTGGATACAATCTTTTGACCAAGGTCGAGGAGGGCGTCGAGTTGTTCGGATTGAGTAACCAGCTGTCGTTGTCGCCAAATGCTTTGGAGGACTCTGGTCGATTCTTCACATATGAGTTGAAGTTCGCGGAGGTGGTCGGCGTTAAATGCCCCGGCTTGGTCGCTGTCTACATCGAAGACGCCAATTATTTGGCTGTCAGCGATCATTGGGACGGCCATCTTGCAGATGACATTATCGATGAGAGCGACGTAGCGGGTGTCTTTGCGGGTGTCTTCGCAGAGGATGTAGCTTCCGTTAAAGGCGACGCGTCCGATTAGGCCTTTTCCAAGGTGGATGGATAGTTCGTCAAGATTGTCGGGATAGCCATGGGCAAACTCCTTTTCTAGGAGTCCGCTATTGGGACTAATTAGAGAGATTGAGGCTGACGTTGGGGCGAATCGTTTTAGAATTTCGTCTATGATTACTTCGTAGGCGGATCGAGCTGAAGTCGCTTCTGTGGCGAGTTGGCTGATCCGGTAGAGGCAGACGAGAATGTCTTCTGGCTTTTTGTGAGGCATTTTCGTGATTCAGATTGTTTCGATGTCGGTGTAGATCCCTCCGCCAAGGAGTTTTGTTCCGTCGTAGAATGCCATGATTTGCCCGAGGGCCAGGGCTCGTTGCGGTGTTTCGAATTCGATCAAAGCGGTTGATTTGTCTATGCGCTTAAAATTGATGGGCACTCGGGGGTCACGATAGCGGGTTTTGCATTCGATGCTGCAAGAGTCGGCAATGGGGGATCCGGTGTAGCTCAGTTCTGATATCGTGCATCGTTTAGCGTAGAGTCCGGGGGCGTCTGTCGATTCGAAGGAAACGAGAAGGGCGTTTCTTTCGCCGTCTTTCCCAACCACGACATAATTCTTGTTGTCAGTATTAGAAGGGACGCCGATGCCGCGACGTTGTCCGATTGTGAAATAGTGGAGCCCTTTGTGTTCTCCGAGTGTTTTGTTGTCGTCTGCTCTTATTATGGGGCCGGGGTGGTCGGGAACGTACTGTCTTAAGAAGTCCTGCATCTTAATGTTGCCGATAAAGCAGATTCCTTGGCTGTCCTTCTTTTCTGCATTCGGTAGCTTTGCTTCTTTGGCAAGAGCTCTAAGTTCGGGTTTTAAGAGGTGCCCGATCGGGAAAACGGCACGTTTAACCTGTTCGGGTTTCATGAGGGCAAGGAAGTAAGTCTGATCTTTGTTGGGGTCGGCTCCCTCGAGAATTCTATTTGGGTGCTCGCTAGAGAGTTGAGCATAGTGACCAGTCGCGACCGATTCGAATCCGTTGTCTAGGGCATAGTCGAGGAATACGCCGAATTTGATCTCCCGATTGCACATCACATCCGGGTTGGGGGTGATTCCAGATCGGTAGCCGTCTAGGAGGTATTTTACGATGCGCTCTTGGTAATCCTCCATTAGGTTGACGACGCGGAAGGGGATATCGAGTGCTTCGGCGACGGCGGATGCGTCTTCGATGTCTTGTTGCCATGGGCAGTCGCCGAGGATTTCGTCCTCGTTGATCCAGTTCTTCATGTAAGCGCCGTGAACTTCGTGACCTTGTTGTTTTAGTAGGAGAGCGGCTACGCTGCTGTCGACTCCTCCTGACATGGCGACTAAGATTTTACTCATAGGGTACTATAGCAATCCGTGGCGGTACTCGGAAGCAAGCCCTTCTTCTTATATATAGAGTACTCTTTCTTTTGAATCGATTAAAGCAGGGGCGGGGAAGGTCGTTTCATGCAGTTCGTCTGATGTTGGAATCAATGAGTGTAAGCTCATTGACCCCATTATTAACTTTTTCAAGAAAGCCCTTGCTTTGATCTGTTTGATTGGCAGGTTCGGCGACTTGTTCTTTG
>CAWVWU010000194.1:0-6715 GCA_963933925.1 uncultured Puniceicoccaceae bacterium
ATGGTATGCATGCTTTGTTTAAATTTATCCATCAATCGTAAGCTTATCTTAAGTGATGTTATAATTGGGGGTCGAAATACCTGTATCTATATGACCACGAGTATATTGTGTTAGATGTTGGTTGGATTTATGAAACTGGTGAGTGTAGAGTGGCGACCGAATCAGAGCGTGTCCACGTTTGATACGTCTCGATTGGGTACTGTGGTTTCAGTGGAGGAAAAAAGGGTTCATCTTCATTCTACGGATTTTTTTTAACCGCGACGGAGCGAAGTGGAGATGGCGTAGCAATGAATGCATAATTTATGCGAATCTTGATTGGGTTTCAGCCTTCGCCCGTTGGGCTTCCTCCGACGCCAAGGCTGTGGCGGAAATGATGGCCGACAGGGTGCTTTTTCTAAGCGAAACGAACGTTAAGATCGCAAAGGATGTTGAAGGATTTGCTTGGCTTGTGGGGTGGCCATCGGGACGATGGGCCGCTACCATTAGCTTGTTATTTGATGCAGGGGTAGGTTACATATGCCGTTTTGAAATGATTTCTATGGAGCAGACTAGACGTTTTCTGACACTTCCCGGCAAACGAAGATGAACCAAAAAAAAGAAGCCCCCTGTTCGTAGGAGGCTTCTTGGGAAATTGAGTATTCGAGGGCGAATACTGTTCGTCGATTTTAGTGTGCAGAAACTAGTCGTTGATTTCGTAGACTTCTACGAGTCCGACTCGTTTTTCGCCTTCGGCGAGAGGCGTCTGAGAGGTGACTATCGCGGTGTAGACACCGGGTTCTAAGGTTCTTAACATGGCTGCTTCTGAATCGACTTCTGGACCGAATCCAGAGTTTGCGATCTCTGCGGAGTTGTCTGCATCTTGCCAATTGTTGTTGCTGTCGATGAGTTCGAATGTATCGCCGAGTTTGTAGAGAACAATGGTTGGATCTTCTAGAGGATTGCCTATTCCCGCTGCTGCGAGCGATGGGCCTTTGGCATTGATGAGAACGGTCTTCGGTAATGTTCCTTGAATTACGAATCCGGCGATCATGGAGTCGTCCCCCGCACCTACGAGGCCACGGGTCGAGATGTTGACCATGCGTGCCGGTTGATCAATCCCTTCGGTAGGAATTTCATAGACTTCAACGAGAGCGACACCTGTGCCTGATTCGGGATTATCTGAATCGACGATGGCTGTGTAAATGCCTGGATCCAACATCGCGAGCATGGCCGGTTCGCGTTCGTCGACTGGGCCGTATCCAGTGGCATTGATTTCGCTTGAATTGGCTTCTGCTGACCAGCTTGAAACTACGGTGACGAGTTGGAACTGATCATCGACGAGTTGGTAGAGCGTAAGTTTTGGATCAGGGAGAACATTGGCGACTCCTGCGTCGGCGAGTGAGGGGCCTTTGGCGGTGAGCAGAATGAGCTTTGGACCGTCGCCGCTGATAACGAAACCACCGATCATTACATCGTCACCATTGGATATAGGACCACGGGTTGAAATATTGATGAGCCGATCTTGTTCGATAACGCTCGATTCGCCGACTGCGGAGAATCCAAGTACTTCGCCCTCGGAGCTGACGAGGCTTCCGGCGAGTACTTGTGTTTCTGGGTTTAGAGTAGCAGTCAATTCGGTACCGTCATTGGTGGTGATTGAGAAGTCTCCTTCAGCATCAGATTGTCCGATGCCCGATCCGGTGGAGCCATCACTGTATTCATTGATTGCGAGCACTTTTCCAGAAGGAGCTTTTACGATGTGAGTCATTCCCAGAGAATGGCCGCTTCCAACGAGACCTTGGTAATAGCCCGCTGAGTCGCTGTGATCGTTGCTGCCCGGTTCCTTCGTTGCGGATCCTGAGGCACCGTTTATTGCGATTGAGAGGGCGTCGCCTTCGGGGATGTTCGATCCGCTCGTGACTGGGAATAGGGGAGCGATACCGGTTACTGTATTGCCGCCTGACTCGAAGGAGTAGGTGCCGTCTGGATCGATTTGAATGTCGAAGGCCTCGATTATTGTATTAGTAATTGAAAGGTGAATTAGGAATGTGGCGAGTCCATCAGGTGTGACGACTGCGGCGAAGCTTCCCACGCTGTTATCGAGTTCTCCGATGAAGTATCCGCCGTAGATTAACGTAGTGAACGTTTCGGTTGCACTGGCGGCTGAATGGTCTGTACCGTTTAGTGACATGATACGGTAGTTGTATTCTTGGCCTGGGGTGAGATCTGAATGGGTGAATTCAGTGACGCTTGATCCAGTCGTTCCGATTTCTGTCCAGGTACTTCCGTCGAGTTGAGACTCGATACTGAAGCCAGTGATTTCACCTTCACCGATGGTCCATTCGAAGGTGATGCTGCCCGCATCTGATGATAGGAGAGTGGGCTTTGTTGGGACTGGAAGTTCTACAACAATTTCTTCGAAGTGAGCGGTTACCGAGGTGTTGGAATTGAGTTTGATAGTCGCTGGATTTGTTGATCCAGTGAGTCCGTCCGTCCAACGAACGAATACGTAGCCTTCTGCAGGGATTGCTTCGATTAGGACGTTTTCGCCTTCATCGTAGGTGCCACCGCCGGTTACTGTACCGGAGTTGGTTGGAGATATACTGGTTGTTAGAGTGGCGGTCGGAGAGACGACGATTTCGCGTTTAATAGTTACAACGCTGGTGTGTTCGGAACTCTCTTCGCCCATGATCGCTTTGAGGCGGTATTCGTAGGTTTTGGTTCCAATGTCGAGGGAGTGGTTGAATGACTCTGTGTTGGCTGCGGTTGTCGTTGCTGTTAGCCAGTTGGTGTTTTCTTGTTGTTTGTATTCGATGAGGAATCCTGTTTCGTCGCCCGAGTTGTCGGTCCAGGTGATTTTTACCTGGGTGTTCTCGTCGATGAGGGCCAGATCCGTGGGTTCCGGAATAAGGATACTTATCTTTTCACGTTCGATGGATACGACCGCTGTGTATTCGGAATTTTCTTCACTTCTGAGTGCTTTGATTCGGTACTCGTAGATCGTGGTTCCGATGTCGAGGGAGTGGTTGAATGACTCTGCGTTTGGAGCGGCTGTTACGGCTGTTTGCCAGTTGGTCGTATTTTGTTCCTTGTATTCGATGAGGAAGCCAGTTTCGTCTTGGGAGTTGTCGGTCCAGGTGATTTTAACACGGGTGTCTTCATCGAGGAGGGCGAGGTTTGTCGGAGCGGGAAGAGTCCCGCCGCCACCACCACCACCACCGCCTTGGCGGGAGACTGCTGCGATATTGGAGTAGTCTGAACTGTTACTGCCATCGGTCGCTTTGACGCGGTACTCGTAGCTATTGGTGCCTATGTTTACTGGGTGAGTGAATCCTTGAGCATTGGGGCCTATGTTGGCGACGACAGACCAAGAACCTGCACTTTGAAGTTTCCTTTCGATGGTGTAGCCGGTTTCCGAAGTTGCGTTGTCAGACCATGTGAGGAAGACACTTGCGGTATTGTCACTGGCCGAAAGGCTGGTCGGTGCTGAGAGTGGCCCTGGGCCGGAGGATCGAGATACGGTGGCGACTCCAGAGTAGTTGGAATCTCCTGAACTACCGGTTGCCTTCAGGCGATACTCGTATGTGTCGGTTCCGATGTTAGTTGCGTCTATGAATTGGGTATCATTGGCAGGGATGGCTCCGGAAACGGAAATCCAATTGTCGGTGCCCTGTTGGCGTCGTTCGAGTGCGAATCCCGTTTCGTTGTTGGAGTTATCTTGCCATGTAATGGTGACGGAGTCGGAGCCGTTGTCGTTGGCTGATATATTGTTGGGGGAGGTCGGTGCTCCGTCGCCTCCACCACCGGGTTGGTCGCTGATTTGGACAAATGCTCCGTTACTTTCGATGGATGTAAGATCATCAGTGATGGTGACTCGGTAGTGGCCGTTGTGAGTTGCTTTTACAGCGGACTCAATGCTGTAGGTCTGGTTGGTGGCTCCTGTGATATCGACGCCTTCGAGCATCCACTGGTAGAGGAGAGTTCCTGTACCCCGTGCTTCTACGGTAACGGAGAACGGTTCACCTTCGTTTAGGATATCGCCAGCTGGTTGCTGGGTGACTTCGAGCGGGGTGGTAACTGTGAGAATGAAATCGGTTGAGGTTACTTGGCCAGCGGGGTTGGTGATCGTGGCATGGTAAGTGCCGTTGTTGTCGTCGTTGACGTTGAAGAGGGAGAGTGTGCCTTCGGTCTGGCCCTCGACGAGCACGTCGTCTTTGTACCATAGAATAGAGGTGTCTCCGAAGACGCTCGTGTAGTCTAGTGTGAAATCGACGTTTGAGTTGTCGGTCGTCGTTTCTGTGGTTTCGCTTCCGTTGTATGTTGGAGGGAGGGTGTAGATGAGAGTGTATTCGTTCTCTGAATCATCCCAAATGTTCGCTCCGTTTTGGAAACGCAGTGAGAGTACGTATTCTCCGTATTCGCCTTCGACTATTTCGGGGATTGAATCGATTGTGATCGTTTCAGTAAGTGGATTTCCTCCACCCGTGATGGTGTTTCCACCGTTATTCCAACTCCAGTTGTATTGGCCAAATCCTGAAATGGGGTCGTTTTGTCCGGTGAAGGAGAAACTTGGGGTAAGGGGGGCGGTGATAATTGAACCGCTCGTGGTACCGTGGAGTGGTGTTACGACCAGTGCGGAGCGATCGACGACTGTTGTGTCATATCCGACTTCGGTATCGTAGGCGTCGTCGCCTAGGAGAGCGTTTGTGGCACTGTCGCTATCGGTTGCTATCATTTGAAGGCGGAAGTGACCTTCGGAAGGTAGGGTGAAATCTACGGAGGCATTACCGTATTCCTTGATTCCGGTTCCGGCGATTATTTGGCTTGGTGTCCATGCTCCGAAAATACCCGTATCGCCATCTTTTTTTGAGTAGTAGATTTGTAGTTGATCGATCTCGTCGTCGTCGAACGCATCGTAAGTGAGTGTCCGTGTGGCGGTGGAATCGAAGACTTCGTAGCTAAAGAGAGAGTTGAAATAAGCGATAGGGTCGATGTCAGGGTGGGCTGTATCGGGAATTGCAGATCCGATACGAATAATTCCCCAGTAGCTTAGGCTAGGAATAGTGACTTGTGAGGTTCCGTTGTCTGAGTGGGTTATAGTGAGAGTTGTGGGAGAACTATCGGCCGAGGAGACGTAACTTGCAACGTAGGTGCCGACGTAGTCGACGGGTCTGTTTAAGGTAACAGTGAAGCTGCTTTGAGTCGTGATAGCTGTTCCTGCTCCATTGAAACTGTAGTTAAGAAGCTGGTAGATGTTTGAATTGTCGGAACTGTCCTTGTAGCTTAGAATTCGAACTTCTCCGGAAGCGTCGCTCGTGGTGCGTTTTAGACTAGAAGGGAGGGCAGATTCGAGACCACTAACGGTTGTCGTTAATGCGGCTGAACTTGGTTGGTCGGTGTATCCGGTGGTGCCCCATGGATCTAGGCTGACGACCTTTAGGGTTCCGCTTCCAATTGTTGTGTTTGCAACTGATCCGAGGAGTTGACTCCAGGTTTTGCTATCGTAGGTGCGGCTTCCTGACATGTCGTTGCCGAGGGCGTCGTAGCGTAGGCAGTTCGTTCCGGTGACGATAAGTGTACCCCCACCATTGACGTAGTCCATCAGGGCGGTGAATTGGTTGTCTGTGACTTGGATGGCCTCAGAGGCAAATACGACGGGATACCCACTGATGTCGCTTGTTGAAAAGGCATCAGGCATGCCGAGGCCGTCACCGCCGAAGGCTACGTCGTAATTAATGTCTAGTTCTTGAAGGATGTATCCGAGACCGAGGTACCAGTAGTGATCGCCGCCGATGAGTCCTGCGTCGGGGCCGACTTGAAGGGGTTCGGTATGAAGAGAGGTTGCGAGAGGGTAGAAAATGGCAGCTTCGCTGATTGTATCGTGGTCGAGCTGTGATTCGTATTGGCGAGCGAGTCGAGCGATCGGTGCTGTAGCGGGGTAGTCGTCTTCCCATGTGGCGACGCCATTGTTGGCGATGGTTTCAGCGAGAAAGAGGCTTTGGACTGCGGTGTTAACTGCTGGAGGCGCGTTCCATGGTTCGAAGCGGTTGTCGTTGGTTTTTAAATTGGCACGAAATACGGGCTCTAGATTGTGGCCGTCTGCGTATTCCCATGATTGTCCGGCGAAGTGAGTTTCGCCGAGATCACCTGAGGCGTATTCCGCTAAAAACCAGCGATCTGCGGGGCGGTTGATAAAGCCGTAGCGATTGAAATAAAATCCGATTTCGCGACCCAATTCGGCTTGAGCGTAGGTGTTTACGGCGTCGACGAGAGTGGCAATTACTTCACGTTCTTTGGAGCGTTGGAATGCTTGCCAGAGGCGCCAGTGCTTAGTGGCACCGAGTTTGACACTGCTGATGGAGGCTGTGCTGTAATTTGAAGCAGTAATGTTTTTGGAGCGAAGAAAGGCTCCGTAGTCGAAGGTGGCATCGTCGTAGGTTGCGTCGATGTAGCTTTGGAGAGTGGGTTCTGTGTACTGGGCATTGAGCCAAGTACGGAAGTCGCTCATTGCGGCCGAGTCAAATGGACCCGCGTCTAGGGTGACCCAAGCGGTGTCGTAGTGGATGGCATCGACTCCTGCGTCCACGTAGGCCTTGGCTACGGTCAGGATGGTTTGGTAGGTCTCGTCTAGAAAAATGCTCGGTCCGGCTTCGGTGCCGTCGAGGTCGAGTGTTTTTCCGGCGGATGAAATATCGTCGGTGAATCCCGGTGCACTCCCGATTCCTGGGGCAAAATC
>CAWVWU010000195.1:0-6635 GCA_963933925.1 uncultured Puniceicoccaceae bacterium
CGCTGCAGAAGCGGGAAACCACCTTTTTATTTTAACAACTTATGGGACTCTTCCTTAGCTCTCAGTTGTTTCGTTCAAAAATGAAGATTCTAGGGATCATTTTGTTGTTTCTGTTTCCCATGTGGGAGGGGGCAGGAGATATTCTCACTACTTCGATTTTTGGGTGGCAAAAGGAGGGCTTGCAGTATTCTGCAGCGAGATTGGGTCGCCCGGTTTCGGGCTATGTCTCGAATGGGGCTGAGTATGGGGTTTTAAGGAAGACGGTGAGTGGACCAGGAACTTTGCGAATCGGTGTCGGAGTCTCACCCGGATTGTCTGGAGCTCAAAAGGTTAAGAATTATGTGGTGCGAATGAATGGTGAAGCAATGACAAGAATTTCAACGGATTGGTTTGATGATTTTATTGTTCCAGAGGGGGAACATGAGATTGAATTTAAGATAGCGAAGGATGACTTGAAGGGGCTAATTTACCAATTTCTTTACGGTCAGGGGTATAGATTGAGTATTGGAGATACTGATGGCGGGGTGGGAATGGTTAATGGCAGCGTCTTGAGTGCGAACTATAGGGAGCGTTACTTCTCACCCGATGAAGAAATTACGATTAGTGCCGTCCCTTTGTCTGGATATGTATTTGTGGGGTGGGAGGGTGATCTTTCGAACCGCGAGCAAAGTTTTAAACTGAAATTGGATGAAAGTTTTTTTATAAAGCCGATTTTCCAAAAAGTTAGATTATATGGGAGATTTCAATTGAGATCGTATAGCGGCCAGTTCCCTTTGTTTGATACTTCTAGCGGTCGGCATCTCTGGAAGTATGTTATGGATGACCAAACTGTTGAACGGAGTTCTCTGGTCTTGTTTACGAAGGGACCCGCATGGTTCTATCTTGAAAATGGAGGGATTACGGGAAGTTCTACGGGAAATGTTGCGCTGAAGTTGGATGGGGACCCTCTTGCTCTTCCCTTGGGGGATGAACCTTTGCTTCTTCCGTATGGAGATCATACAATCGAAATTGTGATGGACCCAGAACTCTTAACTCTGTATACAGATGATGGGGTTACCTACGTGGATGTGATCGTGCCTACGATCGTTTCCGCCAATTTCAATTATACCGAATGGTGGCAATACCATGACGCTACTCTTGTTAATGATATGAGTGCAATCGACCCCATGAATGATTTTGACGATGATGGACTGTCTAATTATTTGGAGTACCGCTTGGCTCGGAATCCAGTTGTGTGGGATCCGTATTTGGAAATTGGAGTGGATCGGGTAACTCAAAAGGTGAATTTAGGTTATATTAAATTGCAGGGAGAGATTTCCGCAATGCTTGGACTGTATTATCGTGATGAATTTCAAGTGAGAGCTGATAATGAAGCCTACGAAGGCTGGCAGTTTTTTGATGGAAAAGAAACGCCCGATTACAGTGAGCTTTATCGTCAATTGTTTCGAACTGAAATAGAACTTTCAGGTGAGGAGAAAGTGAAGTTATTTCGGTATCAATATAGCGGAGATGTCCCCTCTCTGGAAACGTTACTTTCGCAGTAGTTACTGCCGTTTGTAGCGATCGCGTGAATTTTGGGAGGACTTATTATTGATTCGAGAGGAAGACCAAAGGGTTACCGTGAATTTTTGATCCACGGTAACTCTTTCCTTTTAGGCGTTGGCAGGTGCGGCCATGGCGATGAATTCTTCGTTGGGGTTGGTTCCAGCGAAGTGGTTGCTGTAGTTGGTTAAAGTCTTCATGGAGATGCCGAGGATGGTTTCGAATACTTGGGCTTTGGTATAGCCGGCGTTTAGGAAATCGGTGGTTTGGGCGTCGTCGACGTGCCCTTTGTTTTCGACGATGGATCGGACGAAGTTGCGAAGGGTGTTTTGCTTGGGGTCAGGGAGGGGGGAGAAGTTGATTACGGCGTCGAGGGTGGCGTCGTCCATTTCGGCCTTGCGGCTTAGGCCGGTGTGAGCGGTCTTGCAGTAGGTACATCCGTTCATGAGGCTGACCGTGAGAAGGATGATCTGCTGCTCGGTGGGAGTGAAAGAGCTCTTGTCGAAGAGTTGAGCGAGGCTCATCACGGCGCCCAATGTTGTTGGCGACTCGGCAAGGTAGCCGGCGAGGTTGGGGATGAAGCCGTAGCGTTCTTGGACCATGCTTAGAGTCGCTGCTGATTCGGATGGAGCGGTCTCTGCGGTGTGTAGTGTGAATGTATTCATAGTGTTGTTGTTTATGTGTTTTGGTTTAGTTGAAGTAAAATGATCGTTTTAGAATAAGGCAAAAAAGAGAGCTAAGAGACTATAGCGTTTTCGATTTGGTCGAAGATGCCGTGCATGTTTGCTTTTCGGTCGTCCATGCGGGCGTAGAGGACGAGTCCGTGAACGAAGCAGATGATGAAGTTGGCGAGTTCTTTGGGATCCTTGTAAGTGGGAATGTCCCCGTCTTGTTGTGCTTGGACGAGACAGGCTTCGATAAGTTCTTCGAGGCGGCCGCAGAGGTTTTCGACGTGTTCTAGGGCGGCGGAGGTGGCGATATTCTTTTCGGCGAGATTATTCATAATCAAGCATCCGAGGAAATTGTTGGAGGTGGAGTAGGTTTGAAGGTTGTTGAGGTAGGCTTTTAGAGAGGCGAGGTTTGGCGTGGCCTGCATCTCCTGGACCATGGAGAGGATATGGGTGTTGTTGTAGAGCTCGAGGGAGCTTTCGAAGAGGCCTTCTTTGCTGCCGAACTCCTTGTACATGCTGGCGGTGTTGAGGCCGGTTGCGGCTACGAGATCAGTCATCGAAGTGCCTTCGAAGCCTTTTCGGTGGAACACTTCCGAGGCTCTTTTTAGGACGGTCTGACTGTCGTATTCTTTGTAGCGTGGCATGTGTAGGGTTGTTTTAAAACGTTTGTTTTAATATAAAGTCAAGGACTTTTGGATTATGGGTGTTTGGTGATGGGTATTGGGACAATTCAGAGGGCGAACATGGAGAGAGCAGTTTGGCAAATTGCCATATCGTGTCGCCTTCTTATGGTTGGTTGTGGTTATTTTCCCATCACCGCTGAGCGGGATAAACTCCTGATTTCTAAGAGGGACGTCGTTTTTTTTTTGGGGTTGAGGGGCAGGCGGTCCGGGAGATGTTTTGTATCAAACTATCAATGAATCATAAGTTCATCCGAAGTGATGTTTCAAATTGGGTTTTAAATAGTTGTATGTATCTGACTACTAGTGAATTGTGCTAAAGTTGGGTGTTTTTTATGAAACTGGTGAGTTAAAGTAAGACGTTTGTCAGTGGGAGGTCTGTACGGTTGGTGAAGCGTCTAGGGTGAGTTCGGAAAAGCCGTGGCAATGTACAGTTTAGATGCTGCACCGCGGTTCTATCGGTATCAGCAAATTGCAGGATGCTCCTTCATTAGGGGAGATGTTGAATAACTGATTGGCTTGTTTTGGTGGGTGCCGCAAAGATACTTTGTGTCACCGTAGAGGGTATTCGGTTAGGAGTCGTCTACGTGATCTTTGACTTATCGGTGGGGACGATGGAGGAAATATCCAATAAGTATTTCATAATTTAAACTTTCTGGTATATGTTAGCTTTTTCATAAAAATGAAGACAGTAAACACATCAAGAATAGTTGGAATCATAGCTGTGGTCAGTACGTTTGTCGCATTGGTGGCACTTGTAGCTCTACAATTTTCGGAGGTCGTTACGGCTGGTTTATTTATTTTTGCAGCGATTGGCGTAGTGGAAGCAACTCAGGATGCCGAGTAGCAGAGTTTTTTTCACAATAGCTTAGAGTTCTTTGGGGCTCTCCTTTTGTCTGAATTGACTCGCTTTGAGAAGGACTCAGGTGAGCTTTCCTGGGTTTGGAATGTGTGGTTGATATGGTTGTGCTTGGTTTGCCGCCCATCCGCTTTGCGGATGGGGTTTTCTCTAAGAGACTGTTAAATAAGCAGGCTTCTTCGTATGTTCGTATCTTTTTCGCCCAAATTTCGTTTGCTCATTTCAATGTGCCGCTCGGCACACTTCAAAGTTTCGTCACTCCGTGACTCAAGTGTCGTCTCTTCGTTCCTCGGTACGCAATCCGATATTTTGGCTGAAAAATCTAATTCACCTACTCGTGCAGACTTAATTAACAGTCTCTAAGGTATGTGTTACGTGGGGCTAATTGGTTTCGATGGAGCCGATGATTTCTAGGTTACTATTTAGGGTCCTTCGGACGAGTATGATTTCGCCGGAACTCGGAAAAACATTGGTTAAGGCGGTGATGTTTACTTGATGAGTGACCAGAATTGTGGGGACTGAAAGATCTTGTTTTAGAATCCAATTTTTGGTTTCAATCGTTTGCACGCTTCGATTTTGGTAATCTCGGAAGAAAGAATTAAGGGTGGGTAATTCTTGGACGGGACCGAGTCCGAGCAGTTTTGCTGTCTCAAGACAACGACACCATTGACTTGAATAGATACGGGCAGATTCGATACCATTGGCTTTCAGTTTTTCGCCGATTTGCTTGGCTTGGTCACGGCCGGCTTGAGAAAGGTTTCGTTGAGTCGAGCAGTCGTTGAGTTCGAATGAATCAGGGTCTCCTGTGCCTGGAGCAATGGCATGTCGCATTAAGGCGAGATGTTCGCCTGACTTGAGGACTGCCCATAGAGCGGCTTGCTCGTCAGACTTTGCTTGAGGAATTAGTAGTCCAATTAAAAGGGTGATTGTTGAGAGCCTTATGAGGTTTTGTTTAAACATTTTGTAAATGTAACATGAAATATACTACGTTTTTTTGAGGGGTGTTTTCTCGAGTATATTATTGCCGGGGAGGGGACGTGTCTTGCCTGATTTCGATTACTCGGGTCTGAATGCGTATTGAGGAGCGGGGAACTTTTTCTTCCAGAGCATCATTAGGAGGAAGCCGCTGAGGGCTCCGCCGAGGTGGGCGAAGTGGGCGATGCCTCCGCCAAAGCCTCCGCCGAATAGAGAGAAGCCAGTGAATTCGGAGAATAAATCGAATCCGAGTAGAGCAGGAATTATGTATTTGGCGGCTACTGGGACAGGTATGAAGAGGAGACTGAGTTTTGCATTGGGAAATAGCATTCCGAAGGCGACGAGGATTCCGTAGATAGCACCGGAGGCACCAACGGCGGGGGTTATGAAATTGTAGGACATGTTTTCTCGGATCGTTTCGCCTCCGACAGTCTTGAATGCCTTGGGGGCTCTTGTTTTCAGCGTATTCTCAAATCGAATATAATTTTGCCTTTCCTCTAGATGATAGAATGTAGATTGGTTGACTCCGCATTCTTCGAGTTGGGATCGCGTGCTGGTGTATTCCATGTAGTTGACTGAGGTGTACACGAGACTGGCTCCGATGCCTGCTGCGAAGTAGAAAATGAGGAAGCGTTTGGCTCCCCAGATACGTTCTAGTAGGGTGCCAAAAGAGAAGAGGGCGAACATGTTCATGAAGAGGTGCAGGGGGCTGCCGTGCATAAACATGGTGGTGACAAATTGCCAAGGGTGGAAACTTCCGTTGAGGGGGAAGTAGAGGGGGAGGAGCTCTCTAAGGATGCCTTTGGTCGACGCGAAGTAGGTGGAGAGAGCGAATATTAGGATGTTGATGCCGATGAGGCATTTGGTCGCTGTGAGGTCTTTTGGCATTGGGGGAATCTTCGGTGGAAGGGGAAGCGGTTCAAACTTTAAAAATGTAGATCGGTGGAATGGTGAGGATTTTTGGGTCTTTTATCTGTAGTCGGAGACCGCATTTATGGGTAATGTTAGAGGATGTTCTAAGGATTGAATCCTTAGGTATAATGTCTTGATCTCGTTTGGGTTAGATAGATGATCGGCGACTTATGCATTTATATCGGATCTTACCCTGGTTTTTGTCTCTCTGTTTTGCGGTTGTTTTAGGTGCTCAGCCTACGAACGAGGAGATTAATGCTGCATTGGATGTTGAGGGAGACATTGAGTGGAATTTGAATTTAGGAGAGGGAAGTACCTTAGAGATCGTGGATATGGAAGGAGCGGTTGGAGGAACAGCTGTTAAGTTCGTGATCCCTCCTCGGGTGCAATCGAGTATTTCGACGATTGTAAGTGGGCCCGCTGTTTTTTGGTATAACTATTGGGTCGATGATCTTCAGGATAGGGGATCTTTCCTTGTGGTTGAATCGACAGTTGTGGGTGATGAAAGTGGTACCCGTACAGAGGGTGGAGTCGCTGCAGATTGGAATGCGGTAAAGATGAATATTCTAAACGAGGGGACGGTTACGATCGTTAACTGGTATGGTTCTGGTTATGGCTCGTATGAGGAGAGGGTACTTTATTTGGATAACCTGAAGAAATTAGATGGCTATTCTTTGGAGAATGAGGGGTTTGGATTAACTGTTATACGGACGCCTGATCGGGAGATTTATGAACCGGGAGAGTGGGTTAGGTTGGAGGCGGAACCCATCGGACCAGACTATGAATTCCTCGAATGGGATCGGTTTGGAATCTATACAATGAAAAGTCCGATTTTATATCGTGATGCTTATGAGGCGAGAGGTGTAAATGCGATTGGCCTTCGGCGTTACTCTGTGGGTGGTGTCGAGATGCTCGTTAGTCTTACAGGGGTAGAGTTGGAACTATCAGATGGAGGTTCAGGTGTGGACTTGACCATCGATGACGATAACGGGGGGC
>CAWVWU010000196.1:0-6614 GCA_963933925.1 uncultured Puniceicoccaceae bacterium
CACTCAAATCCTCTGCGACTTCGAAGGCGATATCGAACTATTTAAATCCAAAGCACTCAAGGCCGGCACCCCAATGCGGGTCAACGTAGACCCACGCCTCCTTCACCTCGGCCCAATCGATAAAATTCAGGATTTCACAATGAATATCCTTAACAAGTGCTGGGACCACCCAGGCTTTATTCTCGGTACCGGCGTTGCCGCCTACGACTGCCCACCAGAACACATCGATGCCGTTCGCGAATGTTTAGATAAGGACTACAAAAATTGGGTACCCAAACGCCCTCTATTTACTCAAAAGAGAAACCAGACCGAAGCAATCGTCGCCGAAGTCGAACCAGGCTATCCAGATGACCTCGAACCAGTCATGCGCGAACTCGCGGAAGCCATCGAAGAAGGTGAAGAAGAAGATGTAGTCGAACTCGTCAATGAAGCCCTCGAAGAAGGCATAGCTCCCGGCGAGATCGTCAACCGATCCATGATCCTAGCCATGGATATCATCGGCTACCGCTTTGCCCAAAAGCAACTCTTCGTACCAGAAATGTTAATCGCAGCCCGAGCCATGAGTGCCGGTCTCAAGATTCTTCGTCCCCTAATTGCTATGACCGGAGCCAAACCAATTGGTCGCGTACTTTTGGGCACAGTCAAAGGCGACATTCACGACATTGGCAAGAACCTCGTCGGCATGATGATGGAAGGAGCAGGCTTCGAAATCGTTGATCTCGGCGTAAATGTGCCCATCGAAAAGTTCGTCGCAGCCCTTAAAGAACATAACATTCATATGTTAGGAATGTCGGCTCTACTCACAACAACGATGAACTATATGGGACGCGTCGTCGAGGCCCTCAAAGAGGAAGGTATGCGCGACACCACTAAAGTGCTCATTGGCGGTGCTCCCATCAATGAAAGGTTCTGTAACAAAATCGAGGCTGACTTCTACGCCGACTCAGCTGCTGACGGTGTCATCGCGGCAAAAGCGGCACTAGCTGAACTCACCGAACAAGGGATCCAAGCATAAAGGAAACGCGACAATGATCTACACCGTCGAGAAATGGATTAAAGAGGCTGCGTTTGACTGCAACATGTGCGGCCAATGTATTCTCACTCACACAAAACTCATTTGCCCAATGAACTGCCCCAAAGGACTACGCAACGGTCCATGCGGGGGCACTCTAGAAGGAAAATGTGAAGTGATTCCGGAACTCGACTGCGTCTGGACCAACATCGAAAACAAAAAAAAAGGAAAAAAGAACTACGCCGTCCACCTCCCGCCCAATCCCGTTCTCTTTAATACAGCCAGCTACGTCAATTTCTTCAATGGCAAAGACAGGAAAACTCGACTTCCACATACATTCGTGGATACGAACCGTTTCCCTGCAACATCAGACCTCTCCCGCAAAATGATGCGTGGTGAGTTCGTCGTAACATTAGAAATAGCCTCGCCGCTTAAGGAGTCCGGCCTCGGACGCGTGGAAAAGATAATGCAACGTACCGCTCCCAACGTGGACGCCGTCAACACAACCACGAATGCAGGAGGCATCCCATCTATCCATTCAACTCGTACCGCAGAAGTCGTCAAAGATCATGGCGTCGAAGCGATCATACAATTCTGCGGTCGCGATCATCACAAAGAGGACTTCCTTGAGGACTTTGATCGAGCTCTCGGAATGGGATACAAGAATTTCCTCCTTCTAACAGGAGATTGGCTCCCCCACGAAAAACGCGAAGTCAATAAACGAACTTGGTTTCCCATGGATAGCTCACAGATGATCCATTTCGTCAACGAACGTCTTGGATCGTATCAAGATATTCACGGAATTACCCCCTACTTGGGGTGTGCCTCTAATCCGTTTTCAACACCAATGAATATCAGCGTCGATCGCCTCCATTTCAAACGAGATGCGGGAGCACGCTTTAGTCAGACTCAAGCAATCACCCACGTCCCCACTTACGTCGAATGGTACAAACAAGTCCGTTCTGATCGACATACCGAGCACAAGCTTACGATTCCATCCATTCCCCTAGTCGGCAGCCGACGTGCTTTCGAAGTGCTTTGTCGTCTTCCCGGTGTCTACGTCGCCCCATCTCTACATAAGATAATGGAACAGGAAGACTTTCAGCGCAACGCCCTCGAATGGGCTTTCGAAATTGCCGAAGGCGTAACAGAAGCCGGAGCAGCAGGAGTACACGCAATGAACTTCGGTATGCCACCAGCACTCATCGACGAATTTCTAATTCAAATACGCGACCGCGCCAACGCAGCCCGTAGTCGTGCCTCAGATGTCCTCAAAAATCTCTAAACAAACCAAACACCACCATGTCAGAAAAGAAACTATCAACTACCATAATTTCCTCTAAATCGCACCGCGTACGCATTGCCCCAAACCGGAAGACCGTAGTTATCGGTGAACGTTGCAACGCCCTAGGCTACAAAAAAGTTCGCGACACTGTCGCCAACGGCGAATGGAATGAAGTGGTCGATCGCGCTGTTCAGCAATTCGAAGCGGGGGCCGGCATCATCAATGTGAATATGGTCGGTCTAGACATCCCCGAAAAAGTCCTCCTCCCGATAGCCGTATCCGCTATACGATCACGAGTGGACTGCCCCCTTTCCCTTGACTTCGGCGACCCCGTCGCTCTCGATATTGCTCTCGGAAAAGTTGAAGGACGCTGCCTGATTAACTCTGTATCCGGCGAACGCGAGAAGATGGACGAGATATTTCCCATAGCAAAGAAGCATGGTGCTGCCATGATCGCCATGACCGCAGACGACGACGGAATTCCCTACACGCCCGAAGGTCGCCTCAAATGTGCTAAAGACATCCTTAAGGAAGGCGAAAAATACGGCTTCACCGTGGACGACTTCATCTTCGACTGTATCGCCATCGGAGTCGCAACAGATGTGGGTGCCGGAACCTGCACAATGGAGACAATGAAACTCATCCGCAAGGAACTCGGTGCAAACATTACTCTAGGTGCCTCAAACGTCAGCTTTGGAATGCCCAAACGCAAGACCCTCGACGCCTACTACTTAGCCATCGCGATCTACAACGGCATGAACGCCCCGATTACCGACATCACCCATGAAGGTCTCAGATGGGCGATGCTCGTCGCAGACACCGTAACTGGAGCAGACAAGCTCGGCATGAAATTCATCAAGGAATCGCGAGCAGATAAAGCCAAGCTTGAAGCCGCGAAAACAAAAACAGCCTAAACATATCTGGCCCCACCTAATTAAAATTCTAAATTTCAGACATCGAGCCCATCCCCATGCACACAATCGAAATTCCCGAGCCCTGTACCCTCTCCACCCATTTGCGCGAACAACGCATCCCGCTCAAGATGTCCTGCGGTGGCCACGGATCTTGCAAGACTTGTCGCGTCATGCTCGACGGTGTCCCCGTACTCGCGTGCCAGACCGACGTTGATTCAGGAAAGTATGACATCACTGTTCCCGAATCTGCTGCCTCCAGTGCCAATATTGCCATCGATCTCACCACAATAGAAGAAGGCCTCAAATGCGAAACCCCCCGCTGGGAACGCCAACACGTCACAGTAGCCAAAGCCGATGACCATCCCAACAAATCAAATCGCCAACGACTCGATGCCGCTCTCAGCGAAAGCTTAACCCTCTCTCCTCACTTCTTCGACAACGTCCCCAGCACAGCCATCGAAGGCACCATCGAACTCGCATGCTTCGACACAGAAGCTCAAGGGGTACTTCAACCTTTAGGGAAGCAGTCCTACGCAATCGCGGTCGACATAGGCACCACCACATTGGCCGCCGCACTCGTAGATCTAGAAAACCGCGAACTGGTCGACTGTCACGGGCGCCTCAACGGGCAATACGCCTATTCGGAGGACCTCGTCGCTCGTATAGCGTTCTGTCATACACCAGAACTCCTTTCTGAAATGCAGGACCTCGGACTTAAACGCTCTCTCATTCCGCTCGTAAAGTCGCTCCTAAAAGACAATAACGTATCCAGCCATCAGGTTCTCACCACAGTACTCTCAGGTAATGCACCCATGATCCACATTCTACTTGGGCTCGATCCGTCAGGAATGGGGGGATGGCCATTCAACGGGGTGGACTTCGCACCCAAGCCACGTAAAGCAGCAACCTACCGACTTCCCGGCGATCGACTCGAATTCATCCCAGCACAAAGTGCTTACCTCGGCGGCGATATAATTAGTGGCCTCGCCCTAATCGATTTCGAAAACACTCCTGAAAACACCCTTTTTGTCGACCTCGGAACCAACGCAGAAATGGCTTTCAAAGCCAACGGCAAGCTTCTCTGTACCGCCGTCCCGGCAGGTCCCTCCTTCGAAGGAGGTGGTTTTCCATGCGGCGTCAGTGCCATCCCCGGAGCAATTGACCACGTGTGGGACGAAGACGGAGAACTCAAGTACACTACAATCGGCGGCGAACCCGCTATCGGGCTTTGCGGATCAGGTATAATTTCGTTCGTAGCTGCCGCATTCCGTGCACGTATCTTACGAAAAAAGGGGCGCTATGCTCGCCGTCATGAAAAGATTGAGACACGTGAACTCTTAGGGGAACAGCAACGCGTCTATTCAATCACCGGAGACGTCTACTTGAGCGAAGACGACATCAGCAACTTCCTACAAGCCAAAGCCGCCGTTTTTTCCGGTATCATCACCATGGCAAAGGTCGCAGGTATCGACGTTTTCGAAATCGAGCACCTCCATCTCGCCGGTAACTTCGGGAAACGGGTCCGTGTACGCGACATGATCGACATCGGCCTCATTCCACCACTCGACCACCAGAAGATCAACCCTTGCGGAAATACCTCCCTCAAAGGTGCTATTTACTACGCTCTCGACCAGACCGCAAAGGAACGCATTGATCGGATAATAAGTCGGCTCGAATGGATCGAACTCAACGCCCAAGAATCCTTTCAAGATGACTTCATAAACGCCCTCTTCATCCCCCATCTCACCTTAGAGTTCCCCAAACAAGAGGAAAGTACACCCAATCCCTAACCGAGGCTATCCAATACTCCCACACATACATTCACAACAATGACTACCGATCTCAGAAATATCGAATCTCACTTCTACACCAATATCGGTACAGAGTTTAGTCACGGTATCCAAACCCTCGGTCAAAACAAAATCGGCAGATGGGTTATTAGACGCGGTATGGAGTTCCAAAGCCCTTGGATCTGGTGGGGAGACGTCAACAAAACCCGAGCGGAATCCTACGGCGGCGGACCTCACGAAGGACTTGACTTCGCTCTAGCAGAGATGGCCAAATCCGAACGGAGTGAAGCAGGAATGGATGGCTTGCGAGTGCCCGCATTTACCGATGGTAAGATAATATGGAAGTTTCCCGACCTTGTTGGAGATACGGTAATCGTAGCCACCGATCAGTCATTCGAAGACTACCGCATGATCATCCAGTATTCGCACATTGATTTCGAAAACGCAGATGTGGGCGATCCAATCTCTCAAGGTCATGACATCGGAAAAATAAAACTCTCCAACAATCCAAAATCCATCACAGCTTCCCATCTCCACATATCAGTGGCCATTATTAAGGAATTCTTACTCGGCCTTCCTGACAACTCGGTCGATTTCAACAACTGGCTCAAATGGGACAAATCCGGTGAGCTCATCAACTTTAACCCTCTCAGCCTTGTGAATCCCGAAGTAAAAGCGAACCGCTTTCTACTGGGCGAGAAAGCAAACTCCCCCATATCCTGTCTGATCAGTACTGGGGCCAACAAGGATGAGCGACTCGAATTACGACGCATCCTTTCACGCACCTTTCCAGGCATTCAGTCAATCGGCAAGAAAACGATCGTCGAAGCCGAGTCCATTCTCACCGACACTGGACTTCTTGTTAATATCAAAGATGGACAATGGGAAATCAAATACGGCCCAAGACTAACGGTCTCTCCATCAATAACAACACAGGGCCGTGGCTACCCTGAACTCATTGAAACGATCTCTGAAATCGAAGATAGAAACACAAAACAACGAGTATAACGATTCGTTGAAATCACCACTAGATACAGATGCTCAACTCTAGCGGTCCTGCATCAAAGCACTTCGCCCGCCATCAACCAGCAATGTGGTACCAGAAATAAAACGGCCGAACGAACTGGCAAGAAAGGCACATAAAGCACCGATTTCCTCAACCGACCCAATCCGCCCAACCGGATGAGAATCCTCGGTTCGTTTACGCTCTGCTTCAGGGTCGGGAAAAGAATTGAACCAGACATCATTTCCAGGCGTATCAATAAAACCAGGTGCAATTCCTGCACACCTAATCTCGGGTCCCCACTCGATTGCCAACGACTGAACCAACCCGAGAAGCCGCGGGTTTGTGAAGCGAAACGAAACAGCAATCGTGAAGCATGAACGATTGGGGCAAAGCCCTGATTCCGCAGCGCGGATTAATCAATCCCGTCTCCAAAGTATCCTGTCCTCGACTCTGAAGCGAACTCGAAGAGAGCAACGTCGAAGGATTCCACCCCATCTCAGAGAGAAAATCCCCGACCTCAGGTCAGACGTTATAGAACAATAAACGCCTCTAGGATTCGAACCCTCAGGACGAAGTCCTGATTTCCTCGAAGAGGAAAAGCGAGCGG
>CAWVWU010000197.1:0-6574 GCA_963933925.1 uncultured Puniceicoccaceae bacterium
GGGGGGGGGGGGATTGCTATCGAGAGGCTGCTCTTCGCTCGAATCTCTGACAAGATTTTTTACTAATACTCCTTCGGTCCAATCATCGAAATCCTTTCAATTTCATCTCGTTTTCAAGAAACAACTTGAACAAATCTTCAGAGAGTGCCCAATAAGTCGCTTTCGCGTCTAACGACTGAAAGAATGGACTTATTGGACATTCTCTAAATCATTGCAGTCATTGAACCGTTACCTAGTAAACGCATGAAACGCTTTGCCGCCATTCTCTGCTTAATGACCCTCGCTTGGAATATTTCCCTAGCGAGCGTAGGTGGCATGCTCATCTGCTCTCACGAGGACGGCAACGAACACTGGGTCACTCCAGTAGCAAAAGCCGATACGCCAAACGACGAATGCTGCCATCACGACGAACATTCACAGCTCGCAGGCTCCACTGAAGAAGCAGAATGCCATCCCTGCGAAGATGTCGAAGTCAATTCACCCGACCTCGACGATGCCACAGCCAACGCCCAACGCATCGCTCTCAAAGCTCCGATCGCTATAGAGTGTGCGATCTTCGCTCTAGAACCTCTCCTCAGCACACCAAACTACACTTTAAAATCACACCCCCTGCGTGCTCCGTCACTTATCCAAAGTGCAACGCGCGAATTCACACACTCCATACGCATAAACTGTTGATATCCTGATTCCATTCGAACGCCCTTGAAGCCAAGGCAGCTTCCGCTTCAAGCCTCATGCGAGCACTGCCCCCGTGCACTACGCTCTACCGTCGAACTCAGAATCAGGATTTTTTATGTCTACACTTAGCCTTCGTGCCCTCGCAACACTCGCTGCGATCGCCATAGCAATCACTTCACACGCAGCTCCTAGAGCACCCTTACAACTTACTCCAGACCAAGGAATCGCCCTCGGTCTCGAGAATAACCACCTGCTCAAAGCCGCCCGAAACACCATCGAGCAAGCGCGTGCCAAGTCCGAAGGAACGGGCAATTGGAGCTCACCAGAACTAAGCCTCAACTATGCCAACGACGCCCTCTTCAACAACGAAGGCGAGTCCAACCTAGGCCTATCACTCAAACAAAACCTTCCCATAACCAGCCGACTCTACCAACTGCGACAAATCTCCCAAATGGAGATCGAACTCGCCGAAGCCGAAATCCGCAACCAAGAACGCCTACTCGCCGAAGAGATCGAACTCACATCGATCGAACTCGCCCACCTCGATGCCCAACGTGCCCATCGCACCGAATTAATCGAACTCAACCAAAAACTCGCAAGCTTCGTCGACTCCCGCGTACAACTCGCAGAAGCATCCTCCCTCGACGCCACCCAAGTACACATCGAACACCGCATTCTCGAGCAAGACCTCATCAAACTCAACAGAGAGTCACATGCCAAACTCGCCGAACTCAATCTCCTCCTCGGCCTCGAAGCACACACACCGATCAACATCCAGCTCAAATTCGAAATCCCAGTCGCTCCCCCCTACATACTGCCCTATGCCATGGAAGAACTCGTCGAGCACCCCGCCTATCTCCTCAAGTCAAAGCTCGCCGACATCGCCAGCCAAAGCACCCGCCTCGCTCGCATCAACCGCTGGGAGGACATCGCCATCGAACTCTCACTCGAAAACGAACGCTCCGCAGACGCCCCCAATGGCATATCATCCAACAAATTCCTTGGACTCGGCATCTCCATCCCCCTCCCCAACCGCAAGCGCTACCAAGCCACCTACCGCGAAAAACAATCCCGTTGGCAACAAGCCGAAGACACCCTCCACGCCACAGGCATAACCCTCGACGCAGCCGCCCTCCACATCCAAGAGGAGATACTCGATATCTACCGACAAGCACAGCACTACCGCACAAAACTCACCCCTCTCGTCGACAAAAATGTCCAAGACATGAACACCGCTTACCGCTCCGGACAAGTCAGCCTTACCGACCTCTTCCGTGCACAAGAGCAACAGCTCAATCTAAAAAGCGAATACCTCGAAACCATTCGCGACTACCTCCAAGCCTACGGCGAATGGCACTCAGCCACCGGAAAGAACATCAAGTAGACTCCATAAATCAATCCTCATCTTCCATCCATCTAAATATAACCATATCGCTCCCGATGCTATCCGGACAAATTTCATAAACACAAAAGGCGCAATTTCTCCCACAAAGATCCCACCAATGCCCACACTCTTTTGTGCATCTTGTGCTTTCTGTGGTTTAAAAAACAAACTGGTAATCCAACTTTCAGTCACACACCTACCATGAAACAATTTCTAATTATTACTTTCGCCACAATCCTTCTCAGCCCGATAGCACAGGCCGCTACAGACACGGTCATTCTTGACGAAGTGGGCGTTCAGAACCTGCGCATTGAAACCGTTATTGCCGAATACCAAGAATTCGAAACCTCTGTCTTCGCAATCGGTCGTATCGAAGAGATCCCCACAAACCGGTCCGTCCTCTCATCACGAATCGCTGGTCGCGTCACCAAACTCAACGCCTTCGTCGGCGACTACGTTGAAGAAGGTCAAGTTCTCGCCACAGTCGAAAGTCGCCTCATCGGCGACCCTCCTCCCTCCATCGAACTGAAAGCATCTCATCACGGACTCATCATCGACTCCCACGTCCGCCTCGGTCAGCCAGTGGAACCCAATGCCGAGCTCATGGATATCTCCGATCGCAACCAACTCTGGGCCATCGCAAAAATCCCCGAACGCGAAGCCGCTCAAGTCGACATCGGAACTCTCGCCCACATAAAAATACCCGCTCTCGGTAAACAAGGCCTCGACGCCACTCTCGTCCGATTCGGCGTAGACGCCGACCGACAAGCAGGAACCATCGACGGCATCTTTCTCATCGATAACTCTGAAGGAAAACTCCGTCCCGGTATGAGAGCCGAATTCTCAGTCGTCCTCAGCAAACGCCCGAACGTGCTCATGGTGCCGCGCGTAGCGATCCAAGGCGACCCCGCTAATCGTATAATCTTCGTCAAAGACTTCGACTTGCCCAACGCCTTCGTTCGCCTCCCCGTAGTACTCGGCGAGAAAAACGACAAATTCGTCGAAGTCCTCAGCGGACTTTTTCCAGGCGATGACGTCGTAACTCGTGGATCCTATTCCCTCAGTTTCGCCGGAAATTCAAGCAGCATATCACTCAAAGAAGCTCTCGATGCCGCTCACGGCCACGAACACAACGAAGACGGATCAGAACTCACCGAAGATCAAAAACGTGCCCCAAAGACCAGCACCGAACAAACACAAGGCAGCTCCCAAGAACCGAGCCCTGCCCTCTTAATCTACGCCGGAGTCACAACCCTTCTCCTCATCATCTTCGCCCAGCTCCTCTGGAAAAAATCCAGAGCCTCCAAGTAACACTTAGGTCAACAACGACGCGACATGCTCAATTTCCTAATACGCTACTCACTCGCCCAACGACCGCTCATTCTCGCGTTCGCCTTGGTCATCCTTGTCTGGGGAGTGAAGACCACCTCAGAACTCCCTGTAGAAGTCCTCCCCGATCTCACAAAACCAACTGTAACGCTCCTAACCGAAACTCCAGGTTTTGCACCGGAAGAAGTAGAGACCCTCGTCACAATCCCTCTCGAGAACACCCTCATGGGCGTAACCGGAGTAACCCGACTACGCTCAGTCAACGATATCGGACTTTCTCTCATATTCGTCGAATTCGAATGGGGAACCGACATCTACCAAGCCCGCCAATTCGTCCAAGAACGCATTACAGGCACCACAGAAGGGCTCCCCGAAGGCGTCAGCCCGTACATGACTCCGGTCGCCTCACTAATGGGCAATATCATGCTCGTCGGTCTCGTCGACCCAAGCGGTAAGAACTCACCACGCGACATCAGAACGGTCGCCGACTGGTCGGTCGGTCGCCAAATTCAATCAATTCCTGGTATAGCAGAAGTCGTAGCAATGGGCGGCGGCGTCAAACAGATCCAAGTTCAGCCCGACCCAGACAAGATGCTCGCCCTAGGCGTAAGCTTCGAACAGATACACACCGCCGCCAGTCAAGCGGTCAAAAATACAACCGGAGGTTTCCTCACCGAATCCACCCAAGAAATTATGGTGCGTAACCTCGCCATGACGACCGACCTCGACGAAATAGCCGACACCGTCGTCAGCTACGAGAACGACCGCCCCATTCGCCTCAAAGACGTATCCACCGTAGTATGGGACACCGAACCAATGCGCGGCGAAGCCGGCCTCGGTTCCAAACTCTTGTCAAGCGAAGCGACAACCCTGAGCGAGTCGAAGGGCTCATCCTCATATCCCAAAGCAGCAGCAACCTCCAATACCCAAACAAAAGGCTACCCCGGCGTAATCCTAAGCATCACAAAATCTCCAGGTTTCGACACCCTCGCTCTAACCGACCGGATCGAAGAAACCATACAAGAGCTTAAAACCTCAATCCCCGAAGGCATCGAGCTCGTCACCCTCTACCGCCAGTCCGACTTTATCGACCTCGCCATCGGCAATCTCAAAGAAGCCCTCCGCGACGGTGCCATCATGGTCGCCATCATCCTTTTCCTCTTCCTCCTCAATCTACGAATCACTCTAATCACCCTAACCGCCATTCCACTCTCTCTGGGAATCACGGTTATCGTATTCGATCTCTTCGGACTCAGCGTAAATTCAATGACCCTCGGAGGCCTCGCCGTCGCCATCGGCATGGTCGTCGACGACGCCATCGTCGATGTCGAAAACGTTTTCAGAAGACTCCGAGAAAACGCCAACAGGAAAGAACCACTCCCTCCTATCGAGGTAATCGCGACCGCCTCCGCCGAAGTCCGATCTTCAATTCTCTACGCCACGATTCTCGTCATCCTCGTCTTCCTCCCTCTCCTCGCCTTAAGCGGCGTCGAAGGCCGACTTTTCTCCCCCATCGCCATCGCCACCATGGTCAGCATGGCCGCCTCCTTTGTCGTATCTCTCACCGTAATCCCCGTCCTCAGTTCCTACCTTATAAAGCCAAAGGCCAACCAAGCCGACAAAGAAGGCTTCATCGTTCGATTCATAAAGTGGGGATTCAAAAAGACCTGGCTCAACCTCTCCCTCTCCCAACCATTCGTTGTTCTCTTTATCACCTGCGGACTCCTCTACGTCACCTACGCATCCTTCAACCAAATGGGCGGCAATTTCCTCCCCGCGTTCCGTGAACCGACCGCAGTCGTTGCCACCACAACTGCCCCCGGAACCTCCCTCAAACAAACCACCGAAATCGCCAACACCGCACAAGACCTCCTCCTCAAAATTCCGGAAGTCGAAACCGTCGGCTACCGAGTCGGTAGAGCCGAACGAGGCGATCACGTCGTTCCTGTTTCCACCGTAGAGTTCGATGTAGAATTCGCCCCGACAACAACCCGGAGCCGCCAAGATATTCTCAACGAGATTCGAACCACCATGCGTGGCATCCCCGGAACATTCAGTGCGATTAGTGGCCCCCTCGCCGACCGTATTGGTCATATGCTCAGTGGCGTTTCCGCCAAAATCGCAATTAAGATATTCGGCCCAGACCTCGCCGAACTCCGCCGCATTGGAACGGAAATAGCCGAAACCGCTCGTGCCATTCCCGGAATGGAAGAAGCTCGAATCGAACAACAAGCCCCCATTCCCCAACTACGAATCGAAGTCGATCGCGACCGAGCACTCGCCTACGGAGTAACTCCAGGTGCTCTCAACGAACAACTCGCAGCCCTAATGGGGGGCGACATCGTTTCGGAAGTCTACGAAGGACAAAGAGTCTACAACCTCGTGGTCCGACTCCCCATAGAATGGCGCGAATCCCCGCACCGTCTCTCAAGTCTCTACATCGACACCATGAGCGGCCAACGCATCCCCCTAAGCTACGTCGCCGAGATTCACCAAGCCACTGGCCCTAACACCATCTTAAGAGAAAACACCCTCCGCCGTTTCGTCGTGTCAATCAACCCCACCAACGACGATCTCAACTCAATGGTAGAACAACTCCAGATCGACGTCAGCCAAAACATCACCCTCCCCGAAGGGTACACCCTGTCCTTCGAAGGCGAATACCAAGCCCAACAAGAAGCACGGAAGACTATTTTCATAATGTCCGCCGTCATCTTAGTCATCATCACCGTCCTCCTCTATAGCTACTTCAAAAGCTTTCGCTTCGTTGGACTGGTCCTCACAATCATTCCTATTTCCCTAATCGGCGGTATCCTCTACACTCAATATACATTGAACAACGTCAGCATCGCCACTCTCGTCGGCTTTATCGCAATCGCAGGGATCGCCGCCCGAAACAACATCATGATGATTTCTCACTATCTCCATCTGATGCGATTCGAAGGGGAAGGTTTCACTCGAAGCATGATAGAACGCGGTACTCTCGAGCGACTCGTCCCCGTCTTAATGACAGCCATATCCGCCGGACTCGCCCTGGTCCCTCTCGCCCTCGCAGCCGAGGAACCTGGAAAAGAAATCCTCAACCCCGTCGCCATCGTAATCATCGGCGGACTCATCAGCTCCACCGTCCTCGGCCTCGGCGTCACTCCAGCCCTCTTCTATCTATTCGGACGCCAACCCGCC
>CAWVWU010000198.1:0-6540 GCA_963933925.1 uncultured Puniceicoccaceae bacterium
CGCTGCAGAAGCGGGAAACCACCTTTTTATTTTAACAACTTATGGGACTCTTCCATATGCACACGTTTCCCTTCATGAATACAAAAAATGGTTCAATTGGTCTGCATTCCCTACCTAGGAAGGATTATGATCTAGTTGCCCATAGAGGAGATTTTGTATGAGCGGTTCTTTGTGTGCAGGAATTGCTCAATTAGCAGGGGTGAAAGGAGGTATTGCTTGGTCATGGACACAAAAAAACGACCGCATTGCAGCGGTCGTTTTTGAAAGAGAGAATGCTAGAATTTTATTCCAGCGACCGCTTCGTAGGTGTCGCTATCAAAGTAGCTATTGAAATCTCGTGTCGTTTTGACTCTGGCGTAGAAATTGTCGGTGAAATAGTGAGAAAAGGCTAGGGCCGCTGTGTCAAAATTTGAACCCGAACGCGTCGTGAACGATAGATGGAGATCAGTCTTTCGAGTAAAATAATAGGTTGATGCGACTTTGAATGACCACAAATCACTTGTGAGGCCGCCTTGAGGATATCGCCAGCTCATTGATGATTCGTAATCAGTAGTCTCGTAATTGATACTTCCATTGAATTTAATCCATTGCGATGAGGACACTTGCCAAAGGTTGTTTGTCGATAAGTTGATTCCTGATGATTTTGCAGTATCCTGCGTGATGTACTTTGACGTATTGTCTAGAGAATCAGTGTCGAATTCGGTTGTGTGATTCTTATATTCGTTGAAGTAACCCGTGGCTCCAATTGTCCAATTATCGAAGAGATAGAATTCGTATCCTCCATGGATATACGTCCTTTCGGAGTTGTATTCGTATCGGCTTGATTCGTTGAGAGGGTTGGTTGGTGTAAATGTGCTTTTGCCGTCAAACTTGTCTTTGCTTATTGCTAACAAGTATACGTGAGGAGAGTTTTGATTGGCTATTCTTGCAGCTATAGAAAACCTGTCATTTTCCATCTTGGTCCTCGTCGTAATAAAAGAGGAACTGGAGTGTCTTGAGTCTCTGAATATTGAATATTCTGTAGAGACGTATCCTATGCGTTGTGTGAAGTAAGTCTCATCGTAAGGAGATTCTTCATTGTATTCAACGTCGGCCAAGTAGCGTGTGGCCGTTGTCGTATATGTATTGGCTTGATCGCTATCGCTATCAGGGACTTCGACGCTTACGCTGATATCCCATTCGTGTGCGTTAGAAATTGTTCCTGTTAATGCAATCAGACTTAGGAAAGCGGAGATTAGGAGGTTTTGGGGGGTATTCATTGTTTTTGTAGTAGTTTGAAAGAGCGGTAGTGTTATTCCCTTAATTACATTTGCAAGTGATATCTGCATTAACCCTGTATCCTATGAACGAGAACAGGTCTTTGATATGTGGTTCAGATTTGTATGATGTTGAGTAGGCCTTCATTGAGAGGGATCAATTGTGGATAGAAAAAGGGCCCGATGTTTAGTCGGGCCCTGAAATTGTTGAAAATGTTGTGATGGTGGGTTTTGCGGTGTTCTACCGTCACGCCCTACCTATAAGGCGAAGCTGTCTACGACGCTTTGGAGTTTGTCGGCGTTGGTGCCGCCGCCCATGGCGAAGTCGGGGCGTCCGCCGCCTTTACCGTCGAGTTGAGCGGTGAGGTTACGGACGATGTCGCCGGCTTTGTGACCGGCGGCGATGGCTTCTTGTGAGGCGAAGGCCACTACGCTGACTTTTCCGCCCATGTTGGCTCCGAGTACCACTACACCTGCCCCTACTTTGCCGATGACTTGTGCACCGAGTTCGCGGAGGGCGTTGGGGTTGTCGGCAGTGACGACGGCGTTGACGAGTTTGAGCTCGCCTACAGCTTTGGCCTTTTGTGAAAGATCTTCGGCGAGGTTGCCGGAGGCTTTTTGTTGGAAGCTCTTGAGTTGCTTCTCGAGTTCGGCGTTGCGAGCGAGGAGGCTGTCGATCTTCTTGGCTAGCTTTGCATTCGGTACGGAAAGCGTGGATGAGAGGGTCGAGAGCGTGCTTTCCATGTTGTTGACATGCGCATACAGGCTCTTGCCAGCAATCGCCTCGATACGGCGAGTTCCAGCGGCAATTCCAGATTCGGATACGATTTTGAGAAGTCCGATTTCTCCAGTGGCACGGACGTGAGTACCGCCACAGAGTTCTATTGAGATCCCTCCGATGTCTACGACGCGTACGACATCGCCGTATTTTTCGCCGAACATAGCCATGACTTCGCTTGGCTTTTTATCGAATGGGGTTTCGTACCAGTGAACCTTGTTGTTCTCAAGGAGCTGTTCGTTACAGAGGCGTTCGATGAGAGCGAGTTGATCTGGTTTAATCGCTTCGAAGTGAGCGAAATCGAAACGGAGACGTTGGTCGTCTACGAAGGAACCTGCTTGGCGGACGTGAGTGCCGAGTACCTTGCGCAGTGCCCAGTGAAGAATGTGCGTTGCGGAGTGGTGACCCTCGATACTACGACGGCGATCGTGGTCGACGATGAGGTTGGCGTGATCTCCTGAAGCGATCGCGTTGATGTCGCCCTTTACTTTGTGGAGGAAACGTCCGTTGGCGTCTTTAACGGTGTCGAGGACATCGAAGTGTTGGGCTTCGAATTCGATGGCACCTGTGTCGCCAACCTGTCCACCCATTTCTGCGTAGAAGGGGCTGTGGTTGAATACGAGGTAGGTGTCGTCTTTGTCACCTTTTACGATGTCGAGAAGCTCGGCTTCGTCGGCTAGCGAGTCGAAGCCGACAAATGGAGTGGCTTCGCCTTTTTCGTCACCATCGGAAACGAGGATGTCGGTCTTGTTTTGGGAGGCACGGCCTTTGGCGCGTTGCTTCTCCATTTCGACTTCGAAGCCAGCAGTATCGACTGTGATGCCTTTTTGCTTGGCCATGAGCTCGGTGAGGTCGAGCGGGAAGCCGTAGGTGTCGTAGAGTGTGAAAGCTTCTTCTCCGGTGATATTACCTTCGATCTTCTCGAATAACTGGATACCGCGGTCTAGAGTTCGTCCGAAGCTGTCTTCTTCTGACTTAATGATTTTTTCGATGATCGTTTGTTGAGTTTTTAGCTCAGGGAAGACGGAGCCGAGTTGCTTAACTACGATGGGGATGAGGCCTGCGAAGAATCCTTTTTCTAGGCCGAGCTTGCGTCCGTACATGACGGCACGACGTAGGATGCGGCGGAGGACGTAGTTGCGGCTTTCGTTACCGGGGATGATACCGTCGGCGATCGAGCAAGCGAGACAGCGTGCGTGGTCGGCGAGGACGCGGAAGATGACGTCCTTCATTTCGATCTCGCTAATGTTGTCGAGGTCTTCCGGAAGGGTGCGTTGGTAGGTGTGTCCAGAAAGCTCTTGTAGCTTTTGGAAAATTGTGTCGAAGAGGTCCGAGTTGTAGTTACTCGGTGGGTTTGAGAAGTCTGTGAAGTTCTCGGTCGTGGCGATAATTCCCGCGACGCGTTCGAAGCCCATTCCGGTGTCGACGTGTTTTGCCTCGAGGGGGACGAAGTCACCTTCTGGAGTGGCATTGAACTGGATGAATACGAGATTCCAGATCTCGATGCAATAGGGGGAGTCTGCGTTGACGAGGCTGCCTTTGGTGTCGCCTGCTGGGGTGAGGTCGACGTGGAGCTCGGAGCAGGGGCCACAGGGGCCGGTGTCACCCATCATCCAGAAGTTATCGGCTTTGTTTCCGTAGACGATGTGGATGTCTGGATCGAGTCCTGCTTTGACGAAAATAGCTTTCCAGAAGTCGTAGGCTTCCTGGTCGAATGAGGCGGGGTCGCCGGGCCCCGGCTTGTAGACGGATGCGTAGAGGCGGTCTATGGGGAATTTCCATACGTCGGTGATGAGTTCCCATGCCCACTCGATAGCTTCCTTCTTGAAGTAGTCGCCGAATGACCAGTTGCCGAGCATCTCGAAGAAGGTGTGGTGGTAAGTGTCGAGTCCTACGTCTTCGAGGTCGTTGTGCTTCCCGCCGGCACGGATACACTTTTGGGTGTCCGTTGCACTTGGATACGGTGCTTCGCGGTCACCGAGGAAGTAGGGGACGAATTGATTCATTCCCGCATTGGTGAAGAGCAAATTCGGCGCATCCGGCATAAGGGAGGCGGAAGGCACTATGGTGTGCTGCTTCGAAGCGAAAAAATCGAGAAAGGACTGGCGAATTTGGTTGGAGGTCATGGTGATGATGGGCTTGTTACTTTTTTTGCCCACGAAGGACACGAAGATCACAAAGAAAGAGAGAGCTTTTGTTTATTTGTTGGAACCACGGATGGACGCGGATGAACACGGAAGGTTGCTGATGTGCTAAAATGATTTGGTTGTGCTTTTTTTGCCCACAGATTACGCAGATGAGCACAGATTTTTTAGAGGACTATGCGTTTGTATTCCAGTTTTGGGTGTGAGCCGAAATTTATTAAGAGGCCGACTTTTAGATTGGCTGCCTTTAGGTAGTTGAGGAGTTGTGCTTCTTCTCGACTTGTTAGTTTTTCGAGGGCTTTGAGTTCTACTATGACTTGATCGAATACGATGATGTCTGCGTAGAATTCTTTTTCGAGAAGCTGTCCTTTGTAGGAAACTCTTAGCTGGGGCTGTGCTTGAAATGGAATTTTTTGGAGGCCTAATTCAAATTCGTAAGCTTCTTGGTAAAGCGGTTCGTTGTAGGCACAGGTTAACTCGTTGTAGACCTCAAAGGCTGCACCGATGAGCTTATAGGTCTCTTCTTTACAAAGAAAATCTCTATCATCTGTGCTCATCTGTGCAATCTGTGGGCTGAACTTTTAGAGTCTTTGGGTGATGGCTTGGGCCATTTCTAGGGTGCCGATTGATTTTTGGCCGAAGGCGATGTCGCCGGTGCGGTTGCCTTCCATGACGGCTTGCTTGACGGCTTTTTCGATTTTCTCGGCGATCTCGTTGAGACCGAAGCTGTAGCGGAGCATGAGGGCTGCACTCAAGATTTGAGCGCAGGGGTTGGCGATGCCTTTACCTGCGATGTCGGGAGCAGTCCCGCCTGATGGCTCATAGAGTCCGAAGGGGAGGTCGTATTGATTCTTTCCGGTGCCGAGGGATGCAGAGGAGAGCATACCGAGGCTGCCGCAGACGATGCCCATCTCGTCGGAGATGATGTCGCCGAACATGTTTTCGGTTACGATGACGTCGAATTGGTTGGGGTCGCGGGCCATTTGCATGGCGGCGTTGTCCACGTACATGTGGCTGAGCTCGATTTCGGGAGCGTGCTTGGCGATGTACTCGGTGGCGGTTTTACGCCAGAGGACGGATGTTGAGAGAACGTTGGCTTTGTCGACTGAGCAGATTTTGCCGATACGGGCTCTGGCGGTGGCGATGGCGACTTCGAGGATGCGCTCGATTTCGCTCTTTTTGTAGACCATCTCGTCGGTGGCTTGGATGTCGCCGTCGGGGAGAGTCACGGTGCGTTTGGGGCCAAAATAGATGCCGCCGGTGAGTTCGCGTACGCAGACCATGTCGATTCCTTCAGGAATGCGCTCTGTTTTGAGAGGTGATGCGTCGGTGAGTTCTTTATAGAGAAGCCCCGGGCGAAGGTTGGCGAAGAGACTGAAATGCTTGCGGATCGGGAGGAGGGCGGCCCGTTCGGGCTGCTCTGCTGGGGGGAGACTTTCCCACTTGGGACCGCCAATAGAGCCGAAGAGAATGGCGTCGGCTTCTTCACAGATCTTGATTGTGGAGTCAGGGAGAGCCTTGCCTTCGTTGTCGATACCGGCACCGCCGACGTGTGCTTCGGTGTAGTCGAGTTTGATGCCTGCGGGCTCGGTCGCTGCTTTGAGAACGTCGAGTGCGACGGTCATTACTTCTGGACCGATGTAATCACCGGGGAGAACTGCGAATTTTATAGTTTCCATGAAGGGGAGGTATTGAGGGCATTTTCGCCTTGGGATAAAGCTTAAAAAGGGAGGGAGGCCGATGCGGGACGATTAATTGGCATCGGGCGGTGTTTTTAGGCTTCTCCAAGCCTTTCGACTCGGCTCAAGACATGCGGTCGAGGCTGCCCTTTGGGTCTATGTGCAAATCAGGTGCACCTCGTGGATTGCACCTGTGGAATAAATATGGATGAAGGTTGGGGTGGTTGACCTTTTTTCCCTTTCGGACGGGTGGATTTGTAGAGGAAGCCTCTGAGTCCGCTTAATATATTGCCTTTTGCGTCAAGTCTCGGACTCGGATTTGAAGGCAATTTGGCGGAAGATTGCGGAAAAAATGGGTCGCTTAGGACTTTTGAACTTCCGAGAGGGGGCTTTTGGAGTCTTTATCCGGATTACATCCGGACCTCTTTTTTTGGTTCATCGTCGTTTCTCGGGATTTGATATTTTTTAACCGCGAATGAATGCTAATTGATGCGAATGCACTGTCTGTGGGATATTAATTGGACTTGGATGCATTCTTGGAAAGTAGAACCTCTCTGATTTAGAAGCGGTATCTTGCTGCTTATTCAGTGATCGCTTCTGGGAGTAATAGTCACCTTGTTCTGCGATTCTGAATTTAACTAATATTTATGGATTCAGATGTGCCCCCGAAAAGTGAAGATGAA
>CAWVWU010000199.1:0-6515 GCA_963933925.1 uncultured Puniceicoccaceae bacterium
GGCTTGGCTGAGGCGGTAGTAGTGCTCGGGGTTTGAAAGATCGTGGTAGGCGTGGCCGTTTCGAACTAACATCGAGGTCATCGCGGCGGCGAGGAGTACCCATGGGTTGGTTTCGCTGTATTCGGACTCCAGTGTTTCGACGAGGATTTGGTCGACTGGGAGGAAGTCGCGGGAGGAGAGGATGCGTTTGAGGCTTTCGGTTTCGAGGGTGTGCATGGCTCTCTAGATGTGTCGGGAGTGTGGCTTGCCGCCGAGGGCGTGGTCGAGGGCTTCGATGAGTTGGGCGTTGGGGCGGTCGAAGTAGATTCCGCTTTGCTCACTTGTTTGAATGCCACGAATGAAAATGTAGAAGACGCCGCCGAAGAGGTCATCGAAATGGGAGTGGGGGAATCGGGTTTCGATAAAGCGTTTGAGGGCGACGATGTAGATACAGTATTGGAGAAAGTAGTCGTGGTGTTCCATGGCGTCGCTCAGGGCCTCTTGGGTGTAGGAGGCAGCGGTGGGACCGAGGTAGTTGGACTTCCAGTCAATGATGTAGAGTTTCCCTTCGTGCTCGACGATGAGGTCGATGAAGCCGCGTAACATGGCTTGGAGATCGAAGAGGGGACTGCTTTTTAAGCGTTCGATCCATGAGGCTGGGAAGCGGTCGCTTCCGTACTGTTCGAGGGCGTCGGTTAGGCGATCCATGAAACCGTTGTCGACTGGGTAGACGAATTCGAGTTCGGGAATTTTGTTCTTGGGCGAAATCGCGTTGAGGGGGAATTCGGTGAAGTCGGCTTGGAGTGGGGTTTCGATCAGTGTTTCGATCTGCTGTGCGACAATGTTTTTGTATTCGAAATATCCGAATTGGTGTTGCTCGAAACATTGGTTCACCAGATCGGAGACGGTTTGTTTTTGAGTGAAGTCTAGGTTTTCGAGAATGGCGTGAAGGAGGTCGCCGGTTTTGGCACCCTTGAGGAAATTGTGGATATCGGGCTCGGTGCTGAGGGCTTCTTCGTTTTCGTCGTCGATGGGTGTTTCTGCGACAGAGGTGGGGAGTTCGTCTTTGTCCTTGGATTCTACTTCGGCGACTTCGGTGCTGTGGCTACTGACTTGCTGGCTGAGAGCAGAGAAGCTACTGACGCGACGGCCGTAGGGGATATGAGTAAGCGTGAAGGGGCGGGCGTGTCGTTCTGTTTCCGTGGAGGGTGATGACGAGAGGGTGAGGTCGGCGTTTGTTAGTGTGGATTGATCTGAGCCTTCCGAGGTGGGAGCTCTCGATGTCCATGAAATCCCGCTGTTGGGGGTGTTTTGCATTTGATCGAGCTTGGCGTGGATTCGCTCGTGGAGACTCGCGGTGTCTAGTCCGTCGACATCGAGCCCGATCATTAGTTGAATGATGGGGGGGAGCGATGGCGGCTTCTTTGAGCTCTTGGGAATTGACGGTAGAGTGAGGTAGGCGCGGGTTTGGTTTACGGCGCGGGTGAGAGCGACGTAGATGAGGCGAGCCCGTTCGGCGAGGGATTCTCGCTTGGCGAGCGTTTCGCCGGTGGAGTCTTCTTGCGAGCCCAGTTCGATTATCATTTGAGCGTCGGGACTATCGGGGCTGTGATAGACAAAGAGGCCCTTGTCCTTGAAGGCGTCCATTTGGCTCATGTAGGGAAGGAATACGTATCCGTATTCTAATCCTTTACTGCTAAAAATTGTCGTGATCTGAAGTTTTCCGGAATCGGATTGTAGGCGTGTTTGCCACGCTTCTTCGTCGCGGGAACTTTGGTCCTGTCGTCTGCGGAGCCAATTGACGAGGCTTTGGGGACTAAGGTTGGCTTCGTTTTGAGCGTCGCTGGCGATTTCAGCGAGTTGGAGAAAATTGCTGTAGGAGCGTTCGAAATTGGCGTTTTCGGCGAGGCGGTCGATGCAGGAGAACGCTCTGAGCATTCGTTGGAAGGTGACAGTGAAAAGGCTTTGATCCCAGTCCTTCCTCCATTCGTAGAGGAAGTCGCTAAGGCGGTCGTGGGTTTCGGTGAAGGTTGGGCTATCGATGCCCTCCCATGTGAGGCCGAAGAGAGCGTTTCCGAGAAGGGATTTTTGTAGGGCGGCTTGAGCTGGGCGGGCGAGGCAGGTGAGGAGCAGGCAGATCGTATCCATTTCCTGTGTTTGGAAAATGCTGCGTTCACTTCGAATTTCGCAGGGGATGCCTGTTTTGCTTAGGATGTTGTAGATTAGATCGGCTTCGAAGCGATTGTTGACCAAGACCGCCATTTCTTTTGGGGTGACGCCTTCGCTGACAAGAGCGAGGATATCGTCTTTGCAGGCGATGGACTGTTCTTCGCGTTGTCCTGTTTTGCTGCCTTCTGGAGGAAGGACTTCGAATCGGAGGCCCGGAGCGGAATGAGGTGAAGGTGCTTTGGGAGGAGTTTCGGTTGGCTTGGCCGTTGCGGCTTCAAACTCGATGGCGTCTAGGACAAAACTTTCTTCTGATAGCGTGAAGAAGGCATTGGAGCCCGCGACCATTTCAGGGGTTGATCGATAGTTGGTTCCGAGGGTTTGGGTTCGGATGGAATCGATCTGGGTGGCTTGAAAATAGGTTTGGATGTCGGCACCGCGGAAACTGTAGATGGCTTGTTTTGGGTCGCCGATGTAGTAGAGGTGGTGATCGCCTTGCCCGAAAAGGGTATTCAGAATATTATACTGAACGGGGTCGGTATCTTGGAATTCGTCGATGAGGACGGCGTCGTAGAGAGCACCCAGATCGGTCTGGATAGTTGAGGACTGTTCGCTGTTGATCGCTCGGTTGAGGATGTGGAGTAGGTCGTCGAAGGAGATGGTTCCGCTAAGTTCTTTGAGAGTGCGGAGTCGGTCGTGGAGGAAAGAGCGATAATGGTGGGCGAAGTGGTGGGGCAGGTGTGTGAGGCTGGTTATGAAGCGATCGCATACTTCGAGAACCGGGGGGAGGTCCGTGTGGGCTATTGTTTTTGTGAGAGCTTTGGCGAATGCGTCTTCGCTGAGCGTGGTGAGTGTATTGATGTCGTCCTTGTTTGGGTATCCACGGGCAGCCATCTTTTCGAGGCTGGAGTAGAAGGTTGGGTCGATTAAGGCTTTGTAGAGTTTTGAGCGTTTGTTGAAATTGGGAATGAGGGGGTCGAGAGTCTCTTTTATTTTTGGAATATTCTCTACGGTTGATACGAAGAGGCTTGTTAGAGATTCGATGAAGTGTTTCTGAGGTTTTGGGCGAAGCTCAGCGTAGGGGTGGGTGGCGGTTTGTCGGCCGACCTCTTTGAGTGTTTCTTCGATCTTCGTTATGTTGGCGAGACCGAGTGCGGCGAGGAGTGGGCTATGATCGTAGATGTGAGAAATGATGTATTCATTTCGTAGGCGCTCGATCATGTCGTCTTCGACCTGTTCGAAAGAGGCGTCGAAAGGCATCCCGCTCTCTAGAGGAATGAAGTCGAGGGCTCGTTTGCAGAATCCGTGGATGGTGGAAATCTGGGCTTCGTCGAAGGCGTCGAGACTGAGTTGTAGGCGCTGTTTTAGAGTGGCTAGGCTCTCGTGTTCTTGGGCTTCAGTGAGAACGTCCTCTTTGATTTCTCCTTTGTTGATTTCGACGAGGCAGTCTTGGAGGAGGCTGCGGATACGGTCTTTGAGTTCAGCGGTGGCGGCGGTGGTAAAGGTGACGGCGAGGATGCGGTCGATGGAGACGTTTTCGATCAGGATGAGTCGAAGAACGATGCGGCAAAGGGTGTAGGTTTTGCCCGAGCCCGCGCTTGCTTCGATGAGAGTTGTACCTTTGGAGAGATTCATCCTTTGGAGCTTTCTAAAAGAGGGATCCAGATAGACTCGGCGATTTCGGAGAATGCGTTACCGTCGGTGAGTTCTTCGCCGAAGCAGGCCTGGGCGTAGCTGTCCCAGGCATTGGTGCTTTGGAAGTTTTTGGAAGAGGGGTCGGGCTGTCGGAGATCTTTGCGTCGGGTTTTCCAGAGTTCCCATTTTTCGGCGTCGTTGAGGGGCTCGCCTTTCTTCTTATGAGCCTTTAGGAAGGCTTTGGCGAAGGCCATGGAGGGGTCTGGGAAATGGGGGAGAGGGGAATGGTGACCTTGTTCGAAGAGTTCTATGAGTGAGGTTAGGATTTCGTGTGCGTTTGCTGGAGCCGAGAGTGTTAGACTTGTTGCGGGTTCTTGGGTTGAGAGGGCGATGGTTTGGATCTCTTGGTGGGAGTGGGCTGCGTTCGCGAAGAGGTGGTGTATCCATGCATAGAGGATGCGTTTGCCTTTGTCCTTAAGCTTTCCCGGGAAGATGATTAACTGGAGCTTATCATCGATGAGGGAATAGCTGCCGTGGAGAGGAGTGGAGGCGATTTCGATGATGGCCTCGTGTTTGATTGCAGAGGGAGCATGGTTGACTATTGGAAATTTTTCTCGAAGGCCTTCGAGGCCTTCGCGGCATTGAGAGTCGAGGATGGTGGCACGGTGGCCGCTGGGTATTATTTTTTGGAGGGAGAGGATTTCAGGGGAGAGCGTATGGGCTGTTTGTTGGGATGCATTGAGATAGGTCTCGTGCATCTTGTAGTTTTCCAGTCCATCGAGTTTCAAGGTTTCAGCCTCTTCCAGTTTTTGGTAATCGTTCAATTGGCGAATTCCGCAGACATTCTGTTGGAAGTATTTGCAGGGAGCAGCTAGGAGGGCCAAGAGGGCGTCGACGGTGATAAGGGACTTTTTTTGAGACGTATCCGCGTTGTGTGTTTTGGGGGATTGTGCGGTGGGGGGCGTGGAGTTGGGTTGAACTTGGCGGTTGAAGGAATTTGCAATTTTTGATTGAGATTGATCGTAGGTGAAAAGGGGGGATGCGGGGAGGAAGTAGTCGTCGTCGTGGGCTTGACGTTTGTGGGTCGTGATCAGGGATTGGTTTTGGTTGTCACTTGTGGTGTTGGACTCGATGTAGTCGATCAGCTGGCTGAGGAGAGGGCTTGGGGGGAGTTGGTCGTCGCTGGTGGGGCTCACGTTTTGGTAGCCGAGGAAGAGGGCCTCTCTGGCGGAAAGAATGGTTTCTAGAAATATCTGTTTATCCTCTTCGCGCGCATTGCGATCGCCCGGTCGTGGGTTGCTGGCGATGATGTCGAAGTTGTTGCGGTTGTCGGCTCGGGGGAAGGCTCCGCTATTCATGCCGATGAGGCAGATGATCTTTGCCGGAATGCTGCGCATTGGTTTGAGCGAACAGAAGGTGACGGCCCCATTGAGAAATCCGCTTCGAGGGGATTCGCGTAGGAGTTCGTTGCTTACGGCACGATAGGCATCGCGGCCGATGACACGGATTGAGAGATTTTCGGGAAAGAGGGATTGGATGGATTCTGTGGTGGAGCGGAGTTCTCGGTCGTCGGTTTTGCTGGAGAGGAAGAGTTCGCGAACGATGGTGCAGAGTTCGGGAGCCCACTCGGATGTGCTTTTTTCTTGGAGGTAGAGCTCCATTACTTTGTCGATCGTCTTCATGAGGCTGAGAAGCCTGCCAGCGAGCGGGGCGTAGTTGCCTTCGACGTGAGGAAAGGGGAGTTGGCCTCGGGAAGTACGGTCTTCGTCGCCTCCTAGAGCGATTCCGAGAGAGAGGCGTCGGCGGAATTCCTGCCATGTGTCGCGTTCTTTTTCGCTGCTCTGGAAGAAACTTCGGTGTTTCGGGTTCCAGCCCCAGCGTACTCCGATGGTGCGTATCCATGTTTCGATTGTAGAAAGGTCGTCTGGCGAGAGATCGAAGCTTTCCATGATGGCCGGTTGCTCGATGAATTCCAGAAGCTCGAGACTGGTGACCCGTTTATTTGGGAGTTCGAGGAGTTGGGATAGGGCGGAAGCCATCTTTGAGGCTTTGGCGATGGAGCGGTCGGCAATGGAATAAGGGATTCGTTTTTCGGGACTTTCGTTGGCCTCGAATACGGATTTTATCTGGGTGAGGTATTCTTGGATGTTGGGTGCCATGACGAGAATGTCGTCTGGTTTGAGATCCGGGTTGTTGTGAAATTGGTCGATTAGGAAATCCCAGAGGGCCTGGCACTCGCGTTGTTTGCTGCAGGTTGCGTGGATTTGGATGGAGCCGTCATAGGCCGGGAATTCGGGGTCTTCGTCGAGTCCGGGGAGAAAGTCTTCTGCGGGGGATAGGTTGGCGTCGCGTTCTCGGATGTGAAAGAGATCGGATTGGAGTATGTGGAGTTGGGTATCCTCTGCGGGGGGGCAGAATGCGGAGTCGTCGTGGAGGGGATCGCGGTCAACGAGGAGGTCGAGAAAGGATTGTCCTTGGCGGCCCCATGCGGGAAGGAGGGAGCTGCTTCCGGTTTCGAGTGGGAGTTGGGTGGAAGAGGGGGATGGGGATTTCTGTCGCTGGCGTTGGCTCGCTTTTTTGAGTTGTCGGCCTGTTCTGAGGTCGGCCCAGTACATGTCGCTGGGTTGAAGGAGGTAGATGTGGACGTTGCGGTATTGGGCGAAGGCTTGGAGACAGTCGAGGTAGAGTGGGGCGAGGAGGGAGAGGAAGATGAAATAATTGAAGCTGAAATCCCC
>CAWVWU010000200.1:0-6509 GCA_963933925.1 uncultured Puniceicoccaceae bacterium
GTCGGTTATCTATCCAACTAAGCCACCTGTCCAGTTTTCGGGGTCCACTTCACTTCTCTAGGAACATGGGCAATACCAGCTCTCATCGCTATTTGGGCTCTCGGGGCGACAGGTCTCTTTGCACGACGCTGGATGGAGTATCGTAAATTTCATGTCACTGTGATGCAGAGTAGCCGTCCTGCATGTTCTAAATGGACGAATCTAGCCCAGTCTATTTTAGGAAATAATTCCCTCCCGAATCTACTGATCAGCAATGATCGTAGTCTGAACGCAGGGGTCTTTGGTATCGTTTCGAGTACAATAGTAATTCCAGAAAAAATGGATACTGTTTTCGATGCAAGCGACCGTGAAGCCTTTCTTAGACATGAGTTACAACATGTCCTTAAACATGACAATCTCTGGCTCTTTCTTCAGAAGTGCATCCGCGATTTATTCTGGTTCCATCCTTTGGTGTGTTGGTTGGATCGGCAAATCAGTTGGGAACGCGAAATGATGCGTGATGAAGAAGTGCTCAATAAAACTAAAAATAAAAATACATACCTAAGCTGTCTTATGAAAGCATCAAAAATTGATTTGCCTCAAAGCTACGCCACGAGCGTAGGGTTAACCGGTTCTCCGTTTTCGCGAAGAATCAAAGCGATTGCATCGTACCGATCGAATGTCCTTTCGAAAGCCCTTTCGGGGGCCGGGTCGATTGTGGCTGTACTCGCTCTTGTCGCACTTTTTAGTGTCTCCTCTAGTATCTTGCAGGCTGGAGAATCGGGCCACCATGGGACGAATGATGGATCTGGAAAAGATGCCCGTTTGAGCGCAATCGATCAGTCATTGAAAAATGCAAGATTAGGTTTGGCGGCAAAAGAAGCAGGAAAAACATCTATTAATCCGAAATTAACGGCCGAGGAAAAGGTGATGGTTAAGGAGGTTATGCCCTATTTAGAAACGGATAAAAGTCGAGTTCAAGAGGCTTTGCTTGCATCCGTCGATGAGGATTCTTCGGCAGCACTTTACTTTTTGATTGGCAATTTTTATGCGGAAGACAAAAACGCAGAAGAGGCGATGCTTTATTATGAAGGAGCTCTGGAGATATTTCCAAATTTTCTAAGGGCGGCCAAAAACCTTGCATTTATGAAAGTGCGCGAAAACGACTTTGAGTCGGGAAAGAAGTATTTGTTAAAAGCTTACTCGCTCGCTCCTAAGCCAAATACTACGATCTGTGGACTTCTTGGTCTTTGTTATATTAATCTAGAGGAGTATGCGACAGCGGAGTATTATTATAAGCAAGCGATCGACCTCGATCCCACGATTAAGGATTGGAAAATCGGTTTGTCGAAAGCTCTCCTTAAACAAGAAAAATACGAAGAGGCGATTCCCCTTCTAGAAGAAGCAAAAGCAATGCCTGAAAAAACGGTATCCTAATTTCCCAACACACCAACCAAAAGGAAGCCTGAGCGTTGATTCGCTCAGGCTTTTTCTGTGCTTGGAAATCTGTATTTATCCCTTAATTGTCGCTGTGGCCGGGGAGATTGAGCGGGATGGCGTAGATCGATTTGCGTGCGGTGATGAAGAGGGTTTTTCGGTCGGTTCCGGCGAAGCAGACGTTACTGGATTTTTCGGGGAGTTCGATGTCTTGGATATGGGTGCCGTCGGGGGCGTAGATCCTTACCGGACCGCTTGTGGTGTAGAGGTTGCCTTGGGTGTCGAGAGCGAAGCCATCGGAACCGTGAGTGTCGACGAAGATGCGTTTGTTGGTGAGGGTGCCGTCTTCTTCGATGGTGTAGGCGAAGATCTTGTTGAGGCCTGTATCGCCAATGTAGAGGGTTTTTCCGTCGACAGATCCGATGATGCCGTTGGGGCGTTTTAGGTCATCGGTGACTCGGGTGACGTGTGAGTGGTCGGGAGAAATGTAGAAGACGTGTTCACCGTCGAGTTCCATATCATCGCGGACTTTCCCGTAGCGTGGATCGGTAAAGTAGATGCCACCTTTTGAGTCGATCCATAGGTCGTTGGGGCTGTTGAATTTTCCTCCGTTGTAGTTGTCAGTTAGAACGGTTTCGCTGCCGTCGGGTGCGATTGAGATTATGCGTCTCGCGTTGGATTGGCAGGCTATGAGGTTTTGGTCGGCATCGAAACAGACGCCGTTGATCTTTTGGGTTTCGTCGAGGAAGAGGGTGACTTCTTCGGTGGTCGCATCCCATTTGTGGATTGTGAAGGGGCGAAGGTCGGTGAAGAGGATGTTGCCGTCGCTGTCGGTGGCCCCGCCTTCAGTGAAGCCGAATCCTGTTTGGAGGAGGCGAGGACTGCTGCCTGTTTCCGTAACACTCGTGGTGTTGTTGGTGGATTCTGTGGAGGGATTCGCGGAGATGGAGAACGTGGCGAATGCTGAGAGGAGTACGAGGGTGATGGATTGGAGTTTCATGGGGTTGTGGAATTAGATGAAGATGAAGATGAAGATGAAGAGGGAGAGAGAGAAAGGGTTAGGGGATGGAGGCCGGTTTTGGTTTCGGTGAAGAGGGTGGCTCCGGATTGGGCGAGGGCGGTGAGTTCCTCTGGGGTCATTAGGAGGGCGGCGGTGGACCAGGCGTCGGCGAGGGCGGCGGTTGTATCGATAAACCAGATGCGAGTACTGCTGTAGCTCGTCTGCGTTGTGTCGGGTGAGACGATGTGACTGCCTTGGATTCCGGTGCCGGATGCGCTGAGGGCTTGGTCTTTTAGTTCGATGGTGCGGGTGGCATGGTCGCCGGTGAGTTGGATCTTCCAGGCTTTGGGGCCGAAGGCGAGTTGGGTGCTGCTTCCTGCTGAGAGGAGGGCGGCTTTGATCCCCCACTCATCCATGGTGGCTCGCATGCGGTCGAGGGCGAATCCTTTGCCGATACCGCCGAGGTCGATTTCGCGTCCGGGCTCGCGGCAGTGGATGGCGGGGCGATCGGGGTCAATTATGAGTTGTCCGGCGGTATCGGGAGCGGGGCCGCCGAGGTCGTTTTTACGGTGTTCTATTTGGCGGCCGAGTGTAATGTCGAAGAGTCCGTTGGTTTGGCGGTGGGCTTCGAGTCCGCCGCAGAGGCAGTCGTAACAGTCTTCGCTGAGGAAGAGTGTCTGGTCGGCATGCATGTGATTGATTTGCCAGACGTCGCTGCCTTCGACGTAGCGACTGAGTGTGTTTTCTATGGCGTCGAGTTGGGCGATGCAGACGTTGGCCACGTTTTGAGCGAGCTGTGCGTCTTCGGATTCGATAAGGAGCGAGAAAGTGGTCTTCATCGCTTCATGTTTGAATTGGTGTATGGAGCTCATTGGGGAGAATCGTCGATCCATTGGTTCCAGAGATCGTTGCGGAGGTAGAGCATTATTGGGACGTTGGCACGTAGGCTTCTGGGGAGTTGGGTGTGAGTGTCTTGTAGTAGGGCGTGGGTGGGGTCTGTTTGTGCGGGGAGTGCGAATACAATTTGGAAGGTTTGCATTTCTGGAATTGGGGTGGGCCAGTAACCAATGGTTTCAAAGTTACGTAGATACCAGGGGAGTGGCCAGTATTCGCTGCCGACGACGGCGATGGGGCTCAGAGTGGCGGGGGTCTGACTTGAGGTGGAGGCTAAGGCATCGAGCCAAGCGGGCAAGGATTGCATGTCTTGGCTGGTGGGGACGTAGGCGTAGGGATTTCGGGGGTCGTTTTCGAATCGTCCACTGGCGAGGATGCTTTGTTGTGTTTGGTAGGCGAGGCCAACGAGGAGAAAGGTGACTAAAGTGACGCGGGTTGCAGGACTGCGTTTTTGAATGGAGCCAAATGCACATCCGGCGAGGAGGCAGGCGTGAGTCCAGGGGACCATCATTAGCCAAGGTGTTTTGTAGTCGATAAAACTGTAGATCGAGAGGTGGGCGATCGTGGCGATGGTGATGAAAGGAATGGGGTTTGTTTGGGATCGTTTGAGAAAGGTGGTCGCCACGGCAGTGATCGCGAGTAGGGCGATGGTAGCTTCGCTCCACCACATTCCGAGGTTGTGCTTCGGCCAGAGCATGAGCTGGGCGTAGTAGGTGAATGGTTTTTCGTGACCGGCTGTTGTTTCGTAGACGAAGTAGGTGCGTAGGGCGTCGATGATTCCTGAGGGAGATGTGAAGCCGTTGCTGTAGAAGTAACTTGCGGTGAGTGCGGCGGTTAGGGTGAAGAGAGTTATCGGGGCGAGGTAGTCGCGGGAGTTGGGTGCCAGCGAGTGCGAGGAAGATGTGGTGGAGTACTTTCTTAGAATGATGGCGATTAGAGCTACACACCAGCTGAGTAGGCTGATGGCTGCGGTTTCCTTGGTGGCGAACATGAGTCCGGTGGAGAGTCCGGCGAGGATTCCGATGAGTCGCGTTGGTTTCGTTACCAACTGGTAGAGTGCGGCGAATCCCAGCATCGCTAAGAGTGTGAGCAGGGTCTCGTGGATGTAGATTCGGTTGTAGTAAACGAGTAGTGGTGAGGTTGCTAGGAGTGAGGCTGCGGCGAGTGCGGCGGCGGTTCCGAGACGACGAACCCAGAGGAGGGGAGTAAGTGTTAGGAGGCATCCGGCAATGACGGGCCCGAGGCGTAGGGTGAAGGGGGTGAGCTCGGCCCAGCTGCTTTCGTGGCGGGCTTTGGCAATGGGGATTGCGACAAGGCTTAGGAGTGGACCGTGGAAGTGTTGAGGGTCAAATTGGTAGGTCTTGTCGGCAAGTCGATTAGCGAGGATGCGGGCACCGGTGGCTTCGTCGGCATGTATTGGGCGGTCACTCAGATCATGGAGACGCAGGGCACTCGCGAGGAGAGCGATCCCGAACCATGCACTGTAGATGAGTAGACGTCGCGGCATATGGGTGAGAGTGGAAGCTATTTATGGGGTGGGTGCAACTCTGGTTTGATGTGGAATGGACGTCTTGTGAGTGGGATTGAAAGGTGCTGAACCATAGGCAAATTATTGGGTTGTGGGGTGGCCATCGGGGACGATGTGCCGCTACCATTGGGTTGAGGTTGGGTTGTGGGGTGGCCATCAGGGACGATGTGCCGCTACCATTGGGTTGAGGTTGGGTTGTGGGGTGGCCATCAGGGACGATGTGCCGCTACCATTGGGTTGAGGTTGGGTTGTGGGGTGGCCATCGGGGACGATGTGCCGCTACCTTTGAGGAAAAAAGGACGAAGAGCCCACAAAAAAGTCCTCATCTGGAGAGATGAGGACTGTTATGGAAAGTTTGATACTCTTGACTAGTTGGCTTTGCCGTAGACTTCCACTTCGATGTAGTGGTTCATGTCATTAGCAGTATTGCCGTTGCTGTAGAGGCGGATGTATTGGGCGTTTTCTCCTTGTACATCGATGAGCTTACCGAAGCGGGTTTCGACGTACGGGCGCTCTTTGCCTTTTCCTTGTTCTGCGGAGTTGTCGTAGTCGTTGTTGAATACTGTGGTAACGCCGTCTTCAAATTCTGGATCGTTGGAAACTTGAACGATTACGTCGTGGTAAGCACGGGCTTGGGAATGGTAATGCCAGAGCCAGATTGCACTTAAGTCGGCCTTATTTTCGAGGTCGATTTGCACCCATTGAATTCCGTCCATGACTTCGATGAAATAGCCTTCGCCCGCTTCCTTGTCTCCGTCGGTAATGTATTCGAGTTCGCCGATGATAGGGAAATCGTCGCTTCCGGTCACTGGTTTACCAGCGGAAAGGAGGGTGGTGCCTTCTGGAACCATGAGTGCCGGTGGGCTGGTAGGAGTTGGTGCTAGGTTGGCAACCTTGATTGGTTGAGGCGTGCCTTCAATCAATTCAGGTGGAATTTCTGTAGTGAGCAGGACGCTGCTTGTTGACGCGGCGGCTGAGGGAGCCTGATCGGCCGTTTCGTCAGCGGCTTTCTTTTCGCCACAGCCTGTGAGGGCGATGGCACTGGCAGCGATGGTGATGAGTGTGAGGTTTTTCATGTGCTTAAGTGTGAAGGTGTTCTTCTGTAAATTGGATGGTTTGTTTGGTTTCAGCGGCTTCGTTAACCCAGTAAATCGGTGCTTCTGATTCAAGGGCGTGGCGAGCGTCGCAAGTAAGCGTGGCGTCTCCGCGGATTGTGGCGAGGAAGTTTTCGATATGAGGCTGATGCGGTGCCTTGTTCATGCCGCCGGGCAGGGCAAATTTGTCGGGGGGAGCGGATTCGTAGGAGGCGATTGCATCGGATCCTCCCGCTGCCTTGCCGACCGCTTCTTTTTTGAGCAGTCCGCGTTTTACGAGATCGTCCCACTTGCCGTTATCGGCACCTGATTCCTTGTATATGTTGGTGTAGGCTTCGCGTTCGGAGATTTCGACGGTCCCTTCGGTGCCCATGAAGGACTCGTAATAACCGCCGCCAGAGCTGGTGGTGGTGAGAACTTGATAGAAGGCTCGGACATTCCCTTGCGGAGTGTCGTAGTCGAAAATGCACATAACGTTGTCGAAGTGTTCGCGATCCTTAAAATAGCTGCGTCCTCCTGATGCCATGAGTGAAGTCGGCTTAGTTCCGAGAAACCAGTTGAAAATATCAATCTGGTG
>CAWVWU010000201.1:0-6420 GCA_963933925.1 uncultured Puniceicoccaceae bacterium
TCGGTAGCGTAGCCAGACTCTGAGGTCTTGTGGGATCTGTTCTTTCTGTTCTGCGGTGAGTGTTTCGTAGAGTTTTAGGGCTTTTTCTCTCTCTCCTCTGCAGGGGGCGTTACGGTGTTGTTTCCAGAATGTCTTTGCTAGACGGATGCGCCGACAGATCTCTTTTACGAGGGCTTTACCTTGAAGGGGCTTTTTCTGTTTAGCGGGCATGGCTTTTGGAGTGAGGTCGGCTGTGTGTTTTGAGCTTTATCTGAGGAGAGCTTTTCCTAAAACCGATCAACCACAAAGAAATTACCAAGATGATTTTTAATTTCACCTAAATAGTCGGTCCTAAAGAAAAAGGTTTTTGCCGCGAGTTGCGAAAGTTGGACTCCTTATCGGGCAACTCTCCCGCCTCGTCGTATTCGTTCGCTTCTAGAGTGCGTACATCAGGACTTTTAATTTGAAACGGAGGCGGATCTGCTTTGAGGACCACTTGGGGCTTTTCGTTTTTGGAATCATCCAAGCCCTATCACGAAATGGATGGACTGGAATTGTATGTTATTTTGTAAGACCCAAGTTCATTAAGAACTTATCAATCTATATGAGAATACCGTGTAGCAAGAAGCGGTCTGTATAAAAAGTGGTTGTTCCGAAGAATTTGCTGCAACTGTTGTTTAGCCAATTTGTTCGATCTGAATGAGCTGAAACTTAGTTGCGAAATGCACTCGCTAATTTTGAGGTTTATATCCTACATATTCACTGCATATTCCGTAACGTAGTTTTCTTCGGACTCCCCTGAAACCAGATTCCCTCAATGCTTCTTTGACTGTTTCCGGGGGTACGACTGCGTCAATTGTCTCCCAATAGTAGCTCATCATTTTGCGTGCACTATTGCTTCTCGTTTTCAAGAGAGTCAAAATGGGCCACACATACTTGAGGCAAAATCGCAAAAACTTACCGCGTATACTCCTATCAGGTTTGGTTAGTTCAAGAATACAAAAACGTGCCCCCGGCTTCATTACCCGGAAAAATTCAGTAAAGGCGAGATCGAGCCCCTCAACGTGGCGTAATGCATATCCCATCATCAAGAAGTCATACATGCTATTTTCCTGCCCGGTATTGGCAGCACTTCCTCGCTGAATTTTGATTTCTGGGACTCGAGATTCAGCCTGTTCAAGCATTCCGCTGCTTGGGTCGATCGCGACGATAAATCCTGAATTATCCATTACATCACAGGCTGCTGCGCTCATTAACCCGGTACCACAACCGATATCCAAAACACGCATTCCACTCTTTAGGCCTGCTCTCCTAATCGCATTGGAGCGGTAGTTAGAGGCGCGGAGCGAGTCTTTGAGTGCCTGGAGGTGAGTCGATTTGAGAGCTGAGAATCAAATGTTGACCGGTCTTGCGCTTCCCCTACCGTGAGCAAGATATATGAGTGAACGGAAGTGTCGTTGGGGGATTCTAAGTGCCGCTTGGATAGCGATGAAGAATTGGCAATCCATCGCGTTGTCAGGCAATGGTGAGCTAGTCGTAGTGGCCAGTCGCAACAAGGCAAAGGCTCAAGCCTTTATTGATGAATGTTCTTCGCATACGCCCCTCCCAAACCGCCCAGAAGCGATCGAAGGCTATGATGCTCTCTTGGCTAGAGACGACATAGATGCTGTCTACATTCCGCTTCCTACGGGCCTCCGAAAGGATTGGGCAATCAAGGCAGCTCAAGCCGGCAAACATATAATGTGCGAGAAGCCGTGTGGTGTTGGTGTTGCGGAAGTGGAAGAGATCCTGGCCGCATGCCATACCGCAGGTGTGCAGTTTATGGATGGAGTAATGTTTATGCACAGCGGACGCCTTGACTCTCTGAGGACGGCAATTGACGACGGAATCAGCATCGGGACCCTCCGCCGCATTAATTCGCAATTTAGTTTCTGCGGTGGCGAAGGTTTCGAACAATCCAATATTCGGATGCATAGCGAAATGGAGCCTCTCGGTTGCCTAGGCGATTTGGGGTGGTATAACGTTCGGTTCAATCTTTGGGTGATGAATTATAAAATGCCGAAGGTTGTGATTGGAAGGATGCTTAATGGTGCCTCGCGACCCGGCAGTCCAGACAAGGTACCTATAGAGTTCACTGGGGAAATGCTCTACGAAGACGGATTGTCGGCCAGTTTCTATTGTTCCTTCAATACGGCTAACCAACAGTGGGCGAATCTCTCTGGATCCAATGGCACTATCCATTTAGACGATTTTGTAGTTCCTTGTTATGGCAGCGAAGTCGGCTTCACTATCTCGAAGATGACGGTCGATCAGAATATCTGCGATTTCACTATGGAAAGGAGAGAACAGCGCGTGATCTCTCAAGAATATAGCAACAGGCACTCGACCTCCCAGGAGACGAATCTATTCAGGAATTTCAACGACTTGGTTTTAAAGGGAACAGTTGATTCCTCGTGGGGAGAAATTGCCCTAAAGACCCAGATCATCGTGTCAGCTTGTTTGGAATCCGCTCGAAATGGCAGTAACCCCGTCACTCTTCAGCAAAAATAGGAGAATGAGGAACAGGGTAGCAGTCGTCTCCGTCTATTATTCTCAATTCGAATAACTCCTACAAGCACCCTCGTTCATTCAAAGAGAAGCACTCCAAAGGATCTAAAGAACCCGAAATCCTCAGCCACCACTCACCGAGAGAGAGGGGATCGTTGAATATCTAGAGCTAGGGACGAAATTAAGTGGGACATTCCTCTTCTTTCCAAAGTGTGCGACCTATCTGAAAGTGAAACTGTAAAGAATTCCGACTTATTCTTCGGATGTTGATTAACTTGTTTATAATTAGATGTTTAGGTGATTTTTTTGTTAAAAAAAGATCAGTTACCGTCGGGTTTCCTTACAATTATTTTGTAGTCTAACATCAAAAAAAGCTAAGATAAAAAACCTAATCAACTGACAGTCAATGGCTTGAGTGTTTATAGATAAAAGCTGGCACGCCCTATGCTTGAGTAATTATAACTAAGAGATGAAAGCTGTACTTTGCAGTTCGATGCTCCAACTCGACACTCCTCCATCACAATTATGAAAAAACTAATCTCCCTAGCAGCGATCGCATCGCTCTTCATTATCAGCCAAGTCAGTGCGGTCACTTGGGACTTCACAGGACATTCCGGTGAGCAAGCAAGCTCATTTGACATCTTTGACACTACAGGTGCTCAATTCTTAACAGTTTCTGGAAACGCTAACGTTTTCTGGGGAGCAAAGGGACTTGGATTAAAGAGTGGCCTCAACAACCAGATCGACAACAAGAATGTCGACGATGTTCTAAAGCTCGATTTTCTAACAAGCATTTTCGTCCGTTCATTCACTATTAAGGGACAAGATGGCAACGACCGCGTGTGGACAAAGGTCGATGGCGGTTCATGGACTAACAGTGGGATTGTAGCCAACAACACGCCAGTTGCGGTCGATCAAAACGCTTCAGTAATGAAATTTTCTCAAGGAAGATCAAGCGTTGGACAACAAGGCTACTACCTTTCAAGCATAACCGTTCCAGACACCGGATCGACATTAGCTCTTCTAGGACTTGGACTTCTCGGTATGGCTTTTGCTCGCCGCCGCTTCTCCAAGTAACCATTGCTTCGATATAAAAGTCGAACATCATTAATATTTCTGAGACCCGCCTTCACAGGCGGGTCTTTTTGTTTGAGCAAACCCCGCACCTGCCATCAATTCGGCATCACAAAAGTCGCAGGCGTCATTGCCCCTCGCATCCTTTTGTTTTTCAAGACCGACGACTGCGTCCCCGCCTCCAAATCTGCTGCCGAGCCTAATCCCCATCCGTCTTCCATTTCCGCAAGGTGAAAAGATTGACAGTTTGGATACTAAATCTCTGTTCTCCGTTTGATCGGCACCAGCCCGCTTCTCTGGTGCGTTGCACTCCTGCCAGTCGTACCTCCCGTGTCAGGAGAGCGATTTCTCTGTTATTGAGGGTTATGGGTGTTGCAATCTTCTTTGGTCCCCATGTGGCGTGTGAACGCCGCTCCTTGAGTGTGAGCCTTTGTTGTCTCTCCGTCTGTGGGGTTCGGGCATGTTGGTCAGCTGACTCAACTCCTTCAATCCTGAGGATCCCATGTCGGCATACCTCTTGATGTATTTATGGCCTGTCTTGCGACTAATGCCAAAATCCTGACAAAGTGTTAGGACCGGAACACGGCCGCTTCTTGCCATTATTACGAACTGCAGTTTTTGATCCATAGGTGTAACTTCATTCTAGGGCATAAGGCCCATTAAAGTGTAACCTATGTCTTCGGTCTAACTGCTACCGATGTCCCCGGTTCGTACCCCTGACCTCCTTTAGCGAGCATTGCGAGTCTTGTTCCTGTATTCAAGGTGGTGATGCACTTCGTGTTATTTGGCCCTATGTTGGCTGTTGGACCTGCTTGAGCCTTTCTTGTTTGGAAAGGCTGCTAAAAGGGAGTGCTAAAATCGAGTGTCTTTGATCTGGCTTAGGCTCTTGAGGCAAAGGCTGGATGGTGGGAGAGGGTACTTCTTGCTTTAGATTGAATCAGCAACCCACAGTAGAATAGGAACTGCATAGGATCCCAATACTGCAACCGTTAAGACTGACATAGTCACAGTTTCTTTATCCCAAAATGGGGGTAGTTCAGGGGTGGTGGATTGAGTGCTTTTTGTCATGCGTTTGCTTCTCTATTTGTGTGTTGATCTATTAGATTAGGAATCCCTTGATCGAGCGGGTTTTCCGTAAAGGCTTTTGTATCAAAAACCTGTCGTAGATTTCTACGTTTATCAGAGAGAAGGAATACTACCCAAGAATATCAGGCAAGATTTTTGATGTGCTGGGCGGAGCCTGGGCGGCGAATGTCTTATCTCTTCTTTCCGGGGAAGGTATCGCCAGAGTATAAAGCCCATTAAAGTGTAACCTATGTCTCTGGTCTAACTGTTACCGATGTTTCGGGTTCGTACCACTTCTCTTGCTCGATTTGTAACTTTTCTCAAGTTGGTGTATCGAAGTAAAATTGGAGGGATGGACCCAGTTGCGATTCAATTTGAATAACCTGTGCTTCTTCATCGTCAAAGATCCTAGTAGCTGTCAAAAACACTTTAATTTACCATTTTGCGTCAGTTGATGTACTTCGCTCCGAATAGGGGAGCGAACCAATCTATTCCTATGAAAACTGTAGTACTCGCCCTCCTTTCATCACTGGTCTTTCTCACTGGATGCAATACTCTTAAGGAAACACAGATAGAGCTTGCATCGGGCAATTATGAACAGGCTATTCGAACATCTGTTGAGAGCCTGAGGAAAAGCAGGACCAAGAAGAAGTCTGTCGCTTACATTATAATCCTAGAGGATGCCTACGCCAAAGCAGTTGACCGGGATATGAGATCCATCGAGAGATTGGGAAAAGAGACGTCCGGGGAAGCTTTTGAAGAAGTCTACAACACGTATCAAGCTCTTCATGATAGGCAGGAGTACATCCGGCCTCTTTTGCCTCTCTACCAGCCGGATACGGGGAGAGAGGCACAATTCGTACTGATCAACTACGACGAAGCTCTTTACGTTTCAAAAAATATTTTATCGGAAGATCTACACCAGCGTGCGTCTGCGCTCCTTCGAATGGGCACCAAAATTGATGCACGCATAGCATATGACCATCTCAAGTACCTCGATCGCATCAACCCAGATTACAAAGATACCAGAACGCTCATTAGCGACGCACATAATAAAGGTACTGACTATGTCTTTATTCACTTGGACAACCATACGGACCATATCATTCCAGAGGACCTAGAAAAGGATCTCCTTCAAATTGATGCCTATAAATTGAATCAGCACTGGACCGTCTATCATAGCGTACCGCTCGAGGATACCGATTATGATTACGAATTGGTGGTAGCGATTCGAGATATCCAAATTAGTCCAGAACAGATCCACGAAAAGGAGGTCATCAGAGACCGGCAGATCAAAGATGGATTCACCTACGAGCTTGATGATAATGGTAACGTCAAAAAAGATAGTTCCGGAAATGACATAAGATCCGATCGCTACATAACCGTCCGGTCGACGATCAAGGAGTTTACTCAATCAAAATCATCAAAGATCGTAGCGGAAGCTGAATACATATCCAATCAAGGAGGGGAGGTTATTGCTTCCATTCCGTTGACCAGTGAATACATATTCGTGCATCACTATTGCACGCATAATGGTGATCTGAGAGCCCTAGATGATTACTACAATGGTCTGCTTGCTAAGGCACTCGTGCCATTTCCCTCCAGCGAACAGATGATCTATGACACCGGAGAGAATCTAAAAAAGCAACTGAAGGAAATTATAGCTGCGAATGAGTTCTAGGATTTCTAACGGCCGATTGTAGGTAAGCGTCACGCGAAGCACCGTACCGTTTAGCTTGACTGAAGGTTTGTTTT
>CAWVWU010000202.1:0-6341 GCA_963933925.1 uncultured Puniceicoccaceae bacterium
CTGCACTCGAGGAAAAAAGCTATTCCGTGGATTCGATTGCTCACGATATTGCGAATTTGAGAGCAGGATTTCGCTTTGATGAAAGTGGTAATTACAGCCATCGACTGGCGCGTGCGTGTCGAACTGCGTATTCTGATCGCAGTTACGAGGGGTATTTGAGGCACGGTCTGCCGCCACAATATGGAGAAGGGGCGGCGGAGGTGATCGCTGCGTTCTCGTTTAATGGGGGGCGGGCTCGAGGGCTGATTAGCGAAGTGCTGAAGCCTGGGGATGTGGAGCGGGTGCGGTTGGAATGGATGAGTCTTTTGCGGCAGGTTCGCGGTGCTCCTGAGCTGGAATGGTCGCGGTGGGTTGAGTTGAAGGCGGCCGTTGAGGTTATTTTAGAGAGCGACGAGGGGGGCTTTGATTTTGATAATTTACCGTCATTGGAGGCGGGGCAGCAGGGGCGGGTTAATCATCAGTTGAGGTTTCCGCGTGGGTTTTAGGAGGAGGAGAATTTCGAGGGGCGGGGATTGAGTTGTTTTTTTTGAAACCGCGAATGGACGCGAATGGACGCTAATTTTGATTGGGTTGTGCTTTGCGGGAACCACGGATGGACGCGGATTTGATTTTGGGGAACTAGGCCAACTATGCTCTTAGAGGAGTAGGCCTGTACTATGCGTGGAGCTTAGAAAGGCGAGCGGAGGATTCTGTTGATCCGTTGGCTGGTTGTGAAAAGCGGTAAGATGCTGGGAGATCCGATTTCGTTGCTCTATGCCGTGACAAGGGCCTAGAGGGTGACTCGGTTCCAGCTGTAGCTCTTTTCTCCGAAGAATGATAGCCAGGCGAACCCACTGGCAGAACCTCCTCGGGGGCCGTTGATGGCACCGGGACTGAGGATTCTAGGGATGTTTGATTTGTCGTCGCTGGGGCGGTGGAGGTGGCCGTGGAGGAAGACGTCGCAATCGGGTTCTAGAGAAGTAGGCGGATAATGTTGTAGTCTGAAGCGTGTGCCGTGGCGGGTGAGCGTCAGTCGCTCGGAATAGCTTCCGTAGGGGTCTGTGTTGCCTTGTACGACTTCGATGGGAATTCCGAGTTGGGAAATCTGTGCGAGGGCCTTGGGGCTGCTGACGTCGCCAAGGTGCCATATTTCGTCGGCATCTTTGATCTGTTCCAAGAGCTCGTAGGGAACGTAGCAGTGGGTGTCGGAAATGACTGCGACTCTGAGGAGAGGGAGAGGGGCGGTACTTTTAGATTCTTCGCTCACCGTTATTGGGCTTCGTATTCACCTTTGCCGACGCGCTTCATTACTTTAAAGCCAGCGGCTTTGGCTTCGGTCGACGAGGGGGTGCGGTTAATCTTTGGCTGTGGGGCCAGTAAGTTTGGTAAACGTTCAATGGACTGACCGCATTTTGGGCAGTCAGTCGGTGACGGATCAGAGGGGGCTAGTGTTAGTTCTAGCTCACCTCGACAGAGCTTGCACGATCCTGACGTTGGTCTGAATCGTGCGAGTGGCATGGTCAGCGGTTATCCGTTGCGTTGACCGAACCCGATGCGGGTACGTTCTTGTTCGGTGAGTACGCCGATGTACTGTTGCAGTACGTTTTGCTTGTAAGCGTCTTGAAGGGCTTCGAAGCGTTCTGCGTAGTCTTCGCTTTCTGAGGTTACTTCAGGAACTTCCTTTTTGGTTACATAGGCAAAGATGCCTTTGTCTCCACGGACTGTCATTGGTGAGACTTGTCCGGTAGTGAAGTTCGCAATTGAGTAAGCGATCGAAGGATCTAGGCCTTCTGCTGGTTCGAGAAGAGTGAAGTCGGAGTAGGCTTGAACGGTCATTTTTTCTTCAGCGACGGTGGCGTCAAACCCGTTACTTAGCTTCGCTTGAAGTTCTTCACCGTAAGCGACTGTGAGGCTACGCTTTTCTTCCGCAGTGAAGTTTGTGGTGACTTGATCCTTAACGTCGTCGAAGGCAGGAATAGCTGATTCGATGCTGCTATTGAGGAAAAGGACGAGAGTGGTATCGCCGAGTTGAATTGGCTCCGAGTAGTAGCGGCTTTCGGTGAGCTTGAAGGACGTTGCAATAGCTTCTTGATTCCAAGTTGTGCCTGCTGGGCGTTCTCCGGCTGCGAAAGGAGCAGTGGTTTTAGGCTCTTTGCTGAAATCTTCGAGAGCTTTCTTGAAGGCATCGGAGTTGAAAGGAACTTCGCTTCTTACTATTTCGAGTACGAGTTCATGAGCATCGACTTGTGCGAGCTCTCTGGCTTTTTCCAGATTGTAGTTGAGAGTTACTTGTTCCTTGGCTGCTTCGAATGGGATCGCTTCCGTGCCGGGCGTTGCGTTCTCTTCGGTGGCTTCGATATCGACCTGATACTTGTCGATGTTTGCGACGTAGTATGCTCTTAACTGAGTCTCGTCTGATTCGACAGAGTCGATGAAGTCGGTGGAGTCGAATGAAATGTAAGAGATGGTACGACGTTCTGGAGTTGCGTAGCGGAAGCTGTTGTCTTCGTAGAAGGCTTGTAGCTTTTCGTCAGACGTATCGATTTCAGGATTGTAGCCCGTGAGATCGAGTTCTGCTACTGTGATGCTCCATTCGGTCTTTTCTTGTTTGATGAAGTCTAAAACTTCAGCTTGGAGCACGAAGCCAGGACCACTGAGTACGTCTTGGATCTTCTTAATCCGCCATTCTTCGTCGATAACAGAGGCGATGTTGGTGCGGTTGTCGCCGCCAGTGGCGTCCATCATGTCGAGGAACGAGTTGTACTGGGCTGGGGAGAATGTTCCTTCTTGGTCGAGGAAGACGGGGAAGGTTTGTACGAAGTCAGTAAGCTGAGCGTCAGTTGGCGCTGGGATACTGTGCTTGTTCGCTAGATAAAGGGCAGTGGCACGGTTGAAGGCGTAGTTTTCAATCTGTGTGTCGCTGATTTGTTGGTAGCCCACGTTTAGAAACGCACTGAGTCGTGCTCTCTGGATGAACTGATCGCGTTTCTGAGCTGAGCTGAGCTCTAGATCGTAGAAGGAGATGTCTGTATCTCGCCCTGAATTACCGCCTCCGAGTCCTTCTCCGCCAGTGAAAACGAATGCGATGATTACGCCTCCGAGGAGAAGAATGAATACGAAGCGAAAGTGTTTCTGAAGATTAGTTTGGAGCCAGGATATCATGGTAGAGCATTCGTTAAGAAAAAGATGGGTAAGTTATGGGGTGGGGCACCTCTGTCAATGGACAAAATGACCTCGGAGCCGGCAATTTTGCCGGAAATTTACGAGGAGAGTTCTCGATGAGTCGCTCGTTGCTTATTCGAATCGTTGTAGAGCTTCGTCTATTGTGATTTGAGCGAGCGAATTTTCTTCTGCGTTGCGGAGGAGTTTGTGGTAGTTTTTTAAAACGGGATCGTGCGATTCGTAGTGGCCGATATCGGGGGTGTTGCCATTGTTTTCGAACGCTTGTTTGAATGTGAGGAGTTCGATCTTGTCTAGCGGCTTAGCCGGTTGAAATTTGTAGGAGGCGAGGCTTTTAGGCGATTCGCTCTCAACGAGGACTGCAAGTCCGACATCTCGAAGGTCATGAAGGCTGGCGTTGATGATTTGGATGGGAAGGCTTACTTGTTCAGCGAGTTCCGGGGCACTGAGAGGGCTCTTGCACCCCTTGAAGCGGCGACACAGTTTGACGAATACGAGAAGGCTAATGCTTTCTTGTGATTTGTGACTGAGCTCGTCCCAGTCGATTTTGTTGCTGCGGAATCGTGCATTTTGGACGGCGAAGGTCATTCGTCCACCGAGTAGGATGATGAGCCAAAAGACGAACATGCCGAACATGAGAGTGGGAACGATGCTCAAGGAGCCGTATAGGCTTTTGGTCAGGGCGATCCGTTGAAAATAAAGAAAGGCGAGGGCATTGTTGGCCATTATGCAGGCGAGGGCGAATGCTCCGCCAATGAAACTCGCTTTCCAGGAGACGATCGTATTTGGGATGAATCGATAGAAGACAGCTAGGATAGTGGTAATTATGGCGAGGCTGAGAAGGCCTTGGCCATAGACCGCGACCCAGTTGAAAATAATTTCGTTAGGGATGTAGTCCGCTAAGCGGGCGACGCGTTCGAGCTGAATTGATATCAGAGCAATTCCAGCGAACGTTACGACACTACCAAGTGATATAATGCTCCAATAAACGAAGACTCGGGTAAGCCATGTGCGGCCGCGTTGAACTCCCCATATGTCGTTGAAGGCGTCCTCGATGGTGGAAAAGAGCTGAATGACGATGAGTATGATACTGATCATTCCTGCGACACCGACGGTGCCGGACTGGCTACTCTCGATGAACTTTTGCATGAACGCTTTTATATCATCGCCTTGGGCATTGCTACTTGAAGCTTCGTCTGAAGAGACCTTTGCTTGGGGTGTTATATATTCAATGGCGTCGTAGATTTTATTTACCGCGAGGTCTGGGTCGGTGTTATCAAGAACGATGCCAGAGAGTAGGACTGTGATCGCCACCATTGGGAAGAGGCCGATAAGAGAGCTGAAGCTGAGGGCTGCCGCTCTGCTCACTAAGCGGTTTTCCCGCATGCCAATCCACGTGATCGTGAGAACTCTGAGGGCCGCATAGGACCATGCTTTGCTCCGCTTCTCCCCAGAGGTTGGGGCTTTCCACATCTCTTGTCGTATGTGAGCTGTGGTCGCTGCCAGCTTTTGAACTTGTGGGGTAGATTCATTTTTCGACCGATGTTTTAAAGTTACTGGAGAAAAAGAACGTAGGCGTAACCTGCGGCTCCTATGAGGCCAGTTATGAAAAATACGAGAGCTTTGCTTTTGTTGATGACCGCAGTGCAAAGGTAGAGGGCGATCATGATTAAAATATTACTCGCAAGGAGCAAAAATTCTTGGGTCGAAAAGTAAAGGATTGTGAAGAATCCGAATCCGAGTGCCGCTCGAAATCGAACCAAGGGATAGAGGAGGGTCACTTGTAAGAGTAAGAGAAGACCCAGTACGACATCAACGACAGCCGCAATAATGTAGGGGCTTCTAAAGAGGACCACAATATCGGCGGTCTTCAGTGTTTCGATGTCTAAATAGCCTAATGACAAGGCTGATAGAAAGAGGAGAAGAGTGGTGGCGATCATGCCTGCGTAGGCTGCTGTCGCTTTGATCTCGGTTGGAGTTTGCCCCTTCGCATCCTCGCGCTCGCGGCCTTCCGCTTGAGCGAGCATGTCCGAGACTGTGAGTGGTTTCGGCTTGGGTGGGGCGGCTTCCGTCTTTTTCTTCGTCTTAAGTTTGTCCTTTTGGGGCTTCTTTTCGCCGTCTTTACCTTCCGGATCTGTGGATTCGTCTGACTCTTCGTCGCTTTCGGGATCTCCGTCTTCCTCCTCGTCGTCTTCCGAGGACGTTGGTTCCACGACGGGCTCGTCTTTTTTGAGCATTAACTTCCTCTTCTTGGGGAAGAGAATATCCATAAGTTCTTGGTTGTCCTTAATCTTGACCCATTCTTCGCTGTTGGGGTCGTAGAAAAAAGCCTCGATGCTTAGCTTCTCCGCTTCGATGAGGGAGGTCAGCTGATCTACATTGTAAGGGCCGCGGGCCTCTTCATCGCCTTCGTTTCGAATATAAAATTCAGTCATAAGTCAGATTTAAGGTGTTATTCTGTCGTGCGATTAGGCGAAAATGTCAATCGCAGCCTTTTACATTCTCTCTAGAGTAGGAATTCCTAAGAGACCGAGTCCAGTCTTCAGTACCTCTAGGGTTCTTTGACAGAGGAGGATGCGTCGTGCTTTCTCTCCTGGGTCTTCGACGATGACCTTATTGGCCGCGTAGAATCCACTGAAGGCTCCTGCTAATTCGTACAGGTAGGTGCAGAGCATGTGCGGTTTGAGAGTGTCTATTGTGGTATGAAGAACTCCGACAAAGCCGATGATTTTTTTGGCAAGGGCTTGTTCTTCCGGGCTTTCGAATGCGTTGGCTAGCTCTTCGACATTCTCCATGTCTTTGGGATCGAGTTTGCGGAAGATGCTCTGAACTCGAGTCGCTGCGTAGAGGAGGTAGGGGGCTGTGTTGCCTTCGAAAGCGAGTAGCTTGCTCCATGAAAATTGGTAGTCGCTGGTGCGGTTTTGGGAGAGGTCAGCGTATTTGATGGCACTGACGCCGACGGTTTGGGCGATTCTGCGGAGTTCTTCTTCGCCGAATTCGGGGCTCTTTTCTTTAACGACCTTATAGGCCCGTTCTTCGGCTTCGGCGAGGAGCTCTTTGAGGCGGATTGGATCGCCTGAGCGTGATTTGATCGGTTTACCGTCTTCGCCATTGATTGAGCCGAACATGACGTGGCTGAAATTTGCTAGGCTCCGTTCGGTTTTTTCGAACCATTTTTTAGT
>CAWVWU010000203.1:0-6329 GCA_963933925.1 uncultured Puniceicoccaceae bacterium
GGAAGGCTTCGTATGTGGAGGCGTGTTCTTTGGCTGCGATCGCTTATGGGGCGGGTGGGTTGTGCATTGAGGCGAACTTGGACCCGAGTAAGGGGCTGGGGGATGATCCGAAACAGGCGGTTACTCCGAAGGCGTTTGAGAAGATCGTCGCGAAGTGTCAGGCGGTTTGGGCGTTGAGGGACTAGGGCAACTTGGGATGGTGGGGTGGCGTGTTGTCAGCTAATCTTTAGTTGATGCTATGAACTGGGTTTTAACCACAAAAAGCACATGGGGCACAAAAATCTGATCATTAAAACTGGGAGTGAATTCACAGCTTCAGAGCTGATGTGTCATTGTCTTTTAAGATGACTCTAGGTTTCTCTTTGTCTCTATCTTGTGTGTTGTTTGGCTTCATTGAGATTGAGAGATTTGGTTGAATTATCTTCACTTGTTGGGGCAAGGGGTCTTTTAAAGTTGGGGATGAATGAGGAATTGCAAAAGCGTATAGCATTTGGGCGGAAGGCTGTTGAGGAACGGATTTCCTATTTTGCAGAGATGTTCGGGAGTGTGGGCAGTCAGTGGAAGCGAGATGGCTCGCGCGTGACTGAGGCAGACCTCTATTTGTCGAAGTCTTTTACTGAGGCGATTTTAGGGGAGTTTGTGAAGGATCAGGTTTTTAGCGAGGAAGCCGATCCGAATGCGGGAGTGATTCCCGTTAAGGCGGGGTATTCTTGGGTGTTGGACCCGATTGATGGGACTAATAATTTTGCGAATGGATTACCGATTTGTGCGATTTCCTTGGGTTTACTCAAGGATGGGGATCCGGTGTACGGATTTGTGTACGATCATAGTTTGAGGGCGTTGTTTCATGGTGGCCCGGGGATTGGGGTCTTTAATGGCGATGATCCGGTGAGTCGAGAGTCTCAGGTTCCTAATCCACAGTGTATTGTGGCAGTGCAGGCGTCTTCAACGGAATCGGCGATTGCGGCTGATGGGAAGATTCAGCGTAAGTTTAAGTTGAGAAGTTTTGGGAGTAGCACGTTGCATATGACCTATGTCGCTCTGGGCATCACCGATGGGGTGATGGAGCACGGAATTAAGGTTTGGGATATTGCGGCGTCCTATGCCTTGCTGAAGGCGATGGGAGGAGACGTTGACTTCTTAGGTCGACCGGAATTCCCAATGAAGGAGTTTGATGTGGATATGAAGGGCTTTGGTCATATCTCTGGGGATGACGCGATGCGTCGTGCGATCGCCGAAGCTGTTAGTTAGGCAGCGGTGCACGCTTTTCGTTATTGAAAGCTTGTTGATTGAGAATTGGTTTCAGTCTTCAGCCCGCTGAGCTACGGTTGGCTGGGTCGTTTTTTTGCCCACGAAGTCCACGAAAGACACGAAGATTTTTTGAGTTGGTGGTTAGATTTTTTGACCGGAGTCACGGGATAAGTTCAGTATATGTAGCTGAGATTGAAAAGTAATTGCGGCTAATATTGATTGGGTCGTCTTTTTAGGAACCGGGAAATTCAGCTAAAGATTGCGAAAGGATTATGGCGTGTTGAAGGAGAGGATTTTAGATTTTTCAATTAGCCTCGAATGAGGCCTTGGGTTAGTTGGGGATTTGAGAATTTAGTGAATCGTTAAGGCTTTTTTCCTTTTTACTCAAAAAATCATGATAACTAGGTAGTTAGTTTGGGTCCTTGCCTAATGAAGTGGGGTGTATTGCCGATCTATGGAATAGGTTTATTCCCTTTTTTGTGCCCCATGTTATTTGAAGGATCCCACGTTTCGTCTCATCAGGACATGAGAAGTCGATGGCTTTTGGCTGTTTGTCTTCTCGTGGTGATGTGCCTTGGTGTCTTGATCTTACGATGGGTTTCGCTTTCGGCCGAAGTAAAGCAGGGAGTTCTTTACGGGCTAGGAGCTTCAGCTTTTCTGTATTTTGGTGTTTGGTTTTTGAAGGGAATTTTGCGAACCGATGCCCCTAAAAATGCTCGTCTAGATTCAATCGTTGCCGTTGTTCTTGCGGGGATGCCTAAAGGGGCTGATCTCATCGTCCTGAGCGAAAAGGGTGAATGGGCGGCAAGTAAGGGCATCGAGGGCTTATTGGCTATAGAATCCAGTACACCAACCTTGGACTTTGGAAGGATTTTACGAGATGTGGTTGCGGAGGATTCCGATGATTTCCTTGAAATGGTAGCATCCTTTGAAAGAGGGAAGAGGGATTCGTTTGAGGCGGTAGTCACAATCGAGAAAGTGTCTTTTGCATCTGTTTCCGTGAGATTTGAAGTCCGTAGGCTAGAGCTTGAAGAGCAAGGCACTTCAATTGTTACCGTTGGTATTTTGGACCAGAGTTCGGTTAATGAGCTTCAAAAATCCTTTGATCGTAGCGATAAGAAGCTGAGGTTTATCTTCGAATCGTCTCCGATTGGGATGTTTTGGTCTGTTGAGCGAGACGATGCCGTAAAAGGAAAAGTCAGAGATAAAATTTTTAATCAGGCACATAAAAAGATTTGTGGATTGAGCGATGAGGAAGTCCATGTGCCTGGCATATTTGCACGAATTTCTCATCCTGATGATGTGGCAGTTCAGAAGGTCTTCATTGAGAAGATGGCGAATCGTGAGATTTCCGAGTATTCAATGGAGAAGCGCTACTTTGGTGATGATGGAAAAATCATTTGGGTTCATGGCACCTGGTATCGTATTTGGGATGACGATGGGAATGGTTATCAGGAGTTGAGTGCCCTGGTGGATATCACAGAACTCAAGGCACAAACGGAGCGATTGAAACGTAAGGAAGAGCAGTTACGCTTTGTTTTTGAATCTTCTCCGATGGGGATGCGTTGGAACTCGGAGCGTGAAGATCCGCTATTGGGCAGAGTGAAGGAATCAATGAATAATCCTGCTCATGAACGTATAACAGGTATTGCTAACGAAGATATTGATAGGCCAGGAATTTTTGCAGAGATCACCCATCCCGACGATATCGAGAAGCAGAATCGGCTTCGAAAGCAGATGGATAATCGTGAGATTTATGAGTTTTCGATGGAGAAGCGTTATCTTCGTCAGGATGGGGGATTGGTATGGGTTCGTGTGTCGTGGTTGCGACTTTGGGATGAGGATGGAAAGGGAATGCAGGAACTGAGTACTCTTGTTGATATTACTCCAATACGAGAAGCGAGTGAACTTGTGAAACGAAAAGAGGCTCAACTTCGTTTTGTATTCGAATCGGCTCCGATTGGTCTCTATTGGTATTCAGAAAGGAAGGATGATACTGGGAAAACATTAAAGGATAGGTTCTTTAACCCTTCGCATTTGGCGATTACGGGAATGAAGGAAGAGGATATCGATAAGCCAGGGATCTTCTCAATGATTAGCCATCCTGATGAAGTCGAAGAACAGAAGAGGATGCGTGATAAATTACGCAGTCGAGAGATCGATGAATTTACTCTTGAGAAACGCTATATTCATAAGGGCGGGCGAATTGTATGGGTGGAAGCGACTTGGTTGAGAAAATGGGATTCTGATAGTCAAGGATATCAGGAGGTCTGTACTTTGGTAGATATCACGGATCAGAAACGCGACGCGGCTCAGTTGAAGCAATCTATCGAAGCTGCTGAGAGTGCAAATGAGGCTAAGAGTCTGTTTCTTGCTATGATGAGTCATGAGATCCGCACTCCGATGAATGGGGTGTTTGGGATGACTTCATTGTTAATGAATACGACGCTCAATGAGGAGCAAATGGACTATGCGAAGACGATTCAGTATAGTAGCGATTCTTTGTTGACGATAATCAATGAAATATTGGATTTTTCCAAAATTGAATCCGGTAAGATGGAGTTGGAAGAGGTTTCTTTTGATTTAGCTGAATGTGTTAAGGGAGCTCTCGACTTAATGGTTACTCCGGCGTTTGAAAAGGGTGTCGATCTTCTCTATGAATTAAGCACAGATCTGCCAGAGATTGTGTTGGGTGATTCAACTCGATTGAGACAGATTGTAGTGAACCTGATTAGCAATGCGTTGAAGTTTACGGAAAAAGGAAATGTCGCGTTAAGCCTAGGGACTACGCAATTGATTGCGAATGAGATTGTATTGGAATTTTCGATTAAGGATTCAGGAATAGGGATTCCTGCAAATCGTGTGGATTCGATTTTTGATTCATTCTCACAGGCTGATTCTACAACGACTCGAAAATATGGTGGGACCGGTCTTGGTTTGTCTATTAGTAAGCGTCTTGCCGAATTGATGGGAGGGCGGATGTGGGTAGAAAGTGTAGAGGGTGAAGGATCGACATTTTTCTTTACGGCTGTCGTGGGGACGAAACCTCAATTATCTCGATCAATATGGGATGTTGCAAAAGACAAAGTCGAAGGAAAGCGTGTTCTTATCGTGGATGATAGTCCTATGCATTGTCGTATCCTCTCTGATATATTGAAGAAAGTGGGGGTCGTTACAAAATGTATTATTGATTCAAGTACGGTTCTTGAGGCATTGAACAATGACTCGTTGTTTGATGTTGCGATAGTGGATATGCATATGCCTGAATTAGATGGCATCGAATTAGCGAAGCAGTTAAAGGGAGACTCTAGATATGGACAAATCCCGTTGGTGATTCATTCGTCGATAGGTGAACGTTTATCGGATGAAGATCATGCACTGTTTGTGTCTTCTGTGTGTAAGCCTGCTACGCCCCGTCAGATTCTTACAATGCTGATGAAGGTGTTTGAAACGGCGCCTGTAAAAAGAGGTAATTCGAAGAATGTGAGTTTACCGCAACCCGAATCGAATTTAAGGGTTCTGCTCGTTGAGGATCACCTAATCAATCAAAAGGTGGCCTTGAGGATTTTATCGAGTATTGGGTATAAAGCTGATCTCGCGAGCAATGGTATCGAAGCTCTGGAGGCACTTGGTAAGCATGCCTATGATATGATCTTTATGGACATGCAGATGCCTGAGATGGATGGTTTAACGGCGACGCGAAAAATTGTGGAACGCTTGCCTAATGTGCAGGAGAGACCGTGGATTATTGCCCTCACTGCGAATGCGATCTTAGGAGACAGAGAAAAGTGCCTTGAAGCCGGAATGGATGCCTATTTAAGCAAGCCGATTAAGGCCAAGGAGTTGGAGCGTGAGATTCGAAAAGGTATCCTTGATATGAAGCAAAGTGGGCGCTGTCAGGCTGGGAGTCGAACCGCGTGGGAGGCATCATTCCCTTCTGCTGAGAGTTGAGAAGGTTCAGATAGAGGTTTTAAACTTAGTCTTTTTTGCAGTAGAGGCTTCGCAGGGCTTCTATCAATGTTTTGATTTCAGGTGAATCAAGATGATAGTAGATCGTTTGCTGCTCGCGGCGGGTTGCGACCAAATTGAGCTCTCTTAGCTTTGCAAGGTGCTGTGATAAAGCAGATTGGCTTAGGTCCACATGCGAAGATAGTTCTGAGACGCTCTCCTCTTTTTCCCCGAGGCGGCAGAGAATGGCGAGGCGTTTGGGGTTGGCCATAGCCTTTAGCGTTCCTACGGCCTTCATTAGAGAGTCTATATCTTGTTCGGATGGCATGGCTTAATTTCGAAAGTGGTGTAGAGTGCAGCGTAATGCTTGACAAGTGTAAATTAGAAAATACTAATATAAGTAACTTCTAAATTAGATAAATCTAAATTAATACTATTATGAATATTGATCGATATGTTTTTGCGTTTGCTGGAGTGGTTATTGGCATTGGTTTGGTGCTGGGTGAGATGGTTAATCCGTATTGGCGTATTTTGCCTGCGTTTGTGGGGCTTAATATGTTGCAGGCTGCATTTACCGGTTTTTGCCCATTGGCGATGATTTTGAAGAAGATGGGAGCTAAGCCAGGTTGTGCGTTTCGTTAAGCGAAGTGTCTACAGGGTGAGTGGAATTGTGGGGGTGAGTTATTGTGAAGAAATTTTTGATTGAACTAGGTTTAAATCGCCCTCGCTTGTCGTTTGCGATTTCGATTGGAGTGGCGGTATTACTGGCTTTTTTGGTGGCGTGGCCGATGGTTTTTCCTGAGAGGACCCTCGGTCTCTCTCAGTTGAGAGTGGATACGGATCCGGAGAATATGCTCCCCGAGGATGAGCCTGCCCGGGTGCGTCACAATGAGCTTAAGAGTACATTTGGACTTCGGGACATGTTGGTGGTTGGGGTGACTGCTGATCAGGAAGAATACGGGGTCTTTAATCCGAGAACCTTGGCGGATGTGGATCGACTCGTTAAGGAGGCTCAGAATTTGCAATGGGAAGAGGGCTCTGTGATGGCAGGGGTGGTTCGGGCGGATATAATTTCTCCGTCTACGGTTGATGCGATTGAGCCCGGAGGCCTGGGCACGGGTAGTTTTAGG